>WQYU01000061.1 GCA_009781075.1 Paludibacter sp. | reverse complement strand
TAACTCATAATCGTTTTTTTAGTTCATTACAAGAACTATGGTATGACTTAAAACAGTATTGGGCTCAATTTGTAAAACCAAATGATGAATTGATGAAATTATCCGCATTTATTTAAGGCGTTTATTATATTTATTTCTCTGTCTTTCTTTTTCAAAATCTTTTTCAAAAATTTCAATTTTTTTTTGTTTTTCAATAAACTCATCAGTACGATGAATGAACTGAATCGAATCAGAAATTTGAATTGAATCCGGTTTAATCTCACCGCTGATAGCGCCTTTTACAATCCCAAAATAAGCTGCCTGCATTTCCAACTGCTTTGACAAACTGTCTACTGTTGCCGAAATTTTCAACACTTCGGAACGGTCAACCGAATCGCTAAAACCAGGAAGATAATAACGCACGGGAGTATATAAAATAAGCGCCGTCAGAATAACAAAAGTTATCATTGCGAAGGCAAAGAGAAACAGAAAAACTGACATGCGCGACAAACGTGCAGACCACGTTTGCTCCAACGAATTCTCATTCACAATAAAAACGCGGTATTTAAAACGCATTTTTTTTAAAAACCTATTAATCCAGCCTATTTTCATCCGTAGATTTATTATTCATAAATTTATTATTTTTACTTTGAAAAATCACCGAGTTCAAAAACAGCAAGAGGTGCCATTTTCAAACGGTTGAGAGTTAAATATTTGCCATCAGGAGAAATACTGTAATTATCGGTCATTTCTATTACTTTTGCAAATTCATTGTCTACATTTTCTGCAAAACACGCTTTTTGCGTCATTATAATTCCAGAAAAACGCACAAAATTAGCGTTTTTATCTATGGTATAACTTCCGGAGAACTGATTGCATCCTCCTGCCCCACTTATTTGCCCTTCAGTAAGCATAATATAAGGAGTTTGCATTATTTCAGCAGATACCCTTACGCCGTTCAACTCAATGAGTTTCCAATATTTACCTGTTATATCGCATGAATTGACAACCGTTACTGTTTTTTTCGATGAGCAACCCAAGCAAAAAACAAACATTACTGTAATTATTAACATATTTAAGTTTTTCATTGCTAATAAATTTTTTTATGATAATGACTTATTATATAATTTACAAAAAATATTTACACAAATAAATGTCATAAAGTATTAATATTCAATAAAATACAAATACATTATGTGTAACTTTCAATTACGATTTATATAATCTGCAAAAGTACAAAAAAATTCAATCCATAAACATTTTTTGTAAAATAAATAAAAGGGGTTATCTTTGCGGTCAAAAAAAGTAAATTCTTTAATGAAATGCCGACCGACATATTTATTCCATATTTTGGCTATTTTTTGCGTTTTTGTTTGGGGAACAACTTTTGTATCTACAAAAACCCTTCTTAACAACTGCCTTTCACCTGATTCTATCTTCTTCTATCGCTTTTTAATGGCATATTTGGCAATATGGTTTATTTCGCCTAAAACACTGTTTGCCAAAAATTTGAAAGATGAATTTCGTTTTTTACTTTTAGGAATAACCGGTGGTTCATGCTACTTTTTGACAGAAAATACAGCTCTTAAAATATCTTTTGTAAATAATGTTGCATTATTGGTTTGCACTGCCCCGTTAATTACAACTTTGCTTTCGCGTTTGTTTTTAAAAACTGAGAAATTGAAAAAATGGCAGATTGTCGGTTCATTGATTGCGTTTTTAGGAGTGTCATTCGTCATTTTCAATGGTAGGTTTGTACTTAAATCAAATCCGTTAGGTGATTTTTTGAGTATTTCTGCTGCCTTGCTTTGGGCTTTTTACACAATATTACTAAAAAAGTTGGACAGTAAATATCATATTATATTTATTACGCGCAAAGTGTTTTTTTACGGACTAATGACGATCATACCGTTTTTTGGGTTCAACAGGTTACAAACCGATTTGGCACTATTGACCAGGCCTGTTGTTGCAGAAAATTTAATTTTTTTAGGAATGGTAGCTTCATTGTTATGTTTCGTACTATGGAATATAACCCTAAAACATCTCGGTTCAATTGTACCTACAAATTACATTTATTTTAATCCATTGATCACTCTAATTAGTTCGGCTATTGTTTTAAACGAAGTTATTACACCGATTGCTGCCATTGGTGCCGTACTTATTCTGACCGGATTATTTATCGTAGGAAAATATAATACAACATAAATATCTTTTTTAAACAACTCCTACCGTATTCTCAATCGCTGACCTGCTTTGAGTTTTGTATTTGCGGTGACATTGTTCAGACGAGTTATTGCGCGAACGCTAACGCCGTTGCGTGCAGCAACTTTTGAAATTGAATCGCCACTGCGAACCGTGTAATATTTCGATTTGGATTGGACTGCTTGGCGTTGTGCTTGAACCTGATAACCGAACATTCGGTCTTTTGTAATAAGTAAATTTTCGTTATAAATAATTCTGTTTGAAAAATTTACAAGATGTTCTGTATCAAAGGCATTGCCCATATAACGAAATTCAAAATGCAAATGTGCTCCGTAAGACCTGCCTGTGCTTCCGCCGAGACCTATTGCCTCACCCGCAATAACATCCTGATTTTCTTCTACTAATACTTTTGAAAGATGACCGTAAACTGTTTCAAGTCCATTATTATGCCGTAAAACAATATAATTTCCATATCCACGCGCCTCATAATCAACAATTCGTACCTTGCCTGAAAAGGCAGCAAAAACTGTATCGCCAATCTGTAATTTCAAATCCGTTCCATAGTGCATCCTGCGCCAGCGCGGACCAAAACGTGAAGTAATATAAGTATCTTTCAACGGAAATTGAAATCCTGAACATTCAATCCAGACCGAATCAGGCAAAGACGAAGGTGGTGTTTGGTATGGATTTATCCTGTCACGTGTCCAAATATTGTTATAAAGGTCATCTGCCGGATGCATTTCCATCAGGTCATCATCGTAATCAATTGAATCGACGCTAATGGTATTCTTCGTATTATAAAGTTTTATTGACTGTTTTGGCTGTTTTTGTCCAGTTGAATCTTTTTTACTCTGTTCTATGCGATTGATTAAATTACTTTGTGCAGAAATATTTGAGACAGAAAATAAAAGAATTGATATTATTATTAAAAATATATTTTTTGATATAAAATATTGCATTTTGTAAATAATTTTGATTAAAAATAGATAGAATTGCAAAGTTAATAAAAAAACTGCTTTTTAACAATAAATTTAACCATTTTTAACTAATAATTCCCCAGTTTACAGGTTCCTTCTTTAATTTTTTTAATTGATTTTTTAATATTAAGTTTTTTTCAGATAAAAGTACAGGGTCGTTTTCTAAAACTTTTTGTGCAACAGAACGTACAATTTCAAGCATTGGTCCATCTTGGGCAATATTTGCAATTTTTAAGTCAAAAGGCATCCCGCTTTGCTGTGTTCCTTCCATATCACCCGGTCCACGCAGTTGCAGGTCGGCTTCAGCAATACGAAAACCATCATTAGTTTCGGTCATAATAGCAAGTCGTTTTCGTGTGTCTGCTCCGATTTTATAATCAGTCAAAAGAATACAAAATGACTGCTCTGCACCGCGCCCAACACGCCCACGCAACTGATGTAACTGCGAAAGTCCGAACCGCTCGGCATTTTCAATCACCATTACAGAAGCATTTGGAACATTTACCCCGACTTCAATAACAGTCGTTGCAACTAAAATATTCGTCAGCCCGCCAACAAAACGCTGCATTTCGACCTCTTTTTCCTGCGGTTTCATTTGCCCGTGAACTTTTCCTATTTTCAGATTTGGGAAAGCATCACAAATATATTCATACCCATGCTCAAGATTCTGTAAATCAAGTTTTTCCGATTCTTTTATTAAAGGATAAACAATATAAACCTGCCTGCCTGCAGCAATTTGTTTTGCTAAAAATTGATTAAGAGCCGGATGTTTATTCATAAAATAATGATACGTTTGAATCGGCTTGCGTCCCGGCGGCAGTTCGTCGATAACCGAAATACTCAAATCGCCGTACAATGTCATTGCCAACGTGCGCGGAATAGGAGTTGCGGTCATCACAAGAACATGTGGCGGCTGAGTGTTCTTTTGCCACAAACGCGCCCGTTGTGCAACGCCAAAACGATGTTGCTCATCAATAACTACAAGTCCGAGATTTTTGAACTTTACAGTATCTTCAATCAAAGCATGTGTGCCGATAAGGATATGCAATTCTCCTGAAATCAACGCATTATGAAGTTTTTTGCGTTCTTTGGGTTTAGTTGAACCTGTTAAAATGGCAACATTAACATTCATCCTTCCCAAAAGTTCGGAAATCGTATCATAATGCTGCTGTGCAAGTATTTCAGTTGGAGCCATAATCGCTGCCTGAAAGCCGTTGTCCATCGCCATAAACATTGCAAAAAGTGCGACTATTGTTTTTCCGCTTCCAACATCGCCCTGCAACAAACGATTCATCTGTTTGCCACTACCTGCATCACTACGGATTTCCTTTATCACTCGTTTTTGGGCTGAAGTCAATTCAAAAGGTAAATATTTTTTATAATAAGTATTAAAAAAATCACCTATTTTGCTGAAAATAAAACCTTTAACATTTTGCTCACGCAGTTTATTTTGATGTAAAATATATAGTTGAACATAAAAAAGTTCTTCAAATTTCAATCGTTGACGCGCAAATTTAAGTTTTTCGGCATTCTGTGGAAAATGAATATTAACAAGTGCCTGTTTTATCGGCATCAAAGAATATTGTTTTATAATATCGGAAGTTAATGTTTCTTGAATTGTTACATCTTGGAGTTGCAGCATCAGGTTGGTCATAATTTTCTGTATCGCTTTGGAATTAAGAAAATTATGTTTCATTTTTTCGCTTGTGTTGTAATATGGCTGCAACCCCATTTGTTCGGCAGGGGGAAGGTCTTCAGGACGTTCAACTTCAGGGTGTGCAATGTTATATTTGCCGTTAAATAGCGTTGGACGCCCAAAAACCACATAATTAGTATTAGTTCTAAGTTTGTCCAAGGCATATTTTATCCCCTGAAACCATACAAGTTCAATGGTTGAGCGTCCGTCTGAAAAAATTGCAGCGAGACGTTGCTTACGCCCTTCTCCTTGCCGTTCAAAGCGTAGAATTTGCCCTTTAATCTGTATAAAAGGTGTATCGCTGTTAATTTCGTGAATATAATAAAATCTACTCCTGTCAACGTAACGATATGGATAATAACGAATTAAATCATCGGCAGTAACAATTTCGAGTTCCTTTTTTAGCATTTCGGCACGTTTGGAACCGACACCCGCAAGAAATTTTATATCCGGAATTATGTTCTCAAGCATTTAAAGGTTAGATTAATATCGGAAAAATATCACACTGCAAATATAGATAAAATTTTGGGATTACACACAGACTGATAAAAATTTTACGTTAAAATTTATAGGGGAAATTTACAAAAAAATTTAATACTGAAATGGAAAATTCTATTAAACCTAACTCCGCATAAAATTATCCCGTCTAATCTCAAAAATATAAAAAATCGGCATTATATTTAGTAATATCAATTTTTTTTCTAATTTTACAACAACCTATATTAGGTTACTTATTAACAATATTGTCTAACATAAAACAATAATCATTATGTATTGATTGGATTAAAGAGTACAAAGAGACGCACACAGAAATCAAGCGGATTAAAAATGGTTTCTATAATAAAAACGCAACTATCAAATGGAGTTTCACGACAGATGATGCCAGGATTAAACTAAGAAAACTTTATCCAACTTTTAAAACGTGACATGACACTAGTATTACCTAAATCCGTAGGCTGAATGTGCTTAATAATAATTGATAATTTTTAACCATAATTTGCTTTGTGAAGTCATAAGATTCGCAAATCGGTGAAAATATACAAACTTTTTCACAACTATTTAACTAATTGTTAATAAGTTATATGATTGTTAAGGAATGACTAAATAAATTCAAATGAAATGTAACTTACGTTTGGTTTCATGCAGGGAAAAAATCTTAATAACTTTATCGTACAAGCTCATTTAATTATTTATGAACCAGTGTGTTGCCTGCAAAATTCGGAGCAGGCAATCGCAGCGGCAATGGCAACATTCAAAGATTCTGGGTCTTGATGATTTTTTTGAAAAGAAGGAATCGTTATCTTATCAGTTATCAGTGGTTTAATTGTTTCTGAAATGCCTTTTCCTTCATTGCCCATCACAATAATTCCTGTTTTTGAAAGTTGGGCTTGATAAATATTTTTGCCATTAAGGAAAGTCCCGTAAATTGTTGTACTTTTGGAATTTACAGATAAAAAATCGTACAAATTAACACGATGAATTTTCACGCGTGCCAGTGCTCCCATCGTTGCCTGAACGGTTTTTGGCGCAAAAATATCGGCGCAACCCAGCGAACAATAAATATTTGAAATTCCAAACCACTCGGCAAGCCGAATTATCGTTCCTACATTTCCTGGGTCTTGAACATCGTCCAGGGCAAGCGAAAGTTCATTTTTTATATTCTTATAATTAATTTCATATTTGGGAATTTTAAAAACTGCCAAAGCTCCCTGAGGAGTTTTTTGGTCAGATATTTTTTTTAATTCGTTTTCGGTAATCTCAATAACTTCTTTATTTTCAAATATATAATTTTTATTCGTTGAAAATAAATATACACAATCCATTCCGCCGCTAATAAGGTTGCATATCAATTTCACGCCTTGCGCAACGAATAGTCCCTCGCTGTCACGAAATTTTTTTATCCTCAGCGAACGAATAAGTTTTTGTTTGAGAATACTTAACATTTTGTTATTCAGCATTTTTTGCCTCTTCCCAAATTTTGTCCATTTGCGCAAGCGACATTTTTTTCAAATCAATTCCTTTGGTTAATGTATTGTTTTCCAAATAATTAAAACGCTTAATAAATTTGCGATTTGTGCGCTCCAAAGCGTTTTCTGGATTAATCCCATACAAGCGCGCTGCATTGATTACGCTAAAAAGCAGGTCGCCAAATTCTACTTCCATTTTATCGGCGTTCATTGAATCAATTTCGGTTTGCAGTTCTCCTAATTCTTCTTTTACCTTTTCCCAGACCTGCTGCGGCTGCTCCCAATCAAAACCTGCACTGCGTGCTTTATCTTGAATTCTGTACGCCTTAATTAGTGCAGGCAAAGTACGTGGAACCCCAGCGAGCACCGAATGATTGCCGTCTTTTTCTTTCAATTTGAGTTTTTCCCAATTTTGAGAAACTGTTTGTGCATTGTTCGCTTCAATTTGTCCAAAAACGTGAGGATGACGATATATTAATTTATCGCACAATGATTTACAGACATCTAAAATATCAAACTCTCCGCTTTCATCTCCAATTTTCGAATAAAAAAGGACATGTAATAAAACATCACCTAACTCTTTTTTAATCAACAACATATCTTTTGAAAAAATTGCATCGGCAAGTTCAAAAGTCTCTTCCACAGTGAGCGAACGCAACGAATCGAAAGTTTGCTCCTTATCCCACGGACATTCTTCGCGCAAGCGGTCTAAGATTTCTAACAATCGCCCAAATTCCTGTAATTTTTCTTCTTTTGTGTGCATCTCAATATATTTTATTTAACTTATTATATTATAAACAACTACAATTTGTCTATAAGTTTTTTGCGGCAAATTTACGCATTTTTTTACTACAAAAAAACTTGGGGTTTCCTTTTAATATACAGATTCAATTATATTTTACAAAGTAAAGAATATTTATCATTTAATAAAATACAAAAATCATAGCATTAAAAACCAAACTTGCAAAGTATTACAAAGAAATTATACAGCCCAAATTGTTTGAGTACGAACTTTTGAAATAAAGGAATTTTAATCTACGCTTAATTTTCAATATTTTCCCGTTAGCAGTTATTTTTTGTTACTAAAATTTACATCCAGTAGTGAATAAGAAATTGGCCACATTTTATCAAAAACTTTGTAAGCCAAATAATAAAACAGCGGAGCAGTTACAAATCCTGCTATTACATCAATAATGTAATGTGCTTTAATATAAACAGTTGATAGAGCAAGTATAACAAAAATCGGTAACAAAATTAAGAAAATTCGGCGGTTGTATTTGAAAAAAATAAAAAGGAAAATCAGGGATATCCCAATATGTGAACTGGGAAAAGCACCTGTCCTTTTTTCGCCGTAAAATTGTACTATTGCCAGCATTTTATAAAACAGAAAACCTTCAGGAATTTTGTTGCACGGAAAATAAAATTGCGGTCCTTCCACCGGCAACAAAATGAATATCAGATAGTACGCAAAAAACGAAAATAGAACAATGAAAGAAATTTTTTCGTAAATTCTTCTATCAAATTTAACATAAAAATAAATAACTGTAAATGCAATGGTTAAATAAAAGGAAAAATAGCCGAATGCCATTAATTCACTAAAAAACCGTTGGTCAAACACTTTACTGAAAAGCAAACTCGGTTGACACCCAAAAAGGAATTGGTCGGCATCAGCAAAATATCTATCCAAATTGTTAAAAATACAATCATTAAGATAAGAAGTTTCGGGATACCAAAATACAATGAGCAAAACTGGAAAAATGTAACGAATGTATTTTACAACTTTGTTATTGCTTTTAATCGTCAGCCAGGCGAGCAGTGCCGTAATCAAAAGGAAAATACCTCTATAAGCAAGCCGCTGCGGCGCACTTTCAATATGACGAAAAAACACTAAAACATAAATGGCAGTGAGCAGTATATAACAAACTATAATAATTTCGGTTGGAGTTAATATTTGTTTGTATTTGATTTTCAATAGGATATAAAATTTTTATTATGAATAAAATGCAAAAAACAGGTGCAAAATTAATAAAAAATTAATAAGAAATCACGATTTTGCCAATATTTTTATTCCATTTCTAATAATTCTGATTTTTGTTTCTTTGGGCATTCTACACGGTTCCCCGTCAAATTGAAACCATCCATGTTGATTACGAATAACAGTTACTTCATTGGTTGTGAATGTATTAACATAACGATTTTTTGAAATATTTTTTAAGAAGAGTTGAGCGGCAATGCGCGGAGCAGCCCAAACGGGGAATTTTTTCAAAATAGTAATTTCCATCTCTCCATCGTGAATATCTGCATTTGGGGCAATGTAAGCATTATATCCCCATTGAGAAATATTTGCAAAATTTATCATAAAAGCGCTGATATCCAAATTAAAATCTTTAGAAACCAGTTGATAATGTTCCGGCTTACACGCAAAGAATTGTCGTAATATAGCCGCTAAATACCCTGAAAAACCGCGAACCGTATCATTTGCAAAATCGCTGCTTACTAATGCATCAAAACCTGCTCCGCAAGTACACAAAAAAAATTGTTCGTTAAGTAACCCATAGTCGGCATCAACAATAGTTGCGGTATTGATATACTGCACCGCCTGTATTAAATTTTTAGGAATATTTAAATAACGCGCAAGCCCATTGCCCGAACCGGTAGGAATAATGCCAAGGGCAGTGCTTGTGTGAGCAAGGACTTGTGCAATTTCATTGACAGTTCCGTCGCCTCCAACTGCTACAATAATATTAAAATCCTGATTAACAAACTCTTGAGCTAACTGTTGACCATGACCGCCATACTCGGTATGTGCAAAAACACATTCAAATTTTTCGCTGTTAAGGTTTTCTTCTACTGTTTTGCAAACAAATTTTTTTGTTTTTTTACCCGAAATGGGATTTATTATAAAGGCAATTTTTTGCTTCGACATTATATTCATTTTTATCTGCAAAGTTAATTTTTTTTATTATCTTTGCAGATAAATTTTTTTAATAATAAATAAATTTTCCTTCGAGAAAAAGATTTTTCGATAAACAAAAAAATTGATGATTATATGAAAATTAAAAATTTTATCTTTATGTTTTTAGAAAAAAGTAAAATAATTATTGCTGTCATTGCTTTATTTGCAGCAAATTGCGCTTTTTCACAGGGAGTGGAACGACCAAAACTCGTTGTTGGTATTGTTGTTGACCAGATGAGGTGGGATTATCTCTATCGTTTTTACGACCGGTACGGCAATCGTGGCTTTCGCCGAATGATTAACGAAGGCTTTTCGTGTGAAAATACCACAATTAATTATTTGCCAACATTTACTGCAGTAGGACATACATCAATTTATACAGGTTCAGTGCCTTCATTGCACGGAATTGCCGGTAACGATTTTTTCATTAAATCGACTGGAAAAGAAATTCACGCAATCCAGGACGATAGCGCAAAATGTGTGGGAAACGGTAACAAAGAAGCCGACAGTGGTAAATATTCTGCGGTAAATATTAAAGTAACAACACTTACAGATGAATTGAAATTTGCTACCAATTTTCGTTCTAAAGTTATTAGCATTGCCATCAAGGACAGAGGCAGTATTCTCCCTGCTGGGCATACTGCCGATGCCGCATACTGGTTCGATAAAGACGCGGAAAAATGGATTACAAGTACGAAATACAGAGATACATTACCCGAATGGTTGACAGATTATAACAGAAAACAAACTTGGAAAAAATACGTACATCAGGACTGGGTACCACTTTTCCCAATAGAAACTTATGTTCAAAGTACCTCAGATAACAACAATTATGAAAACATGAAATTCGACAAGAAAAATTTTGATTTCAAATTTCCAATCCATTTAGAACAAATAGGTAAAAAAATCGGAGATGGAAATATGATTTGCGAAACGCCCTTTGGCAACAATATGACACTTGACGTGGTGCGACTGGCTATTGAAAACGAACAACTCGGCGCTGATAATATTACCGATTTTTTATCAATAAGTTTTTCTTCGCCCGATTATGTTGGACATCGCTTCGGTCCAAATTCAATTAAAATTGAAGATAATTATTTGCGTCTTGACAAAGAATTAGGCGACTTCCTTGATTTCCTTGACAATAAAGTCGGCAAAGGGAATTATCTGGTTTTTCTGACTGCTGATCATGCTGTTGCACATAACGCCCAATTTTTAATTGACAATAAAATTTCCGCAAATAATTGGAATCAATATACTTGTGCCGATACGCTAAACTATTTTTTGAAAAATAAAAATAACATCGATAGTTTGGTAATTAATTTGGATAATTATCAGGTGAATTTTGATATTCAAAGAATAACAAATTCAAATCTGAATTATGCAAAGATAAAAGAGGAGACAATTGAATTTCTAAGTAATTTCCCTGAATTTCAATATGTTGTAGATGCCACCAACGTATGGCAGGCAACTATTCCAGATCGCATAAAAGAGATGATATCAAACGGATATAATCGTGAATTTTCTGGTGATGTGCAACTTATTCTCAAGGCAGGTTATTACACCGGCTCAACGCGTGTAGGTACTACTCATGGATCGTGGAATCCTTACGATACTCATATTCCGCTTTTATTTTTCGGATGGAAAATTCCGCACGCCACAACTTATACAGAAGTTTTTTCGACCGACATTGCACCTACGCTGGCAGCATTACTGCAAATCCAAATGCCAAGTGGCTGCATAGGAACCTCAATTTTTGGTAAGGCGCAAATTATTAAAAAATAAATTTCTTTAAAAATTAAGTTAATCACGTTGGTGAGCCGAAAAAACATAGCATATAAAATAAGTATCTGTCTTATTGTATTAAGTAATTTGTATTTTTTTGCTGAATGTTGTTATTTTCCCGTTACAATCTTTTTTATTTCATTTAATTTGTTCAATGCTTCCAATGGAGTTAATTCATTGATATTAATATTGTTAATTTCGTCGCGAATTTGTTCGAGGACAGGGTCGTCAAGTTGGAAAAAACTAAGTTGCACTCCCTGACGCGAAGCAGAAATTTCTTTAACGGGTTTTGCAACTCCTGACTGACGGTTATCTTCTTCAAGTTGTTTGAGAATTTGCTCAGAACGGCGAATTATACTTTGCGGCATTCCAGCCATTTTAGCAACGTGAATACCAAAACTGTGTTCACTCCCTCCACGAACAAGTTTTCTCAAAAAAATCACCTTATTATCAATTTCTTTTACCGAAACATTAAAATTTTTAATACGGGAAAATGACTTTTCCATTTCGTTAAGTTCGTGATAATGAGTTGCAAATAAGGTTTTTGCACGATTTTGCGGTTGTTCGTGAATATATTCAACAATCGCCCATGCGATAGAAATCCCGTCATAAGTACTTGTTCCGCGCCCAAGTTCGTCAAAAAGCACCAAACTTCTGTCAGTCAGGTTGTTGAGAATACTTGCTGCCTCATTCATTTCAACCATAAAAGTCGATTCTCCGGCTGAAATATTATCGCTTGCTCCGACGCGAGTAAAAATTTTATCAACCAAACCTATTTTTGCTGCATCTGCAGGGACAAAACTTCCAATCTGCGCCATCAACACAATAAGAGCCACTTGCCTCAGATATGCCGATTTCCCAACCATATTAGGACCGGTCAGAATAATTATTTGCTGCGTATTGTCATCAAGAAATACATCATTTTCAATATAATTTTCGCCTACAGGAAGTTGTTTTTCTATTACAGGATGCCGTCCGCCTGATATTTCTATAGTTTTGGTTTGATTAATTTCGGGGCGAATATATTTATTTTCGGCTGCAATTTTTGTGAACGAAAGCAAACAGTCGAGTTGTGCTATCAGGTTTGCATCTAATTGAATAGCAGCGACATAATCTGTCAAACTTTGAACCAATTCGGAAAATAGTCGTGTTTCGATAGCGAGGATTTTTTCTTCTGCACCAAGTATTTTTTCTTCGTAATCTTTTAATTCGGGAGTGATGTAACGTTCTGCATTAGTGAGCGTTTGTTTGCGAATCCAGTCGGCAGGGACGCGGTTTTTGTGCGTATTTGTTACTTCGAGATAATATCCGAAAACCTTGTTATAATCAATTTTTAGGGAAGGAATTCCTGTTTTTCGGGTCTCGCGGTCTTGAATTTGTTGTAAAAACTGCCTGCCGCTTTGTTGCATCTGCCGCAATTCATCGAGTTCTGCATCCACATTTTTACGAAAAACATTCCCTTTGTTAACTGCCGTTGGAGGCTCCTGTGCAAGTTCTTTTTCTATTTTTTTTGCAATTAAAGAACACGGATTAAGTTGGTCGCCAATTTTGCGCAAAGTTTTGTTTTCGCTTTCCAAACATTGTTTTTTTATTGGGTTTATTGCCTGTAAAGCCACTTTGAGTTGCATTACCTCGCGCGGATTTATCCGCCCGACTGCAACTTTCGAAATGATTCTTTCCACATCGCCAATCAGAGCGATATTTTGTTCAAAAAGTTGTTTGTTCTCTTTATTTCTAAAAAAATATTCAACAACATCCAAACGTTCTTCAATCGGTTTCTGTTCTTTCAACGGGAATGCAATCCAGCGTTTGAGCAGACGCGCTCCCATTGGTGAAATTGTGCGGTCTAATACTTCTGCAAGCGATTTCCCGTCTTCGTTGATAGATGTAAAAAGTTCAAGATTACGAATCGTAAATTTATCTAACCAAACATATTTTTCTTCCTCAATTCGGCTAAGTTGTGTAATATGCCCTGTTTGAGTGTGTTGCGTTATATCCAAATAATGTAAAATTGCACCTGCCGCCGTTGTTCCAAGTAACAGATTTTCCACCCCAAAACCTTTCAAAGTTCGGGTTTCAAATTGTTTCAAAAGCCGTTCTTGTGCGCTTTGAGGAGTAAAAACCCAATCATCTAACGGATAAGAAACATATTTTATACCAAATTGATTTTCAAACTCTTGCCGCTTGTTTCTATCAAAAAGCACCTCCTTTGCAGCAAAACTGCTAAGCAATTTATCAACATATTCTGCCGTCCCTTCGGCAACAAGAAATTCTCCTGTCGAAATATCTAAAAAAGCCACACCGATAACCGTTTTTTGCATAAAAACAGCTGCCACAAAGTTGTTCTCACGATGATTTAGCGTTGTATCCGAGTACGAAACGCCGGGTGTAACAACTTCTGTTACACCACGTTTAACAATTCCTTTGGCAAATTTGGGGTCTTCAAGTTGGTCGCAAATAGCAACGCGCTTGCCGGCACGTACAAGTTTCGGTAAATAATTATCAATGGCGTGATGAGGGAACCCGGCAAGTTCAATGCTCGCAGCCGTACCGTTTGCACGTCGGGTCAGCGTAATTCCCAAAATTGCTGAGGCGATAATAGCATCTTCGGAAAATGTCTCATAAAAATCACCGCACCGAAACAGCAAAATTGCATCGGGATATTTTTGCTTAAACGAATTGTATTGCCTCATCAACGGCGTCTGGGCTATATTACTCATGTTCAAATTGTTGTAAAAAAGATAATATAAATTTTTCCTATGTTATTATTCGGATAATTTTTTTTTATATTTTCGCTTCAAATTTGGAGTGGTACTCCTTGATATACATTGCGATTTTATGCTTATTAGAGTCATCTGCAAATCGTAACAGAGCATTACAAAAATACATAAAAAAATGCTTCCTTTGCGCAAAAATTTTTCAACTAAAAAAACACGACCAAAAAAAGATAATCAATAATATAAAATAAAATTGTTCTAACTGTTTATTTAGTGATATATGTTACAAAATGCAAAAGTACAACTTTTTTTAATACAAAAAAATCATTACGAATTACTGTCAGTGCGTTGATTTCTAAAATATGTTTGTAATAAATTAATATACAATAATATATAGGTGTTCTTTGATTTTTGGACTTGAATTTTAACCTGTAATTTAGGGGATTTATTCACTT
>WQYU01000060.1 GCA_009781075.1 Paludibacter sp. | reverse complement strand
ATAAATATCAATAGAAAATATAATATTTCAGACCATATTTAGCCCGTAGGGCTTTCATTGTGAATGTCCTAACGGACAAGATTTGTCGTTTGGAATTGTATTCTATTGATATGCAAGCCCTAAGGGGCTATCGCTTATCCAAAACTCAGGTTAATAACAAACTTGTCAGGCAATACATACCGAAAAAAACGGATTTTGACACGCTTAACTATCATCAAATCAAACAGATACATTATAACATTAATAATAGACCGAGAGCAAAATTAAATTTTTATTCACCAAAAGAAATTTTTTCCTACATTTGCAAAACGAATAGTTGCATTATGAGGTTGAAACTACCTACTTTTTTTACACAAATGTTAAAATTTAGTTAAAAATATAGTTTTTTAGGAAAACATTTTGAGATATAACAAAAATGTTATATCTTTGCAGTGTAATTAATAATAAAAAAAATAATAATAATGAAATGGTCGGAATTAAGAAAAATTGCAGAAAAAAATGGATGGGAACTTTATCGGCGTGGAGGAAATCACGATATTTACCGACATAAAGATAAAGATTATCCGATTGATATAGAGCGTCATGATTCGCAGGAAGTTAGGACAGGATTGTATTATAAACTTAAAAAGCAGATAGGGTTTTGAGCCCTATCTGCTTAAAAAAAATAGAATAAATTATGGTAACAATAGCATTGATTGAGAGGGGAAAAGACGGTACTTTTGGAATTTTCACACCGGATGTTAACACTACAATTATTGGAGTAGGAGATACGGTAGAAGAAGCAAAAGCCGACTTTGAAAATTCAGTAAAAGAAATTTTTCAATTTTATAAAGAAGATGGAATTGAATTACCAGATGAATTGAAAGATATTGAATTTGTTTACAAGTACGATATTGCGTCCATGTTTGATTATTACAGTTGGATAAATGTTTCCCAATTTGCACGTAAAGCCGGTATTAATCCATCTTTAATGCGCCAATACAGAATGGGTAACACTTATATATCAGATAATCAAATCGGTAAAATTGAAAATACATTACATTCATTAGGAAACGAATTGGCAGCAATAAAACTCTGATTTTCATTGTTTTATTATTAATTACAAAATTGCTGCCTCCCGCCTTTTTCGGCGGGTTTTTTTATGCTCTAAAATTTTTCCTGTGGCTAAAAATTTTTTCCTTTGATTTTCAGGGTGGGTAAAAAACACTTTCAATTTTTAAATTGACCTTTTGGGGGGTACAAAGCCGCTTTAGCGACAAATTTTCTAATTGAAATTTTACATAATTTAACTAAAAAACGCATATATTTAACGTTTATATACAAAAAAGCCCGCTTACATGGGCTTTTTAACATTTCAGGCTCTTGTCAAATAATTATACGATAAATGTCTAATTATATAAATCGTAATTGGAAGTTACACATAATGTATTTGTATTTTATTGAATATTAATACTTTATGACATTTATTTGTGTAAATATTTTTTGTAAATTATATAATATCTTTTTGATTAATAATAAAAAATTTGTTGCACAACGTTTTGAGCGCAAAATTACTCACGACGGCAACGAGCTTGTTATCGGCTATTTTTATGAAATAGAATAATTGTTAGTGAGCAGTGCGGTTTGTAAATTGCTTTCATTCAAAAATTTAAAACATAATCAATAACTTTTCTATTTGCCTCGTCAATTTTTTTCCTGTTACGATTTATGTAAATTTCTTTCATTCCTTGTACTTTATGCCCAAGTGCAAGGTCAATAATAGTGTCGGGAATATCAATTTCGGCGGCAATTGTTGCCCACGAATGCCTCGCCCAATAGATTGAAATATATGGAAAAATCTTTTTTAAAAATTTATTGATTTTGTGTTCAAAGTTAATGTAATTATTGTAGTTATCCATCGGCGAGAGCAGGTAATTTTCACCTTTATATTTATCGATAATTTTTTGTGCTTCAGGTTGAATTTTAAATGATACCGGAACATCGGTTTTGGCGCGATTTATCACAATATAGCCATTGCTAATGGACATTTTGGGATAATTTCACGCAGCAAATAATGAATTGGAATAAATACTTTTTTGTCTTTTTTGCGAGTCTGGATTGAAACCATATCATTTTGAAAATTAAGAATATCAATACGAGAATAATCCGAATGTCGTAATGCTGTAAAACAACCAATCAAAAAGCGGTCGCATTCTTCATTAAGCGAACTAATAGTACGACTTAGGGTTGTGGTCGGCTTTTATATCCATTTGCAATTAAAAGTTCGAACGTAAATTTCTGGGCACTTCTAAAAATTAATCATTTATTAATTTTTAGAAGTGCCCAGAAATTTTATAAGGAACAAGTATAAATAAAAAAAAATTAATTTTTTTAAAAAAAATATTTGGTGGTTAAAAAAATATGTAGTACTTTTGCAGCCCGATTTTTACTGAATGTGAAAGTCGGAGTTTTTAAGAGAGCGAATGACTCTTTTCTTAAAACACAATTCATTAATTATTAATAATATAAATGAGTCAAAAAATTAGAATTAAACTCAAATCGTATGACCATAATTTGGTCGACAAATCCGCAGAGCGGATAGTAAAAACTGTCAAATCGACAGGGGCTGCAGTTAGCGGACCTATCCCACTGCCTACTCACAAGCGTATTTTCACTGTTAATCGTGCTACTTTTGTGAACAAAAAAGCACGCGAACAGTTTGAACTTGCGTCTTACAAACGCCTTATTGATATTTTCGGCTCAACGCCAAAAACAGTTGATGCGCTTATGAAACTTGAATTGCCCAGTGGGGTAGAAGTAGAAATTAAAGTATAATAATAAATAATTGAAATGCCGGGATTAATAGGGAAAAAAATCGGAATGACATCCGTTTTCAGTGCCGACGGGAAAAATGTACCGTGCACTGTTATAGAAGCAGGTCCTTGTGTTGTTACTCAAATTAAAACGAAAGAAAATGATGGTTACGATGCTTTGCAGTTGGGTTTTGAAGAAAAAAAAGGAAAACACACCAACAAAGCGGAGGCAGGTCATTTCAAATCGGCAGGAGTAAGCCCACAAAGACACTTGGTTGAGTTCAATGAATTTGAAAAAGAGTACAAAAAAGGTGAAAATATCACCGTAGCAGACCTTTTTGAAGAAGAAACATTTGTAGATGTTATCGGAGTTTCAAAAGGTAAAGGATTTCAGGGTGTTGTAAAACGTCATGGATTTGGAGGCGTAGGTCAGCAAACACATGGTCAACACAATCGTTTGAGAGCGCCCGGTTCGGTTGGCGCCAGTTCGTACCCATCTCGCGTATTCAAAGGAATGCGCATGGCGGGGCGTATGGGCGGAGACCGAGTTACCGTACAGAATTTGGTAATAATTAAAGTAATTGCCGAACATAATCTTTTAATGGTAAAAGGTTCTGTCCCCGGTGCAAAAGGTTCAATCGTTTATATTAATAAATAAAAGGTATGGAATTGGAAGTATTGAGTATTCAAGGAAAAAGTACGGGGCGTAAAGTTGCGCTCAACGATGCAGTGTTTGGGATTCAACCAAACGACCACGCCATTTATTTAGATGTAAAACAATATATGGCGAATCAGCGTCAAGGGACACATAAGGCAAAAGGAAGAAGCGAAATTGCCGGTTCGACCCGAAAATTGGGACGTCAAAAAGGTAGTGGCGGCGCTCGTCCGGGAGATATAAAATCGCCGGTACGTGTTGGTGGAGGTCGTATTTTCGGTCCTGTTCCACGTTCGTATCGTTTCAAACTTAATAAAAAAGTTAAACAACTTGCTCGAAAGTCGGCTTTAAGTTATAAAAGTCAAAATGATGCTATTTGCGTTGTGGAGAATTTGAATTTTGATTGTCCAAAAACTAAAGATTTCGTTGCATTGACAAAAAATCTTAATGTTAGCGACCGCAAAATCTTGCTTGTTTTACCCCAACAGAACGAAAATGTATATTTGTCGGCACGCAACCTGCCGCTTGTTAAAGTTATGACAGTTGCCGATTTGAATACGTATGCAATTTTAAATGCAAAATCTTTGGTTATTGCCGAAGATGCAGTGTCGATTTTTGAACAACAATTTATAGCGTCAAAGGAGGAAAAGTAATGTCAATAATTATTAAACCTGTAGTAACAGAGAAAATGACTCGCATTGATGAAACTGTCATTCGTGCGATAGAGCGTGAAAAATCGAAGCCGACCAAACAACATCGAGGTAGCCGTCATCGGTACGCATTTCGTGTGTTGCGTGATGTAAATAAAATTGAAATAAAGAAAGCAGTAGAAGAGATGTACGAGGTTACCGTTGAGGATGTAAATACAATTATTGTTGCTCCAAAGAAGCGTACCCGTAATACTAAAGCAGGACAAATTACAGGGGCTTCTTCTGCTTATAAAAAAGCAATTGTAACACTTAGAGAAGGTGACACAATAGATTTTTATTCTAATATTTAATTAATTATATATTAAAAAAAATTATACAGATACAGAAAAATGGCTGTACGTAAATTAAAACCCACAACGCCGGGACAGCGGCACAAAATTATCGGTACGTTCGAGATGGTTACGGCGAATGCACCGGAGAAATCGTTATTGTCGGGGCATCGGAAAACGGGTGGTCGTAATAATCAAGGAAAAATGACCATGCGCTATATAGGTGGAGGACACAAGCGGAGATATAGGGTTATTGACTTCAAACGTAACAAAGACGGTATTCCGGCAAAGGTAAAAACAATAGAATACGACCCGAACAGGTCGGCGCGTATTGCTTTGTTATTTTATGCCGATGGTGACAAACGGTACATTCTTGCTCCCAATGGGCTGCAAGTAGGACAGACAGTTCTTTCGGGTGCAGGTGCTGCCCCTGAAGTAGGTAATGCACTTCCGATGTCGACTATTCCGCTGGGAACAGTAATTCACAACATTGAACTGCGCCCCGGACAGGGAGCGGCAATGGTACGCTCGGCAGGAACATTTGCTCAACTGACTTCCCGCGAAGACAAGTATGCAATCATAAAACTTCCTTCAGGGGAAGTACGCAAAGTACTTGCAACATGCAAAGCGACAGTAGGTAGCGTAGGCAATTCAGACCACGGGCTTGAACGCTCAGGGAAGGCAGGTCGCTCAAGGTGGCTTGGAAGACGTCCGAGAGTGAGAGGTGTAGTAATGAATCCGGTTGACCATCCTATGGGAGGCGGCGAAGGACGCGCCTCAGGAGGACATCCGCGCTCACGAAAAGGATTATTGGCAAAGGGATATAAAACCCGTGCGCCAAAACGAATATCTAATCAGTATATTATTGAAAGACGTAAAAAATAATTAATAAGAAGTAAATAATATGAGCCGTTCATTAAAAAAAGGACCGTATATCAACTTAAAACTCGAAAAGAAAGTTTTAGGTATGAACCAAACAGGCAAAAAGTCGGTTATTAAAACTTGGGCAAGAGCATCAATGATTTCTCCCGACTTTGTAGGTCATACAATAGCAGTTCACAATGGAAATAAATTTATTCCTGTGTATGTTACTGAAAATATGGTGGGACACAAACTTGGCGAATTTTCACCAACCCGCATTTTTAGAGGACATGCAGGCAGTAAGAAAAAATAATTATTTCATTGAAATTTAACTAATTATATTAAAAGAATTAGAAAGATGGGTCAAAGGAAAAAAATATCAGCCAAAGCAAGAGCAGATGCCAATAAAATACAATATTTCGCTAAACTTAATGAAGTACCTACTTCTCCGCGAAAAATGCGCTATGTTGCAGATATGATTCGCGGAATGGAAGTAAATAGAGCATTAGGCGTTTTGAAATTCTCCAATAAAGAAGCATCGGCTAAAATGGAAAAACTGTTAAAATCGGCAATCTCGAATTGGGAACATAAAGCCGAACGGAAAGCCGATAATGTTAATTTATATATAAGCAAAGTATATGTTGATTCGGCATTGATGCAAAAACGCCTTCGTACTGCTCCGCAGGGACGAGGATACCGCATCCGTAAACGCTCTAACCACGTAACTCTGTTTATTGACGAAAAAATTCAGAATACTAACGATAACCAAAAGAAAACGGTAAAAAATGGGACAGAAAACTAATCCAATAAGTAATAGACTGGGTATAATTCGCGGATGGGATTCAAATTGGTTCGGCGGAAAAAATTACGGCGATACAATTCTCGAAGACAGCAAAATTCGTAAATATCTTAATACACGTCTGGCAAAAGCAAGTGTTTCGCGAATTGTTATCGAACGTACTCTGAAACTGGTTACAATAACAATTTGCACTGCCCGACCGGGAATGATTATAGGCAGAGGGGGAAAAGACGTTGATACTTTGAAAGAAGAATTGAAAAAAATTACAGACAAGGAAATTTTAATCAATATTTTTGAAGTAAAACGTCCGGAAATTGATGCCGTAATTGTTAGCAATAATATTGCAAATCAAATTGAGGGAAAAATGGCTTATCGCCGTGCTGTGAAAATGGCTATCGCCTCAACCATGCGTGCAGGTGCAGAAGGTATTAAAATTCAAGTGTCCGGAAGGCTTAACGGAGCAGAAATTGCACGTTCGGAAATGTACAAGGAAGGCAGAACGCCACTTCATACTTTTCGTGCCGATATTGACTATTGTCATGCTGAGGCACTTACAAAAGTAGGATTAATCGGAATTAAAGTTTGGATTTGTCGTGGAGAGATTTACGGCAAAAAAGACCTTACTCCTAATTTTACTTCGAGTGAGAAAAGTGCGGAAAGACAAGAGCGAGGTTCACGCGGCAACGACAGAGGTGAGCGTGGCGACAGGAACGGTGGGTTCCGTAAACGCCGCGACCGCAATGACGACCGCCCTGAGAGGTCATTTAGAGGTGGCGACCGCCGCGAAAGAAGGGAGAATAATAACCGTTAAAATGTATAATTGATTTAAAAGAGAATTATGTTACAACCGAAAAAGACAAAGTTCAGAAGACAGCAAAAAGGGCGTATGAAAGGTAACGCCCAGAGAGGCAACCAATTGGCATTCGGTTCTTTTGGAATTAAATCATTAGAATCAAAATGGTTAACAGGTCGTCAAATTGAAGCGGCACGTGTGGCGGTTACCCGTCATATGCAACGTCAGGGACAAATTTGGATACGAATTTTCCCCGACAAACCAATAACGAAGAAACCTGCAGAAGTGCGTATGGGTAAAGGTAAAGGCGCTCCGGAAGGATTTGTTGCACCTGTTACGCCGGGACGTATCCTTTTTGAAGTAGAAGGAGTTCCTTTTGATATTGCGAAAGAAGCCCTGCGTTTGGCAGCCCAAAAATTGCCGGTAACAACGAAATTTATTATTCGGCACGATTATGATGCAACTCAAAATGTTTAATCATTAAAAATAATTATTCATAAAATGAAGATAAAAGAAGTTAGAGAGTTGACAACCAACGAGATACGTGAAAGGATGGATGCCGAAAAAGCACGCCTTTCAAGTTTGAAAATTAATCACGCAATATCGCCGCTTGACGACAGTTCGCAAATTAGTAAAACCCGTAGAAATATAGCCCGTTTTGCTACCGAACTGCACGCACGCGAATTAAATATTAACTAACACACAAAGTTCTGATGGAAAAGATAAGAAATTTAAGAAAAGAAAGAACAGGTGTAGTTTTCAGCAATAAGATGGACAAAACCATAACTGTTGCCGTCAAATGGAAGGAAAAGCACCCGATTTATGGTAAATTTGTGAGTAAAACGAAAAAATTTCACGCTCACGATGAGAAAAACGATTGTAATATCGGCGATACTGTTCGCATAATGGAAACACGCCCGCTCAGCAAAACAAAACGTTGGCGTTTGGTAGAAATAATAGAAAGGGTTAAATAATTATGAT
This sequence comes from Paludibacter sp., assembly GCA_009781075.1. Lineage (GTDB taxonomy): Bacteria > Bacteroidota > Bacteroidia > Bacteroidales > Paludibacteraceae > WRGS01. Next base: position 6,920 of record WQYU01000060.1, on the reverse strand, counting down.
ACAGCAAGAAACAAGATTAACAGTAGCCGATAATAGCGGTGCAAAAGAAGTTCTGTGTATCAGAGTATTAGGCGGAACAGGCAGAAGGTATGCCTCCGTTGGAGATATTATTGTAGTTGCCATCAAAAGTGTGATACCTTCGGTAGAACTTAAAAAAGGAGTGGTTTCTAAAGCAATTGTTGTGCGTACAAAAAAAGAAATACGCCGTGCTGATGGCTCGTACATCCGTTTTGACGACAATGCATGTGTCCTTTTGAACAATGCCGGCGAAATACGCGGAAGCAGAATATTCGGACCGGTAGCCCGCGAACTGCGTGCAACGAATATGAAAATAATTTCACTTGCACCGGAAGTGCTTTAATTAATTTGGAATGAAGAATTTAGAATAAAATATTAAATCTAAATTTTTAATTTAATTTTAAAAGAAAAATGAGTAAATTACATATTAAAAAAGGCGACAACGTATTTGTAAATACAGGCGACGATAAGGGTAAAACCGGTCGTGTGCTCAAAGTATTCGTAAATGAGAAGCGAGCGATTGTTGAAGGCATTAATATCGTGTCGAAAAGTACCAAGCCGAATGCTAAAAATTCTCAGGGAGGTATAGAGAAAAAAGAAGCGCCCGTTCATATTTCAAATTTGAACGTTGTTGAAGGTGGTAAACCCGTCCGTATTGGGCGCAAACGCTCCGCTGATGGAAAACTAGTTAGAATTTCTAAAAAATCAGGAAAAGAAATTTAAAAGAAATGAATACAGCAAGTTTAAAAAAAGAATATACCGAACGCGTTGTTACTGCGTTGATGAAAGAATTTGCATATACTTCTGTTATGCAAGTTCCTAAATTAGAAAAAATTGTTCTCAATCAGGGACTTGGACAGGCAACTGCCGATAAAAAAATTATCGAGGTAGCCATCAACGAGATGACCACAATAACAGGTCAGAAAGCCGTTGCAACAATGTCGAAAAAAGATATTTCAAACTTTAAAGTACGTAAAAAAATGCCGATAGGCGTGCGCGTAACCCTTCGTGGTGTGCGTATGTACGAATTTTTGGAACGTTTAGTGAAAGTGGCTTTGCCGCGTATCCGCGATTTTAAAGGAATTGAAAACAAACTTGACGGACGAGGAAATTATACGCTCGGAATTAATGAGCAGATTATTTTCCCCGAAATTAATATTGATACCATTACCAAACTTTTGGGAATGAATATTACATTTGTTACCACCGCAAAAACCGATGAAGAAGGTTTTGCATTGTTGAGAGAATTTGGTTTACCTTTTAAGAAAAATTAAGAAAAGATATGGCAAAAGAATCAATGAAAGCCCGCGAGGTTAAAAGAAAAGCAATGAATGCCAAATATGCCGAAAAGCGTAAAAAACTTATTGAGGCAGGCGATTATGATGCGTTGCAAAATATTCCGAAAAACGCCTCTTTGGTGCGTTTGCATAACCGTTGCAAACTTACCGGACGCCCGAAAGGATATATGCGTCAGTTTGGAATTTCACGCATACAATTTCGTGAAATGGCATCAAAAGGGCTTATTCCCGGAATAAAAAAGGCGAGTTGGTAAATATGAGATATTATAATTTACTATTTCTTTTTATTAAATTAAATAGTAAACAAAAAAAAGTAAAATAAGTTAAATATTGTCCTGAAAGTCAGGATTAATTTAAAAATAATAATAAAATGACAGACCCAATAGCAGATTATTTGACAAGAGTAAGGAATTCCATCAAAGCCAATCATCGGGTTGTGGAAATTCCTGCATCGAATCTGAAAAAAGAAATGACGAGAATATTGTTTGAAAAAGGCTATATTCTTAACTACAAGTATGTAGAAGACGGTCCGCAGGGAGCAATAAAAATTGCGTTGAAATACGACCCTGTTCATAAAATCAGTGCAATTAAGAAATTGATTAGAGTATCGACACCCGGATTGCGCAAGTACGTGGGATACAAAGATATGCCGCGAGTACTTAACGGACTGGGGATTGCCATTGTTTCAACTTCAAAAGGAGTTATGACCGACAAGGAAGCACGTAACCTCAAAGTAGGCGGCGAAGTTTTGTGTTATGTACATTAATTAATAATAAGGAGAAAAAACAATGTCAAGGATAGGAAAATTACCAATAGTTGTGCCGAAGGGTGTTTCGGTAGAAATTAAAGAGAACATAGTAAAAGTAAAAGGACCAAAAGGCGAACTTAGCCAAACGGTCAATCCAGCCATAAAGGTTGAGGTAGAAAATGGTGAGATAAAGATAAGCCGTCCAAACGATGATAAACAAAATCGTGCATATCACGGACTATATCGTTCGCTGATTAACAATATGGTTGTCGGAGTGTCGGATGGTTATACTAAAACTCTCGAATTGGTTGGAGTAGGATACCGCGTTTCTAATCAGGGGCAGGTACTTGAATTTTCATTAGGTTATTCTCATAATATTTTTATGAAATTGCCGACCGAAATTACAGTTGAGACCAAGTCTGAACGTAACCAAAATCCAATTATAATTCTGACTTGTGCCGACAAGCAACTTATCGGTCAGGTATGTGCTAAAATTCGCTCGCTGCGCAAACCTGAGCCATACAAAGGCAAAGGTATTCGTTTTAAAGGCGAAGTTGTACGCCGTAAGGCAGGTAAAACAGCCGCTAAAAAATAGTATTTAATGACCGAATAATATTTTTGAAAAGATTATGAGTGATAAAATAAAAAGAAGAATCAGAATTAAGGCGCATATCCGTCAACGTATTTCGGGGACAGCAGAAAGACCGCGTTTGTCGGTTTTTAGAAGTAACTCTCAAATTTATGCGCAGATAATTGACGACAGCAAAGGTACAACCCTTGCCGCTGCATCGTCGTTGAAAATAACAGACAAGATGACTAAAACCGAACAGGCAGCAAAAGTAGGCAAGTTGATTTCCGATGCAGCAAAAAGTGCAGGGATAGAAAGCGTTGTGTTCGATAGAAACGGTTATTTGTATCATGGAAGAGTAAAACATTTGGCTGATGCAGCACGCGAAGCCGGTCTTAAATTTTAAAAAGTAATGGCAACAACAAATATAAACAGAGTTCAATCAACTAACGATTTAGATTTGAAAGACAGATTGGTAGCCGTAAATCGTGTTACCAAAGTAACCAAAGGCGGTCGCGCTTTCAGTTTTGCAGCCATAGTAGTTGTAGGAAACGAAGAAGGCATTGTAGGCTGGGGGCTGGGGAAAGCAGGTGAAGTAACCGCTGCAATAGAAAAAGGTACGGAGGCAGCGAAGAAAAACCTGATTAAAGTTCCTGTTCACAAAGGGACTATTCCTCACGAACAGGTTGCCAAATATGGCGGCGCACAGGTTTATATAGAACCGGCTTCGCCGGGTACAGGCGTAAAAGCGGGGGGGGCTATGAGAGCAGTTCTCGAATCGGCTGGTGTAAACGACGTTTTGGCTAAATCAAAAGGGTCGTCAAACCCGCACAACCTTGTAAAAGCAACGATGCTTGCACTGAGCGAACTCAGAGATGCGCACCTGATTGCGAAAACTCGTGGAATTTCATTATCAAAAGTGTTTAACGGTTAATTTTTTGAAAGGAAATTATTTATGGCAAAAATTAAAATACAGAAAGTTAGAAGCACAATCAAATCACCTAAAAATCAGAAACTTGTGATGGAAGCCTTAGGTTTGAGAAAGATGAATTCAATCGTTGAACACGAAGATAGCCCTTCAATTTTGGGAATGGTAGATAAAGTAAAACATTTAGTAAAAGTAATTGAGTAAGTTTAAGTTTTTTATTATAAATTTTTAGACTTAAATATTTTTAAATTAACAGGAAAATATGGAATTACATAATTTGACTCCGGCAGCAGGGTCGGTACAAAAGAGAAAACGCATTGGACGTGGAACGGGATCCGGTTTAGGAGGAACATCAACACGAGGACATAAAGGTGCAAAATCGCGTTCTGGTTTCAAACAGAAAAGAGGTTTTGAAGGAGGTCAAATGCCGATTCAAAGACGTTTGCCTAAATTCGGTTTTAAAAATTTTAACCGCATTGAGTATAAAGCAATCAATATTTCTACTCTGCAAACGCTCGCCGATGAGAAAAAATTGACAAAAATAGGATTGGAAGAACTGCGCAACGCCGGATTTATTTCCAAAAATACTTTGGTTAAAATTTTGGGCAACGGAGAACTGACAGCCAAATTGGACGTGGAGGCAAATGCCTTTTCAAAATCAGCCGAAAATGCTATTACAGCAGTTGGAGGGACAGTTTCTAAACTTTAAGAAATATAGAAAATGAAGAAATTCATAGAAACATTACAAAATATTTGGAAAATAGAAGACCTGCGCAACAGATTGCTTATCACATTGTTGTTCGTCTTAATCTATCGTTTCGGCTCGTATATCGTTTTGCCCGGAATAGACCCAAATGGTTTAACAGCATTAAAAGCCCAAACAACAGATAGCGGTTTGCTTGGCTTGCTCAATATGTTTACAGGAGGCGCCTTTGCAAATGCTTCAATTTTTGCTTTGGGAATTATGCCATACATTTCGGCATCTATTGTTGTGCAATTGCTCACGATAGCAGTTCCTGCATTCCAAAAGAAACAGCGTGAAGGTGAAAGCGGACGAAAATGGATGAATCAGTTCACCCGTTATCTGACAGTGCCTATTCTGTTGCTGCAAGGACCATCTTATTTAATCAATTTGAGTGTACAGTTGCATGGTGGAATGCCCGAAGGTTTTTGGTTTAAAGCATCAAGTACGTTAATTTTGTGTGCTGGGTCTATGTTTATTATGTGGCTCGGCGAAAGAATTACCGACCGTGGAATTGGAAACGGAATTTCGTTAATAATTATGATTGGTATTATTGCTCGTTTGCCTGAGGCGCTGCTACAAGAGATTGTTAGCCGTACAGGTGAAGTAGGAGGAGGGTATGTAATGTTGCTGCTCGAAATTATTGCTCTGATGTTTGTAATTGGATTGTCAATTTTACTTGTGCAGGGGACGCGAAAAATTCCTGTCCAATATGCAAAGCGGGTTATTGGCAACAAACAATATGGCGGAGTGCGGCAATATATTCCGTTAAAAGTAAATGCCGCAGGCGTTATGCCTATTATTTTTGCTCAGGCAATAATGTTTATTCCTATTACAATTATCGGCTTTTCAAATGCTGATAGTGTAGGTTCTTTTTGGCGGGGGCTTTTATCCAACGATAATTTCCTTTATAATGCTGTGTTCTTCCTGATGATTGTGGCTTTTACATATTTCTATACGGCAATTACTGTTAATCCGAAACAAATGGCAGAAGATATGAAACGCAATAATGGCTTTATTCCGGGAGTAAAGCCGGGCAAAAAAACATCTGATTATATTGACGACATTATGTCGCGCATTACTTTGCCGGGCTCAATATTTTTGGCAATAGTTGCTATTTTGCCTGCAATTGCGCGTTTAACCAAGGTTACACACGGATTTGCACAATTCTTTGGAGGAACATCGCTGCTTATTTTGGTGGGCGTTGTCTTAGATACTTTGCAACAAATTGAGAGTCACTTACTTATGCGTCATTACGACGGTTTGTTGAAATCAGGTAGAATAAAAGGACGTTCCGGAAATATTGCCGCATATTGATAAACGATAGAGATAGGAAATGTTAAATAAATAATGATTTTTCTTAAATCAGACGAAGAAATAGAATTACTTAGAGAAAGTAATCAAATAGTAGCAAAAGCGCACGGCGAAATGGCAAAAATCATTAAACCGGGTATTTCTACTAAATATATTGAAAAAATTGCTGAAGGCTTTATTAGAGATAACGGCGCTGTACCGGGTTTTTTGAATTATAATGGTTTTCCGGGAGCAGTCTGTATTTCGATTAATGATGTTGTAGTGCATGGCATACCATCGGAGGAGATAGTATTAAAAGAGGGAGACATTGTCTCGGTAGATATAGGTGCATATAAAAATGGTTTTCACGGAGATTCTGCTTATACCTATTGTGTGGGAGAAGTTTCAGAGGAGGTGATGAATTTACTGAAAACAACTAAAGAATCTTTGTACAAAGGAATTGAGATGGCACGCGAGAATAATAGGGTAGGGGATGTAAGTTATGCAGTGCAAAGTTATTGTGAAGCAAGAGGTTACGGAGTTGTGCGGGAAATGATAGGACACGGGCTTGGGCGAAAATTACACGAAGACCCGGAAGTGCCAAATTATGGACGGCGCGGCAACGGGCAAAAACTGAAAACAGGAATGGTAATTTGTATTGAACCGATGATAAATATGGGATTACGAAATGTGGTGATAGAAAAAGATGGTTGGACATGCCGCACTGTCGATAGAAAACAATCAGCACATTACGAACACGCTGTTGCAATTAGAAAAGGAGAGGCTGATATCTTGTCGGGCTTTGAATATATTGAAGAGGTATTGGGAGATAAATTTATTTAAAATTATTTTTTTTAAAATTTAAAATGTTATTTATAAATTAAATAAAAATTAATGGCAAAACAGGCTGCAATAGAACAGGACGGAAAAATAATTGAGGCATTGAGTAATGCAATGTTTCGCGTTCAGTTGGAGAATGGACACGTTATTACCGCGCACATTTCCGGCAAAATGCGTATGCACTACATCAAAATTCTTCCCGGCGACAAAGTTAAGGTTGAAATGTCGCCTTACGACTTGTCCAAAGGCAGAATTTCGTTTAGATATAAATAATTTTTATTTTTTAAAGAACGGATGTGAAACTTTTTTGTATAACGAAAAAACATAAAAAGATTTATACTACACTCGGCAATAAGATGAGTCAGGGTCAACGCATAAAAAAATAAAAAATGAGTAGTTATCAACAAAATCGAGCGGGGTGTGTTGATAACTATTTGTGTATAAGTATAATACATTATTAATATATTTTGTAACTTTGTATAATT
>WQYU01000059.1 GCA_009781075.1 Paludibacter sp. | reverse complement strand
TATACAGTAGAAATTAAATCGACAGCCAAACCAAAATCACAAAAGAAACAAGCATTGCACTTGTATCTTGAAGGTTTGGGGTTTCGCTCCATAGGGAGAATTTTAGGGATCAGCAATGTGTCGGTGTTGAATTGGATAAGAGATTTTGGCAAAAAAGTACAGGAGTTGCACTCTGATAGTCAGCAAATAGAAATGGTTGAAGTTGATGAAATGCACTCTTATATCGGTTCAAAAAAACTATTGTTGGATATGGATTGCTGTTGATAGATATGGCAAAAGATTCATCAATTTCGTTATTGGCAAATGGTGTCTGGTTTATCGAAACAGGTTTTGCGGCAAATTATTTGCCTGCAATAACTGCTTATTTAAGAGGGCAAAATATTGATTTTCACAATTTTAAGCGTGAGAATCCTTTTAGTGCACTCGCTCTGCAAGGTGATGAAAATCAACTTAATGAGTTCGAAAAACCGGAACAGATTCAAATTGCTGCGCTTGCCATCCTCGAAGTCAAAGGTGCAATTACCAAAGAAGACCAGTTCTGCGGACCCGTTGGTACGCAGACTTTAAGCAATATTTTGCGAGGTTGTTATTCAAATCCGCAAATTTCTTCTGTTGTGCTAAAAATTGACAGCGGCGGCGGCGAAGTGTATGCTATGAATCTCCTTGCCGACACAATCGGCGAGCGTACCAAACCTGTTATTGCTTTTATTGATGATTTTGCAGCATCTGCCGCCTATGGTATTGCCTCTGCCTGCGACCATATCGTTGCAAACAACAATATGGCTTGGGTTGGCTCAATCGGATGTTATACCACTTTTGTTGATTATTCCAAATATTGGGAAAAGGAAGGCATTCGTGTTGAAGATATTTATGCCGACCAGTCAACAGAGAAAAACAGCGAATACCGAGAGGCTTTAAAAGGCAATTTTGAGCCGATGAGAAAAATTACATCGCATTTTGCAGAAGATTTTATTTCGCGTGTTGAAAATTCCCGCGGCGAAAAATTGACGGCAAAGCGTGATGTTTGGGCAACAGGCAAAATGTTTTTTGCACCACAAGCCCTGAAAATTGGACTTATTGATGAAATAAATTCTTTTGAAAATTTGATAAAAAATTTATTGTAATTCATTAACAATCTTTTAATTATGGCATTTATAAGTAAAGAAAAACTTGACGTGTTGCAGGCAAAATCCGATAATTTTGATTCTGTTGTTGCTGCTATTGTTGCTGCCGATTCGGAAATAAAAACTGAAGATGTTACGCCTGAAATGCTCGCCGACAAAAATAACGATGCTTCTGCTGCCCAAATAGCAGAAATGCAAACTAAAAATGATTCGTTAGAGCAAAAAGTAACTGCGCTTGAATCCGAAAAACAGGTTTTATTGGATTCTCAAAGGGATTTACAGGCAAAACTTGCCCAACGTCCTTCTACTGCCGCCGCTAATCCACAAGGAGTAAGCAGTGCGAATAACGTACAAACTGACACTTTGGCGATTCTCGATACATTCGACCACAACAAAGAGGCAGATAAACTTTTAAAATAAATTTATTTTTTACTAAATTATGGCAATAAATAATTCTCAAATCGTTCAGGAATATGGAGCATATTATATTTCTGAAGGTCAAAACGAACAGCGTCTTAAAAGAATGCTCCTTTTTGGAAAGGAGACAGTAAGTCCCCTTTATTTTGTTCGGTTTAAAATCTTTTGTAATTTTGTGCAACATTTAATTAGATACTGAAAGCGAAACGATGACAAACGATAATGATATTGAATTGATATACAATAGATTTATGAAAAAATCAGCAATAATAAGTTTATTATTAATTGCTGTGTATTTTTGTATATTCATATTTTTTTGGAGTAAAATTGATAATTATTTTTTAGTATTTATCGGTGTTATAGGAGTATCGTTACATTTATCTTGGATAGTCATTATATCTTTCCTTACCTATGAAACTATTGAGAAACTTATGCCGGCATACTTTATCTTTATTCTGTTGTTTTTATTTCCTATTATATGTATATTTTGGCATTTTCAAAGCAGTATCGCATCTTTTATTTGGTTTTTTACAATAATTTGGGGTATGTTTGTCTTTGATTTTAATAGAAGCAGAAGATATTTACTATTCATTAGCATTATTATTTTAATAGAGACGGTTTTAATATTGCTGTTCGCCAATAAAATCTGTAATAATATTCATGGTTTCATAATTATTCCCGGTTATTTGCACCAGATTTCCGAAATTGCTTCATTGTGTTGTAATTTGTTACTTTGTTTTTATCTTTCTATTGTACTGGCGAAAAGAATTAATATGTTGAATATAATAGAAACAAAAAATATATTACAACAAAACAAAAATAATTTGAAAACCACAGACAGGCAAATTGAGTTGAAAACAGAAGAAGAGAAAAAATCACAATTGATGTACGAATTGATACTCAAACATTTACATGAAGAAAAACCATTTATTAAAGATACATTTTCAATTGCCGAACTTGCATCTCAACTCAACACAAATATTAACTACATTTACAACGCAATCAAGTTAAGTCCATACAAAAACTTTAACGACCTTGTTAATTCGTACAGAGTAAAGATAGTAAAAAAACAAATCGACAACGGGCAGCATGAGCAGTTCACATTATCTTATCTTTACCATTCCGCAGGATTTAAAAGCCAATCTACCTTCAACAGAGCCTTTAAAGCCAACTTCCTTCTCAATCCGTCCGAATATATTTTGAAACTTAAAACACAAAAACAATCTCCCGAACATTCCTAAATTTTGGTAGTGCAAGATTCTTTAATATACGGGACTGTGTTTGTATGTCCTTATTTTTTTATTTTTTTTACAAAAAATCATAAAAAGTGCAGGAAAAATGCCAAAAATCAAAATTTCAATAAAAATTTTGTGGCTTATTCAGTAAAAAATTTTGCATAAATCGTTCATTTCTACAAATTTTATAAATCACAAAAAAATACAGTCAAATTATTAATATGATTGTATTAATTTGTTATTATTCAGATATTTCTATCTGATTTTTAAAATAATAATAAATCTATTTTTATGACTATAATATATTATATAATGAAATATTCATTTATTTATTTTATTAAATAATTGATTTTAAATATATTATTGATAAATTATAAGATGTTATTCAAAGAGGAACTAATAAAAGGAACTATATAATATTTGGATGCAATGCAGTTGCAGATAAATTATTTATTTAACTTATTGACTTAAAATAAATTGTTTCAAAAGAAAAATAAGGATTATTTTTGTGCGAATTTTAAAAACAGAAAACGATACTGTATTTTTTAATAAAAAAATAAATCGAAAAAAATGAAACAAATTACAAATTCTTTTTTGAAAATAAGATGATTGTGTTTAAATAGATATATATGCGAGAGGCTGTCCCATTGTTGAGGCGGCCTTTTTTTTTGTATTGCAGACAATTGCTGCAAACATTACCTGCAAAATACGAAAAATACCGCCATAATCGCCCCTGCAAAATGTCCACAACTGAAATTATTACCATTCTAATGCTCTTTCATTTTGGAAATTTCAAAAACTTCAACCATTTTTTCTGCACTAAATTTGGGCGCACTTGGAAAACTTATGTTTTTCATGTAATTTTGCCAAAGAAAAAACATCAAAATCAATACAAATGACACCGGAATATAAACCAGAATATAAGATTGTTAGCGCTGCCGATGAATTGTTGAAAGCGTTTTTTGTTCGCGGCATTGTTTTTTGCGAGGGACAGAATTGTCCTTATTCTGTTGAAATGGACGGGTTGGATTTTTCTGCCATACATTTTTTGGCAATTGTTGGCGACGAACCCGTTGCAACCGCTCGCATTCGCTTTTTTAGGGATTATGTGAAAATAGAACGTCTGGCAGTAAGAAATTCCTATCGAGGCATCGGCATAGGAAAAGGAATGCTCAATTTTGTGATGAATTATATTGAGGGAAAAGGGTATCGTACCATGAAAATGCACGCACAGGCTTATCTGGTAAGATTCTACGAAAACTTTGGATTTGTAAAATATGGCGAAATATTTATGGAAGCCAATATCGAACATTTTGCAATGAAAAAAAACAATAATGACAGCGAAAATTACAGTTCATTGTAATAGCAATGGTAAGGTGCATAAACTTATCACCTTGCCGCATAGTTTGAATAATTGATTTATATACAAGTATGGACTTATTGAAAATCAAGATTTTGCACGTTTTAATAATTTTATTAAAACGGGTGGAAAAACACTTGAGCGTATTTAAGATGAAAAATAAAATGTTTATTGCAGAAAATTCCGCTAAGTGCGGAATTTTTTTGTACCTTTGCTGTCAGAAAAACTAATGGGAAACGGCAACGCCTATTATTTGAGAACGAAGTATAAATGAATAAAATAATTGATTTTTTTAAGAAAATTTACGATTTTATATTTTCTGATATTTGGAAACTCACTGAAAACGAACTCACGCGTGTTCAAAAGGTTGTTTTTAAATTTATCAAAACTGTTTTTATTGCCATTCGTGGTTACATGGACGATAAACTTTCTGTCAAGGCTTCTGCTCTGACTTATTCGGTTTTGTTTGCTGCCGTGCCATTGATTGCCCTTGTAATTTCCATTTCAAAGGGTTTTGGAGCGGATAAATTGATTGAGAACGCACTTGACGAAACTTTTATCGGCAAATATGGTCTTGTTCCTGAGGTGATGGGTTTTGTTGAAAAATATTTGCAAACGATGAGCGGCGGACTCTTTGTAGGCATTGGAATCGTGATTTTGTTGTGGTCGGTGTTGAGTTTTTTTATGCAAATGGAGTCGGCGTTTAACGAAATTTGGCAGGTGAAAAAATCACGTTCAATCTTCAGACAATTCACAATTTATTTTTCGGCAATAATTATAATTCCCGCTCTTATTGCTTTTTCAAGCGGTTTTTCTGTTTATATAAAAACGCAACTTGCCGACAGTTTTCTCTACAACATGTTGAGTCCGTTACTCAGTTTTGGCTTCAAACTTATTCCTTATGTGGTTAATTGGATTGTTTTTACTTTGCTTTATATGATGATGCCAAACACGAGGGTAAAATTTGTAAATGCTTTGATAGCAGGACTTTTGACAGGTACAATATTTCTTATTTTCCAAAATTTGTACATTAGCGGGCAAATCAACTTGACGCGCTACAACGCTGTGTACGGCAGTTTTGCGGCAATTCCGCTGTTACTGTTTTTTATTTATATTTCTTGTTTGATAATCCTTTTGGGCGCCGAAATTTCGTATGCTCTGCAAAATATTCATTTCTTTGATTTTGAGACAGATACGAAAAATATAAGTATCCGTTACAAAAATTTTGTTACCGTTTTTATCACTTATTTAATTGTCAAACGCTTTGAAAACGAGGAGCCGCCGCTTTCAAACGATGATATTGTGCAAAATTATCTTTTGCCAATCAGACTTGTGAATTTTGTACTAATGCAACTTGTTGATGCAAAGATAGTTGTTGAAGTAACTGACGAAAAAAGGCGCATCAATACTTATCAGCCTGCTTTTGACATTAATACTCTCACAATCAGCAAGTTATTTTACAAACTCAATACTACCGGCTCGGAGATGTTTCTTAATTCAAAGCACAAATTTCTTACGCCGTTTTGGGATAAATATTTGGAAATAAATAATTTACAAAATGAAAATACGGAAAATATTTTGATAAAGGATATAATAAACGAAAATGAGAATTTTGATGTTAGATGATAAATTTTTCTTAAAATTTTCAATCATTTTTTTGTTAAATAAATAAAAAGCATTACTTTTGTAGCCAAATTTTCATTAATAGAGTAAAAATTTTTTTAAAAATAAAAGGAAAAATAGAATATGAAAAGTGGAATACATCCGGAAAATTATCGTCCTGTCGCCTTTAGAGATATGTCAAATGGTGATACATTTATTTCGCGCTCAACTGTAAATGCAAGAGAAACAGTTGACATTGAAGGAGTTACATACCCGTTAGTAAAACTTGAAATTTCAAGTTCGTCTCATCCTTTTTATACGGGCAAACAGAAACTTGTTGATACTGCCGGTCGCGTTGATAAGTTTATGAACCGCTACGCAAAGCGTATGGAAGCAAAAAAATAAGAAATTTATGTTTTTTATGAAGAAAAATTTTATATTATTTCTTCTAACACTGACAATAACATCCGGTTTTTCAGTCAATTCTCAAATAATTCGTGTAACCGATTCTACGCGAATTTCTCTTGTTACCTGTTCCCCGTATCAAAGTGAGGTTTATGCCAAATTCGGTCATACGGGATTGCGCGTTTTTGATGCTTCGCAAAACATTGATATGTTGTTCAACTGGGGCATTTTTTCGTTTGATACCAAACATTTTTACGCAAAATTTATAATCGGATATTGTGATTATATGCTTGGAGTAGTTGATACGGAAGTGTTTTTAAAAGAATATCGCAGCCGAGAATCGTCTGTTGTTGAACAGGTTTTGAATTTGAATATGACGGAAAAAACTGATTTGATTGATTTGTTGAGCGAAAATTGTCAACCGCAAAATCGCGAATATCGTTATAATTTTGTTTTTGATAATTGTGCTACGCGTCCGCGTGATTTGATAATACATGCAGTTAATTGCTCTGCCGAACATCTTGTTTTAAATAATCTGAACCATACACAATTGACTTACAGAGACTTAGTCTCACAATATGTTGGAAGAAATACATGGCTAATGTTTGGAATTGACCTGATTTTCGGCGCAAATTCTGATATTATTCCAAGTCAAAATCAGGCAATGTTTTTGCCCGAAATCTTTGCAAATGAATTTGCTGATGCAAAAATTGTGAATGACAGCACGACAGAACGCAACATTGTAAGCAAACAATCTTATTTGGTTCCGCAAGTTGCTGAAAAATATTATCCTAATGCAAATAATTTTTCCTTCCCATTTTTGACCTTTTTTGTGATTTTGCTGGTGCGAATTTATTTTTTTGTGTGTGAAATGAAATATACAGGGAAAAAATATTTAAAAACCGATTGTAGCATACTTATCATCACGGGCATAGTGGGTTGCATTGCCTTTTTCCTTACTTTTATTTCGGTTCATCCGTTAGTTGGACGAAATTTTAATATCCTTTGGTTGATGCCGCTCAATATGGTTGTCGGAGTGTTGATTTGGTTTAAGCCAATGAGAAAAATATTGTTTTTTTATTTCATCGTTTATTTATTGTTAATTTTGTATTCTTTGTGGATTTATGCTATTGGTGTTCAAGTGATTAACATCGCAAGCATACCTGTGATACTGACTATGGCGCTTGTTGCAATCAGTTGGATAATTCGCTCCAAACGTGCTTTCAGGCATACGAAATACGAAAAATGGATTCAAAAACATTTGCGTTTTTAAAAAAATAAAATAAATTCCAAAAAATCACTTACCTTTGCAACTTTAAAAATTACTTTTATTTTTAAAATTGTAAATGAAATTCAGATATACATTTATCTTTTCGATAATAAGTGTTTTCCTGTTTTCGTGTGCCAACAAGGGACAAGGTCCTACCGGCGGTAAAAAAGACGAAACGCCTCCACGCATAATGCAGGAACAGCCGCCAAACGGTTCGTTGCGTTTTGATAAAAAAAATATCCGTATCCGTTTTGATGAAAATATAACTTTAGAAAAACTAAACGACAACGTAATTATTTCGCCGCCGCAAGTGCGCCCGCCCGATATTAATGCCTATGGGAAAAATTTGTTTATTGATTTTAATGACACTTTGCATGCAAATACCACATATTCAATAGATTTCGGAAATGCTATTGTGGATTTGAACGAAAAAAATCCTTTAAAGAACTATGTTTTCGCTTTTGCCACCGGCGACCAAATCGATACCCTCAAAGTAAGCGGCAATTTGTTAAATGCGAGCGACTTAAACCCTATTTCGGGAATACTTGTCGGAATTTATAACGACACGCAAGATAATGACAGTTTATTTATGAAAAAACCGTTTTTGCGTATCGGCAGAACCAATGAAAACGGACATTTTGCCATCAACAATATGAAAGAAGGAAATTATAAAATCTATGCACTAAAAGATGTGAGCAACGATTTTCATTATAATCCGGGCGAGGGGCTGGCAATGTATGACTCAATCATTACTCCAACGGTAGAACCGCACGTTTTTAATGATACAATTTGGCGAGATTCGGTTACTATCGATACGATAGTGCAAAGAAGTGGATTTTTGTATTTGCCTGATAATCTGGAACTTTTGTTTTTCAATGAAAATCTTAAACGTCAATTCTTTTTAAAATCGGAACGTAAAACTCCAACAAATTTTACCCTTTTTTTTAATGCAAAAGCAGATTCGTTGCCGGTGATAAAACCATTGAATTTTGATTGGGAAAATAAATATATCGTTCAGAAAAACAACACATCAGACACTATAACTTATTGGCTCAAAGATTCAACGATTTGGCAAAAAGATACTTTGAAAATGCAAATGACATATTTCAAAACCGATTCCACTTTTTCACTTCTACCACAAACAGATACAATTTCTGCTGTATATCGCCGCCCGCGCCGCGAACCAAAACCTAACTATGTTTTGAATGTTAAGACAAATCTTGAGCCAAACTTTGATGTTTATAAATCGATAATAATACGATTTGAAGAACCATTGCAAAATATAGATTTGGGAAAAATTAAACTGAATGAAAAAATAGATACCGTTTTCAGAGCATTGAAATATGAATGCCAGCCTGTTGATTCTTCAAAAATGATTTTTAATATTATTTATAAATTTGAACCCGAAAAATCGTATCAATTAGCAATTGATAGCGCTGCTTTTATTTCAATTTATAATAAAACTAATAAAAAATTAAATACAAATTTCAAAATTCGTTCATTGGAAGAATATTCAAGCATTAAAGCAATAATAAATCCGTTTGATTCTACAGTTATTTTGCAAGTGCTTGATAAAAAAGATGTTGTGATTGCTCAAAAACGTGCCGAAGTAAATGGCGTTCTCTTTGAATATTTAAAACCTGGCGATTATTATTTGCGAATGTTTATTGACCAAAATGGCAATGGAATTTGGGATACGGGCAATTTATCGCCACGCCGCCAGCCCGAAAGAGTTTTTTATTACAACAAAAAACTGAGTTTGATGGCAAATTGGGAATTTGAAGAGACATGGGAGAAATGGGGTAGCGAGCCAATAACAGAGCAAAAACCAAAGGAATTGCAAAAAGATGTCTCAAAAATCAAATGATTGAAAGCGCTCAAAATATTCATATTAAAGAACTTACGTTACTTTTGGCAAAAAATAACGTGCGGCACAAAAGCGGCGTTTTTGTTGTTGAGGGTGTACAGGAAAACGCAAGCGCTTTGAAAAATGGATTTGTGCCAAAAGAATTTTTTATTTGTCAAAAATATTTTCAGTATGAAATTCCACAAAATATTGATATTCAGTTTGTTTCGCCAAAAGTATATGAAAAAATTGCATATCGCCGAACAACAGAAGGAATTATAGGTGTTTATAAGATAGAAAATGCTGATTTGCAAACTTTTAAACCCAAACACAATTCCAAAATAATCGTATTGGAAGGTGTGGAAAAACCCGGCAATTTGGGCGCTATTTTGCGTTCCTGCGAGGCATTTGGCATTGATGCCGTAGTGGCAACTGATTGTAAAACAGATTTTTACAATCCGAATGTTATTCGTTCAAGTGTGGGCTGTCTCTTTGGAATGAATTTTTTCTCGGCAGATAATCAAACTCTTTTCGATTTTTTGCAAAAAAACAAATTTCAGATTTTTACAACTTTTATGAATAAGGAATCAGAGGCAATTCAAAATATTGATTTTCAAAGAAATAGTGCATTGGTTTTTGGAACTGAACATTCCGGTTTGAGTGACTTTTGGCAAACAAAAGGAATAAATTTTCAAATCCCAATGTGTGGTACAATCGATTCTCTGAATTTGAGTAACGCAGTTGCAATTTGTTGTCACCAAATAAGTAAAAAATAATTTAAAAATTTTATAATAAATTGAAAATCAAATTATTAGTGATAGGGAAAACCGATAATAAGCACATTTTGGCGCTTTTTGATGATTATTGCAAGCGTTTGCAGCATTATGTTAGTTTTGAATTTTCGTTTATTCCCGATTTAAAAAATTCAAAAAACCTTTCACTTATTCAACAGAAGGAGATTGAGGGTGATTTGTTGCTGAAATATTTAGACCAAACCGATGAAATTATATTGCTTGATGAAAAAGGAACTTATTATAAATCAACGGAATTTGCCGAATTTTTGGAGAAAAAAACTCTTTTGTCTGCTAAACGTTTGGTATTTGTCATTGGCGGGGCGTATGGCTTTTCGCAGCGAGTGTATGAGCGTGCAAATGCACAAATTGCGCTGTCTAAAATGACTTTTTCACATCAAATGGTGCGTCTGATTTTTGTTGAGCAACTTTATCGCGCCTTTACTATTGTCAAAGGAGAAAAATATCATCACGAGTAAAAACGAATTACCACCAAACTTTTATTGAGTCTCTTTCTCTATACAAATTATTCTGAGCAATATCCAAATAATAGTTCATATCAGCATTTTTGTAAAAATTCTTTAATATTCCGACAATGTCATGAGAAAATAAAACACTGGACAGAATTAGCAGTATGGACGTTAATAATTGTTTCATAATACAAATATTCTAAAAATGTTATAAATTATGTTTTTATTGCTGTTTGTATTAGTAAAATTATACTTGCTTATTCTGAATGTTACTTCATTCAGTCATGGAGCACGTTCAAAAACTCTTAAAGTTCGTATATTGTCGGCGTGACCAGCAAAATGAAGAAAAAGAAACTTTTACTTTCCCTTATTTCCCCTCATTTTCTTTATCTTTTACTGCATCATTTATGTCGGTTTCTACTTCTTTCATTCCTTGTTTGAAGCTGCTGATGCCCTTGCCCAGACCTTTCATTAGTTCGGGTATTTTCTTGCCGCCAAAAAGCAACAAAATTATAAATGTAATAAATAATATCTCCTGAAAACCTATGCGCATATTTTATTTGTTTTATTTTAATTTATTTGGTGGTTATATATTTTATCATATATTCGGCTCTATCTCCATCATCGTATATTTCCGTCATTTTGGTATAGTAGCCGTCTTGGTTTAAATCTGTCCATTCTATTACGGTATCATTATTTTTTACAAGTAAATTAGGACAAAAAAATCCAATCCAAAATCCACAATAAGTTGGTACCCAGTTTGGTGTCGCTGTATTAGCAAAAATTCCTGATTTGGAAATGTCGTATTCAAAAATATCATAATCGTGTCCTGTTATTCCCATATAATTGCCATTTGCGTCATATTGATACAATATTTCATCACCCCAGTATAGATTATAACTGCGATACATTCTGCCTGCGGAATTAACAGTTAATTCAACATCCAAACCATGTATTCCCGATGTGTCTGTAAGATTTACATACATCCCTCCACCTGTATATGTTACAGCAAAAACTCTTCTCTGATAAAGTGACTCCTCATCATCCCAATATTCTTTTTCTGTAATTTTTGATGGTCTTTTGTCGGTATATTCTATTTCCACTGCATAGGATTCCTGGTATTCCTCATCAAAAAACCGATAAAGAGTTAACATGTTATCTGCATTGTACTCAAACACACATCGTGTTTTTTCTAATGTTATATCCTCGCCACCGTATTGCAAATGCAGCGGGACGAAGTGATTTTGCTCCTGCTTTAACGGGCCAATACCACCCATAAGAATAATAATACCATTGGTAATCTAACTCCGAAGGTTTGTGCGTTGTTGCCGTATATGTGTCCACGTATATCCCTGTTGAACTGTCGTAGTTTTCTATATCGTTAGAATATACAACATTCCAACCTTTTTTCAAATCCATATCGTATTTGCCGATATACTCTTTATTGCCTTCAATTTTTTTAGACTCCCCTTTAATGGTAACATTTTTATCAACATAATACCACATAACACCACTTGTATTAGTCATACCATCGCTGTTTTCATAATCTGTCAGACGGAATCTACCGATAAAATAATCATCATAACTATCGTATGCGTCAATATTCATACCATAAGAACATTTTGCCGTTTTATCACTTATTGTAATACCATTGGGAGCATCTCCTAATAAATACATGTATTTGTCTGACACTGTCGCCGGAAGTTCCAACGTAAAACCATTGTTTTTGTACGGCGCTTGCGCAATTATCTCCCCACTACCATGACCTTCTTCATCCGACCACATTTCGACTTTTACGGTAACAATATATGAAGAACTGTTGATTACATCGGTTGCTGTAATTTTTGAAACGTTATCTTCAATATTGCCATTTCCATTCGGTTCATTGTCTTTGCCGCAACCCCAAAATACTGTAAAACCTGCGAGGCAGGCTGCTAATGCAATCACATTCCTCAAATTTAGTCTATTTGTTTGCATATTTTTAAAAATTTATGTCCTTTGCAGGACGATGTATATTTCTTTTAATGTTTAATTTTCTAATCCATTGTTTGTTACGTTGTCCCTACCGCTGGGGCGGACATCTTTTGTCCGTGCCTGTTTTTCTTTTTCAATCCACATTTTAATATCATCATATATTTCTAATGTGCTTTCTCTTCGTTCTTTTTGTTTCGACAAAAAGAACCAAAAAACTCTCTGCAATTTGAACGCGCTCCGCCTGAACGGCAAATTGTCAATAAGGAAAATAAGGAATTTGTATTATTTTTTATGCCTGAAATATTCATTTACAACTGCAAAAATACTAAAATAAATTAAAAAACAAAATAATCTTCTTTTTTCTGCTTTTTTATACATGGCACGGACAAAAATGTCCGCGCCGGCATTAAGGATATAATTCCCACTAAAAATTCAAACAAAAATCCATTCCATAGGCATATTCTCTGAATATGGGTAAATCATTTTGTTGTATTATTGCAGGTTGAATTTTCAAGTATGTATTGTTAGCGAGGCGGTATCCACGTGCAATATTTACTTTATTGGCACCATGTGCAGCATTAACAATAGAAATGATGTTGATTGCCAACGCACCAACTAAGCCAATGGTAAGTTGAGTTTCATCAACAGTTACTATTCCATAATAATTTGATTTTATGGCACTCATCCATATAGAATTACACACAATATTACAACCCATATACAGAAAACCTGCGCCTACATCACCATTGTAAAATTGTCCAACTCCCGGAACAAGAAAAGAAAGAAAACCCGCAAGAAACGGACTTTTCCCTGGCCCATCAGGACTTATCTTGTTTCCAAAGGTATATTTTAATACAGGAAGTCGCTGTTGTGATTTTACGTTGGTGTTGCTATAACTAACTTGCTGATTAACTGTTGTTTGCTGTTGCTGTTGTTTAATCAGCTGCAGTTGCATTGCTGTACTTGGGGACATTTGCGAAACAACCTCATCGCCTGCGCTTGTATCAATATCACTTATTGGAAACTGATACCGCGTACCATCTTTGGATTCAAAAACAATTACAGACACATCTTTGGCAATAATTTTGCCTGTAAAAATGCTGCCGTTCTTTAATGTCACAACATCGACAAGGTCATCTGTTGCTTGCTGTTGCATTTCCGGAATAGTAACTTCATTGAATACATCTTTGCTGCCGTTTTGATATTTAATCATAAAAATTTCCGACTTTTTCATCGTATAAATCGGTCCATTTAAATTTTCAAACTTCTTGTACTTAATTTCGGTTTCTCCAACTTCCTTTACGGATGCATTAATATCATCTCCATTTTTTAAGGTGATGATATCCTGTGCTTTTGCACTGATTCCAAAGCCAATTATGGCTACCAAAATAATTGAAAACTTTTTCATCTTTTTTTTATTTTATTCGTTAAAATTTCACGCGATAAATTTAATATATTTATGGTTAAAAATTTATATTTTCTTCTCATTTTTCTTTAAATCTATTTGTGTAATGCTATGTTTTTCTGCTTTTTTATACACAGCAGTAATTCATTGTTCTATTTGGCAAACTATAATAAATCCGGATTACGTTCTTTGATATATTTTATTTTTTCTTCTTTAGAAACCGACTCAAAAAATAATACATATCCTTGACGAGCGTCTATTAATCGCTTTTCTTCAATAAAAAACAATTGCCATACTTTTTGTAGTTTAATATCAAATAATTCCAATTCGTTTGTCTTACCATTCCTCTTAAATGTTCCTTTCGATAACAGATTTTCATCATAATAGTATTCATAAATATTCGGTTTTATTAATTTTAAACCACCGTAAGAGCCATAATACAGAGTATGATATTCGCTTTTATTAGTATTCTCCAATTTAATAGTTGCTATGTTTTTAGAATTAGAAATAAAATAAGTTACTTCTTCAAAGTCTGTTGATTTATTAAAAAGAATATTTGTTAAACCTGTATAAATTTGTTTTGCATTTAAACCAGATTTATTATTACGAAAAAATAATTTAAAATTATACACATCATCAGTACAAATAATATTATTATTGTCCTGTGCGTACTTCCCCTGTGATAGCATAAATGTAGAATACAAGTCATCACCCCATACATTCGCAACTAATATATATCTATTTTCAAACAAAAGTTTCAGTTCATAGTTCGAGGTAAATATTGAATCTTCTACAGTCGCAGTACAATAGGATATCTTAACCTTACACTCAGTCGTTTGTATTTGTTGTGATATAGTGCTATTCATTGAGGGAATAAGCATAATAATAAATAGAATAAAAATAAGTATTAACCTTTTCATAATTATTTTCCAACCTGTTTTTTTTAAAATCCATTTATAATCTTTTTCAAAAACATTTTGAGAACAAATGCACAATCGAATCAGGTTTGTTTTAATATTTGATTTATCTCGCTTTCACTTAGACCCGTAGCCTCTGTGATTTGAGAAAGTGAAACGCC
>WQYU01000058.1 GCA_009781075.1 Paludibacter sp. | reverse complement strand
TTATTGAGAAATTATGCAAAAGATGTGAGTGGATTTTTTACACGCGTTTTGTCAAAAATCACAGCGGTTACGGCTTTACAATACTTAACAACAGACCTATTGGTAAAATTAAATATGCACTTATGTAATTCTGCCAACGGGTTACACAAATTAAAAAGAAAAGAAACTAACACAACAACCAAAAAAAATATTAACTTTGCAAAAAATTAAATTTTAATATAAAATAATTAATAAAATATTAATAATCAAAAAAATAGGATTAAAATGAAAAGTTTAAAAGGAACAGAGACAGAACAGAATCTTTTGAAATCGTTTGCAGGAGAAAGTCAGGCGCGTATGCGTTACACTATGTTTTCCAAACAGGCGCAAAAAGATGGATTTGAACAAATTGCAGCAATTTTTCTTGAAACTGCCGAGCAAGAGGCAGAGCATGCGAAGAAATTTTTTTCGTATTTAGAAGGAGGTATGGTTGAAATTACCGCCGGTTATCCGGCAGGTAAAGTTGGTACAACAGCCGAAAATCTGCTTGCATCTGCCCAGGGCGAACACGACGAATGGGAAGATGTTTATCCTCATTTTGCTGAGGTGGCAGATAAAGAAGGATTTGACAATATCGCAGCCACTTTCCGAAAAATTGCAAATGTTGAGGCCGCACACGAAAAACGTTATCGCCGTCTTTTAGAACGCGTTGAAAAGCAGCAGGTTTTTGCTCGAGACGAAGAAATTACATGGCAATGCCGAAAATGCGGATATGTTTTTCATGGGAAGGAAGCCCCGAAAGCATGTCCGGTTTGTGCGCATCCGCAGGCGTATTTCGAGGCTGAAAAACAGAATTATTAATAATTCTGCCAGACACAGAACAACCGCAAACCAATATCGGTTTGTGGGTTGTTTTTTGTTAATTTTCAAAACATTTATTGTTGATTGAACCCGCTTTTATTCCATAGAAATATATTTTATCAAAACGAGAATAATTGAAAGTCAAATGGAGAGTGGGAAATGAAAAATGAGTAAAGAATTGTACAATAATATCACAGGCGCCTTGCGTAACAATAAAGAAGTAATTGAAAATTACTTCTTTATGACTGTATTACAAATTTTTAATTCATTTTTTTATTTGATAATATATCCATATCTGATACGTACACTGGGTACAAAAGGTTATGGTTTGTATGTGTTTGCAATTTCAATAGTTACATTTTTTATTTATTTTATTAATTTCGGATTTGACATGACAGGAGTTAAAGCGATTGCAAACAATGTGAACGACAGGCAAAAAAAAGAAGACGTTTTGTCGTGTATTTTTACTTTCAAAATGTATTTGGAGTTGATATCTGTGTTAGTTTTTACTCTCATAGTGTTTTCTGTATCATCTCTACGAGCCAATTACGTAATTTTTTTGATTTGTTTTGTCCAAACATTCACCAATATTTTATTTCCACAGTGGTATTTTCAGGGAATACAACGAATGAAGACAGTAACTTTTGTTCAAATTGGGTTTAAACTTTTTTCACTTCCTTTTATTTTTTTGCTGATAAGAAAGCCAGCGGACATTTGGTTATTTGCAGTAATTCTTTCTCTGACAAATATTTTTGGTGGAATTGTTTCAATGTTTATCATCAGATTTTATGATAAATTAAAGATTCATTGGGTAGCAGTTTCGGACTTAAAGGTATGGTACCATGATTCTGTTCCGTTTTTTTTATCAAATTTTGCTGGTACTTTGAAAGAGCAGAGTGTTATTGTGTTAATTGGGTCGTTTTTGGGAATGAGTGATGTTGCAATTTATGACCTTGCCAATAAAATTATTCTTGTTCCACGTACAATTTTTGCAAGTATAAACGGAGCAATATTTCCAAAAATTATTACAAATATTAAAAAAGAGACAGTGAAAAAAATTATTAAGTATGAGGTGCTGTTAAGTTTATGCGCAATTGGCTGTGTTATTTTGTTTGGAAGATGGGCAGTAATTTTGCTTGGTGGAATAGAAATGGTTAGTGCCTATCCTGTGGCTATTATTTTAAGCATTACAATATTAAGTTGGCTGGTTGTTGGTGCATATATTTATTTTATTTTTGTGCCAAAAAATAAATATTTCTTTGTAACAAAAAATCAGTTGTGGGCTTTGGCAAGTTTTCTTGTTTTTTCGGTGGTAGGGCTGTTTTTTGTACGTAGCGCTTATGTGCTTGCAAGTGCATTGATGTTTTCGGGAATTTTTGAGATTGTTTATTGTAATATTTTGATTAAAAAAAATCGTTTATATGAAATATAAAGTATGTATCATAATTCCAATTTATAATGTTGCACAATACATAGAACGTTGTGTCAGGTCAATTTTTTTGCAAAGTTTTAACAATATTCAATACATTTTTGTTAATGATTGTACAAATGACAATTCTATGGAAATATTAGGCAAAATTATAGAAGAGTTTGCCAGCAGGAAAAAAGATGTTACAATTATTAATCATGAGAAAAACAGAGGATTGGCTGCTGCAAGAATGACAGGACTTGCACAAGTCGATGCTGAATATGTGTTGAATATAGACAGCGACGATTTTGTTGAGCAAAATATGGTGGAGTTGATGTACAATAAAGCAGTTGAAACAAATGCAGATATTACAATTTGCGATTTTGTTATGGACTGGGGAAAAGTAAAAAAAATAGCGCCTCAAATTTATTCATCTAATAATGAAGAGTATACAAAACTGCTTTTAGCGGGAAATGTTTTGCCTGGTGTGTGTAATAAACTAATTCGCTGCAGTTTATACAAAGACCATAATATTTATCCTGTTGAGGGTATTAATATGGCTGAAGATTATGCTACAACTCCCCGTTTGGCATATTATTCAAAAAAAAATGCAAAAGTTGATTTGCCGCTTTATCATTATGTGAGAACAAATATCAATTCTTATACAGTGTCATTTTCGGAAAAATCATCAATGAATATTGTAGATGCCATAAATGTTTTGAACGATTTTTTTACAAAAATCCCAGATGCAGCATATTATAACAAAAGTTTGCTGGAAGGTAAACTCCGAAAAAAAATATCTCTTTTGATGGAATCGGAATCAAAAATAAGAAGAAATTTTGCAAATTTGTTTCCGGAAACACATAATATATATTCAGAGGTAAATTTGAAAATAGAAGAACAGATTTCATTATTTTTAGCAGATAAAAAATTATTTAATACACTGAATCTTTATATATATATATATTGGAATTTACTCGAATTTATACAAATAATCAAAGGAAGAAGGAGACAATGAAACAATTATTTATTAACATAATATTTTGTGCAATAGCAACGGTCATTTTACTTGTTGCTCCCGATTATTATTCTTTCAGATTCTGTTCGACTATTTTGGGTTTGTATATCATTCAGAATTTTTTATTTTGGGTAACAAAGCCCGACAAAAATTTTGTGTGTTTTGAGTTCTTTTTTATGATTTCTTTCGGACTTACAAATTTTATTTATCCTGTGGTTTATTATCAAATAAATCCTGTTTTTTCCTTATTTGAGTTTTCTTTTAACGAAAATCTTATTTCAAAATGCACCGCTATTGCTTTTTTTGCTTACACTTTTTATATTCTTGGAGTTACACAAATAAAAAAAGTAGAAACAGAATCATCTGAAGTTTTTTTTAAGTTCGGGGAAAAACAAATTTCAATTCTTTTTTTTCTTACTGTTGGAAGTTTTATTTTGTTTGTAATAGTAGGGGGACTGACACACTTGCAAAATGTATATTCAGATGGCGGTGATATTCAGGAGGTGGGTATTTATTCTTATTTCAACAATCTTTTTGTTGTGTTTTGTTATTTGATTCTAATGTTCGTTTTCCGTCAAAAAAGTAAGATAAAAATGTTGATTTTCTCTGCTATTGTTTTAATATTTATAATTTTATTGCTTATGACAGGCAGTCGAACTCAACCATTAGCCTTTGGGTTGATACTGATAACTGCGTTTGGTATAAATATTCGAAAATTACGAACTTATGAATTTTTAATTATATTAGCGGTTGGAATATCGGTTATGTCATTTGTTGTACTTGCGCGAACAAGCAATATTTCAAAAAATAGTTGGATGGAAGTGGCAAAAGATAATATTGATTTTACATCGTATTTTGATGTTTTTTCTGATTTGATAATTAATAATAGAAATTTATATGTACTTGTCGATTATGCAGATAATGTTCAGCATACATATTTTACCGGTTTTATTTCTGATATTACTTCACCCGTTCCCGGACTCACGCGTTTTATTATTGAAAATTCAAATTCGCCGCCGGAATTAATGACAAGCACTAATTTACCTACTTACTGGGAATTTGGCGCTGATTCACAATGGGGATTAGGCACTAATATGGTTGGAGATGCTTATTTGGCTTTTGGACTGCCCGGAGTGATATTTTTCTTTTTCTTTTTGGGAATAATTATTAGAAAATCAAGAGCAATGATGAATTACAATATATATGCTTATGTTATTTACTTTCTCTTTGTTTCTCATTCTGTTTTTTATTCTCGCGCAGGTATTTTATTTAATCCGCGTTATTTAGTGTGGAGTTTATTGATTATTTTTGCATTTCAATTTTTTAGTAGATACAAATATAAATTAAACTATACAGAATAGTCCACATTATGAAACTTATATACTTTATTCAGGCATTATACAATTCGGGAGGAATGGAAAGAGTCCTTTGCGAAAAAATGAATTATTTAGTATGTAATTATGATTACGAAATAATAGTTGTAACAGTTGAACAGATGGGTAGACCTGTGTTCTTTCCGTTAAATAAAAAAATAAAACAAATTCATATAGACATTGATTTTGACGCTCATTATGATTATAATTTATTAAAAAAATACTATTTTCATAAAAAGAAGCAGAAGCAATATAGAAAAGAAGTACAAAAAATAATAGATATTAATAAACCTGATATTTGCATTTCTACAGGCGGCAAAGAAATCGAATTTTTGACAAATATAAAAAACTGTAACTGCAAAATTGTCGAAATGCATTTTTCCATAAATATGCGTGCGCTTTCGATGGCTGAAAAAAACTATTGGTCGCTGCTTGGAAAAATACGAAATTGGCAATTAAGAAAACAAACAAAGCATTTAGATAAATTAGTTGTTTTGACTGATAACGATGCGCAATTGCTGAAAAGAACACATTCTAACTTAATTGTTATTCCGAATCCATCTTTTTTAAAACCAAAAGTTACAGAATATAATAGCGAAAGTAAAATAGCAGTTTCTGTTGGTCGATTATATTATCAAAAAGGGTATGATATGTTGCTTCAAGCCTGGGAAAAGGTAAGTTTGATGTTTCCTGATTGGCAACTTCATATATATGGACAGGGAAAAGAAGAAGAAAATCTAAAAAAAATTATTTCAGAAAATAATTTGCAAAAAAGTGTAATGCTCAAAGGACTTTCCAACGACATTGCCGACGTGTATGCTGACAGTTCTTTTTTGGTGTTGAGTTCGCGCTATGAAGGTTTTCCGCTTGTAATTATTGAGGCAATGACCTGTGGCTTGCCTGTTGTGGCTTTCGATTGTGAATTTGGTCCATCTTCAATAATTACAAATTACAAAAACGGTATTCTTGTTCCACCTGAAAATATCAATTGTTTGGCAGAAAAAATTATTGAATTAATTGAAAATGAACAGTTACGAAAAAAAATGTCGATTGCTGCAAAAGAGAATTCAAAAAAATACGAGTTAGGTATAATTATGCAACAGTGGGATAATTTGTTTTCATCATTAATAAAATAATAATCCAATGAAAATTATCATTGATAATATAATTTTTTCACTGCAAAAAGGAGGCGGAGTATCCGTTGTGTGGAAAGAGATTATTTTACGAATTTTAAAATCCGATTTTTCTATTTTTTTTGTTGAATATAAGGGTGCAGAAAAAAATATTTTCCGAAAAATGATTGACATTGATAACGAGAAAATCATTAAGAAGAGTTCATTTTTATTATTTATTAAACGTTATTTCAATTTACACTCGAAAGAAAAATTCCCTTTTATTTTTCATTCCTCATATTATCGCTATTCCAAAGATAAACAGGCGATTAACATTACTACAGTTCATGATTTTACTTATGAATATTATTACAGAGGATTTCAAAAATGGTTACATTGCCGTCAAAAATATGCAGCAATCAAAAATTCCGACTGCATAATATGTGTTTCACAAAGTACTAAAAATGATTTATTAAAATTTTTGCCCAAAACCGATCCAGCCAAAATTCATGTGATTTATAATGGTGTTTCGGACGAATATTATGATATATCAAAAGAAGAAGCGGACGAAAGTGTTAGTATTTATGGAAATTACGCACTTTTTGTTGGTTTTCGCAGTGGCTACAAAAATTTTGAAAACGCTGTTTTGTCGGTGAAAAATACAAATCTGAATCTTGTAATTGTCGGAGGAGAATTGACCAAAAATGAGAAGGCTTTTTTGGAAAAAGAACTCGGTGAAAATCGTTTTTTTGCACTTACACGTATTCCAAGCAGCGAATTGAACAAATTGTATGCAGGTGCATATTGTTTGTTGTATCTTTCTCTATACGAGGGTTTTGGTATCCCTGTTTTGGAGGCGCAAAAGTCCGGTTGCCCGATTATTACCTTAAATGCGTCTTCGGTGGTTGAAATTATTGGTAATCAACAACTTGTTGTTAAGAAAAATACTGTTGATGAGATTGTTGAAAAAATCAACTTGTTGAAAAACAGCCAATTGCGACATCATATTATTGAGGCAGGTTTTCAGAATGCAAAAAAATACACTTGGGATAATATGTATCGGCAAGTTAGTAAACTTTATGAAAATATTATTTTAGAAAACAGAAAAAATGAAAATTAGCATAATAACAGTTTCTTTAAATAACGCTGACACAATTGGAGAAACAATCGATTCTATACTTCGGCAAACTTATAAAGACATCGAATATATTATTGTTGATGGAAAATCGACAGATGAAACGGTTGAAATAATAAAAAATTATGAATTACAAATTACTAAATATTTTTCAAACATTAATTTTCATTGGATTTCAGAAAAAGATAAGGGTTTGTATGATGCTATGAATAAAGGATTTACAATGGCAACTGGCAATGTGGTAGGTATTTTGAACGCAGATGACTTGTTTTGCGACAATCGTGCGATTGAAAAAATAATGAAA
The DNA here is from genome assembly GCA_009781075.1 of Paludibacter sp. GTDB lineage: Bacteria > Bacteroidota > Bacteroidia > Bacteroidales > Paludibacteraceae > WRGS01. The sequence continues at coordinate 7,993 of WQYU01000058.1, read as the reverse complement.
ATTTTTGCTGAAAATTCATCGCTTGATGCTGTGTATGCCGATTTGTTTTATGTTGCACACGATGATACCGAAAAAATTGTGAGAAAATGGATTACCGGTACAAAACGCCCTTTTAAGAATGGCTGGCATCCAGCACACCCGACTTTTTATGTTAGACAAAAAATTTACAAACGCTTAGGCTTATTCAACTTGAATTATAGACTTGCTGCTGATTTTGAAATAATGTTACGACTGATTGAAAAATACGGAATATCTACTCATTACCTTAACGAGGCAATTGTAAAAATGCGTTTGGGAGGCACAACTAACAAAAATCTCAAAAATATTTTTATGCAAAACATCGAATGTATCAGAGCCTTTGACGAAAATGATGTCAGTGTCAATCGCTTGTTTTATCCTTTTTTACGAATTTTGCCAAAATTAAAACAATATAAATGAAAAACTTATTATTTACAGGCGCAAATGGATTTGTAGGAAAAAATGTAATTGCTCTACTTAAAAATGATTTTGAAATTACTACACTGGACATTTCAAATGCTGAAATTATTGTGAATTTGGCAAATGAGATTCCTGTTTTTAATAAAAAAATAGATATAGTTTTTCATGCGGCAGGCAAAGCCCATGTCAATCCGAAAACAGAAGCCGAAAAACAAAGTTTTTATGACATAAATTATTGTGGGACGGTAAATTTATGTCGTGCCTTTGAGGTACATGGAAATTTTCCGAAAGTTTTTATTTTTCTCAGTACTGTTGCTGTCTATGGCTGCGTTTTTGGTGAAAATATAACCGAAAACCATGCACTCAATGGAACAACATCTTATGCTTTAAGCAAAATTCAGGCAGAAAAATTTTTGAGGCAATGGGCTAACAAACACAATGTTATCCTTGCTATTATTCGCCCTTCACTATTGGCTGGCAAAAATCCGACAGGAAATCTTGGTGAAATGATTTGCGGTATTCAAAAAGGCAGATATTTGAGAATTGGAGACGGAAAAGTGCGAAAAAGTGTACTGATGGTACAGGACTTGGCAAAACTCATTCCGTTGCTTGCCCAAGCAGGTGGAACATATAATGTTTGCAGTGATGAGCAACCGAGTTTTAATGAGTTAGAAAGGTTGATTATTAAGCAATTGCATAAATCAAAGGTTTGGGAAATGCCAATGTGTGTGGCAAAATTTTGTGCAAAAGTTGGTGATTTCCTCCATATTAATATTTTTAATTCCGACAAACTAATAAAAATTACTTCCAATCTCACATTTTCTAATGAAAAGGCAAAGCGGGAATTGGGTTGGCAACCTATGAATATTTTGGAAAATTTTAAAATTAATTGACAACAAATAATGAACATTATTTTATTTTACATTATTATTTTCGCTATCCTCTTGGGGTTGGAATTTGTTTATTTTCGAATCGCTGATAAATTTAACATTATTGACCAACCTAACGACCGAAGTTCTCATCAGGCAATTACACTGCGCGGTGGAGGTATTATTTTTTATGTTTCAATAATTATATTCTTTATTATCAGTAATTTAACCTATCCTTATTTTTTTGTTGGACTTACTATGATTTCATTAATAAGTTTTGCCGATGACTTGAAACCACAATCAAGGCTTGTGCGCCTACTTGTACATTTAACCGCAATAGTGCTGTTGTTTGTTCAATGGAATTGTATTCAATGGCAGTGGTATTATATTCTTTTTGCTCTTGTTTTTTGTGCAGGAATTATTAATGCTTACAACTTTATGGATGGAATTAATGGAATTACCGGTTTTTACAGTATTGTAATGCTGTCTGCATTGTGGTATGTGAATAATTTTGTAACAGTTAATTTTGTTCAAAATTCTCTTATCTACTGCCTGATGCTGTCAATTGCAGTATTCGGAATTTTCAATTTTCGCAAAAATGCTAAATGTTTTGCCGGTGATATCGGCTCAATTTCTATGGCTTTTATTCTGATTTTTTTACTCGGATTGTTAATTGTTAAAACACATAATATCAGTTATATAATGCTACTTTCAATATATGGAGTTGATGCAATTTTAACAATAATTCACAGAATTATTTTGAAAGAAAATATTTTTAAACCACACCGCCTCCACATTTATCAGATGCTTACCAACGAAAAAAAAATACCACATTTATTGGTATCAACAATATATGCAGTGTTACAGTCAATAATTATTTTCGGGCTACTGTTTTTTTCCAATTATGCACTGATTTATTCTGTAATAGTAATTATTTTATTATCAATTACTTATTATATATTAATAAAAATAATGTGGCGAATGTAATTTTTTCACCGTAACTCAAATTCAATCGATGCAAGTTCTCAGAAAAATATATGTCATTAATTTATTCATCAACCGGAATATTGGCGTGGGTGTTGATTATAAAGGCAAAAAAGCAGGCAACTTGGCTGATATTTCAGTATTTTCATTTCACGCAGTGAAAAAATTTGACTACTGCCGAAGGTGGAGCAATTGAAAAGGTTGTTGAAACGGTTGTCAATGCAGTTGCTGATACTGTTGTTTAGAAAATTTCCTTTCGGTTACACTGAAACAAATAATGCAATCGCTTTGGTTATCATCTTTTGAAATATTTCTAAAATAAAAGTACTATTTTTGCATCATTGTAATTTCATATTGAGAAAAATAAAAGTTTTAGTGTAGAAAAAATTACCAAAAAATATTATTTTAATAAATTTCACAATGGTTAAAATACGAAAAATTCCAAAAAAAATCGTTGATGGCAGTTATTTGAAAAAATTTACTGTCCGCGACTATACTTATATGACCTTTGGGCTGATAATTTACACCTTCGGACTGGTTGGTTTTATTAAACCCGTTGAGGTGGTAACAGGCGGGTTGATGGGCATAGGGCTTGCCATAGAATATGCCACCAATGGTGTTATTCACGTGCAAGCGATTTATTTTGCCGTCAATGTGCTGCTGTGTATTATTGCTTTTAAAATTTTGGGGATAAAATTTTTGACAAAAACGATTTATAGCGTTGTATTACTTACAATACTGCTCTCTGTTGCCGAAAAAATTATTACCAAACCAATTATTGCCGACGAGCCTTTGATGTCTGCACTTATCGGGGCAATGATGTGTGGCGCAGGAATGGGCTTAATTTTTAATGCCAATGGCAGCGCAGGAGGAACTGATATTATTGTTGCTATCATTAACAAATACAAAAATATGGCATTTGGACGTGTAATGTTAATGAGCGATTTTATTATTATTGTTTCTTCGTATATTGTTTTGCATGACTGGATTAAGGTTATTCACGGATTGTTGGTAATGGGGGTAATGACTTACGCTGTTGATTTGGTAGTTAACGGGATGCGTCAAAGCGTACAAATCTTTATTATTTCAACAAAATATGACGTGATAGCAGATGCTATTATTCGCGAACTGCATCGCGGCTGCACAGTGCTTGACGGCATGGGCTGGTATTCAAAACATGAATCAAAAGTACTTATGGTGTTGGCAAAACGCACCGAATCGCTTCAAATATTTCGTCTGATAAAAGCCATTGACCCCAAAGCATTTATCTCGCAAAGTATGGTTAGAGGTGTTTATGGACAGGGGTTCGACCCGCTTGTAGTGAAAAAGTAGATACTGAAAGGCATTTTTAATATTATTTAACAAATACATATTTTTGAATGAATAATAGATTAATTCTATTGACCGATAGTTTCCCTTATGAAGTTGGAGAAACGTTTTTATCAAACGAGATGCCGTATCTTTCTACCGGATTTAATTACGTCCATATTTTTGCTTTGTACGGGAAAGGGGTGCCACGCCAACAGGCAGAAAATGTGACCGTTCATAAGCCGTTTTTAAATATTCATCCGAAGCAGCAAAAGTTGAAATTGCTGGTTGTTGGACTTTTTAACCTGAGTCCGTGTTGGTTTGCCGTTGAAGATTTTTTTGCAAGAAAAGTATATAAACGTCTGTCTCATTTGCGGATGTGGCTTGCGGCGACATTGATTTTCCGTGCAGCATATTCTAATAAAAAACAATTTAAGATGTTGAGTTCATTATCGGCTGATAATCAAACTGTTGTATATTCATATTGGGGCGATAAACTTGCTTTTTTGATTCCTTTTTTGAAAAAAAATAATCCTTCGGTAAAGTCAATAGCCCGATTCCATGGAGGCGATTTATACGAAACGCGGCGGAACGGTTATATCCCTTTTAGAAAATTCCTTTTGCCAAAATTAGATTGTTTGGCGCCTGTTTCACTGGATGGGAAACAATATTTAATTGATACTTATTCATTTATAATAAAAAATAAAATACAAATTCATCGTTTGGGAGTTTTTGATAATGGATTAAATCCGCAATGGAAAACAGATAATTTTTTTCATCTGTTAAGTTGTTCAAATATGATACCTCTAAAACGAATACATTTAATAGTTAAAGCGTTGCAATTCATTGATTTTGATATAAAATGGACACATATCGGAGGTGGGATTTTGTATGATACAATACAAAATGAAACGAAAAATTTACCGAAAAATATTGCCGTCAATTTAACGGGTACGTTGTCAAATAATGAGGTATTAAATTTTTATCGGCACAATCACATTGATTTATTTATTAACGTCAGTATTAGTGAGGGAGTGCCAGTGTCCATTATGGAAGCGCTTTCGTTTGGCGTTCCGGTGGTTGCCACCGATGTAGGAGGCAGCCGAGAAATTGTGGACAACAGCGCAGGTAAATTGCTTGATGTCAATGTTTCGGCGCAAGATATTGCAGAAATTATCAAGTTTTTTAGCAATTGTAGAATATTAGAATTTCGGACTAATGCGCGTAATAGATGGGCAGAGCGTTGCGATGCAGAAAAGGAATACAGCAAATTTGTGGAGTTTCTAAATAGATTTTAACTGTTTGTAAAGTATTTTCAAAACTCAACTTTTTCCATTGAAAGATAAAACTAATTGCTACTCCAGAAAACGCGAAAAGATTATTAATCATGTGTAAAAATATGCTATAAATAAATTTAACTTTTAATCGTATAAAAGAAAAATATAATGCTAAAACAAATTCAGGAAAAACAAATACAGGCAACCAAAGCCAGTTTATACCTCTTAACAGCAATATAAAATGTCCGATGCAAAATAATAGCAAATATATATACTATGATAATTAAATATTTATTCCAAAATTTTAAACCTATTTCAGGACGAGTCATATTAAAAAATAAATAATTACTTTTGCACTTGTTTATAAAATATTAATTAGTACAAAATTCATAAAATGAAAAATTTAGTTATTATTTTTTTTGTAATCTGTCTTACGGCGTGTCAAAGCGGCGCTTTGCTCAATAGTGAAGCCGATATTATTGAGGTAACGCTACCCGAAGATATTAGGCAGTTTACAGGCGAACCGCTGATAACCAATAATGCTGTCTCTATCCCTGAAACAGCGATTTCGGATAGCGACAGGGAGATATTAAGCGAGCATTTGCATTCGCTTGCTTTGCAATTTAAATTAACGCCCGGAGCAACAATATCAGATGTTGATACACCTCGCGATTTTACAATTCCACAGCAATATACAGTTGTTTCACAAGATAAGAAGTGGACGAAAACCTATACCATCTCTTTTTTTACTGCAAATTTTAATATGAACTATTTTGAATTTTCAAATTATGAACTTGTAGATTCCAAATATTATCAGTTCTACGAAATTTTGGACAACATAAGACATAATGTTTGGGCGAGCGGCAATCCGGGTTTTGCCATTACTGCTGCCACTGCCACTGCCGACGACTATCCTACTTCGGTTACACAAAATGGCAAGTCGGGAACAGCGGCAAAACTTGTAACCCGTTCGACAGGAGCCTGGGGAGAGATAATGAAAATGCCCATTGCAGCAGGAAATTTATTTTTGGGAAATTTTATCCTTGCAAATGTTACAACAAAACCGCTTGAAGCAACGCAATTTGGAGTGCAAACCACGCAGAACATGCCTGTTAAACTCGGTTTTTGGTGTAAATACAAGCCTGGCGCAGAATATAAGAATGCAGACGGTAATATTTTGCAGCAGGAAGATTCTCCAAGTATATATGCAGTTCTTTATGAAGCGGCAACCGATACTAACGGCAATCCTGTTAAATTGGACGGTACAAATGTTCAAACCGATCCTTCTATTGTTTGTATTGCAATAATGAGCGATGAGCAGGCGGCAGCTGTCAAGGTAAACAATATTGACACAGATGATTATATTTATGTGGAAGTGCCGTTTGTAGAACGTAACTCTTTTGATACGGGCAAACAGGCGGCAGGGAAATATTATTTTACAATAGTTTTTTCGTCGAGTACGCACGGTGACTTGTTCGAAGGAGCAATCGGCAGTACTCTATTGATTGATGATGTGCAAATTTTTTCTAATTAATAAAAAAAATTTTTTATGAAAAAAATAACCGTTATAATTTTAATAATAATGCTTTTTTCTGTTTTTCAAATAAATTTATTTGCACAAACAAAAGATGAAACGATTAAGGATTATACACCCGGCATTTTGCGTTCGCTGGCAGTTGGTGTGGAATATCGCGTAAAGGCGGGATTTCTTATTGGTGGCATGTCGCCAATTCCCATTCCACTTGAAATCCAGAAAATCGAAAATTATAATCCGCTGTTCAATTTAATGTTAGAAGGAGAAATTCAAAAAAGTTTTAATCCCAATTGGGCTTTGAGTTTTGGGCTGCGAATGGAGCAAAAAGGGATGAAAACTTTGGCGCAAGTTAAAAATTATGAAATGGTACTGATTCAAGACAACGAGTCGATTTCAGGAGTATGGACAGGAAGCGTACAAACAACAGTTAAAAATTCGTATCTTACTTTACCTGTTTTGGTTGTATTTAAGCCATATAAACGTTGGAGCATTAAGTTAGGTCCGTATCTTTCGTGCCTTTTAGACGGCTCCTTTTGGGGGTATGCCAGCGATGGTTATTTGCGCGTAGGAGATCCTACGGGAGAAAAAATTGAAATTTCAAATGCTCCTTACGATTTTTCGGACAAACTTGCACATTGGAACTATGGATTACAGTTAGATGCTGATTTCCAAGCATTTCCTCACCTTTTTGCAGGGTTGAATTTTACTTATGGTATAAATTCTATTTTTCCAAAAAATTTTAACACAATGAGTTTTGCGATGCACCCGATTTATTTTGGTTTAAATTTCGGATACAAATTTTAAAACCAAGGATAAACAAACGCCGTTGCATTACTGCAATGGCGTTTGTTCTCTATTTTGTTTTACAAAAATTATATTTTATTATTCTGGTTGCTGTAATTTAGCACCTGTGAAAGTAACAACTCCCGGCAACCCTTGTCCGGAAATAGTCATATTAATTACCCCTAACCCTGCAATTGTTCCGGAAATGGTAACAGGAAATTCACCTCCTAAAGCTTCAATGGATACTGTTGTTTCACCGCTAAAACTATATGTATCGCTCAATTTGGTAACCGATGCAGGACAACTAATGTTTAATTGACCAATAATTGGAAATTCTTGATTTACAGTTATCATTACATTGCTGTTGTCCTTGCGCTCAATGTTTAATGTCGCATCGGGTACTACAACTTCTCCATTCATAGAAAATTTACCAACATAACTACCTGTTATTTCTTCGGCATAGTTTGGTGTCGGTCCGTCATTGTTGTCTTTTTTGCATCCTGCAAAAATCACTGCTGCTAAAAGCATTACATTTGAAATCTTTACTAATTTCTTCATTTTCTTTACTTAAAATTATAGATTAATATTTAAAAATTTTGGTTACAAAATTACTGAATATTTTTTTTAAAACAAAAAATTTATAACAATATATTTGAATAATACTTTTATAAAAAAATACACTACTGCCCGATAAAATTTCATTTATATTTTTATATTTTTGTTGTTCAATGTTTTAGAGTTCAAAATTAGCCTTTTTCAAAAAGTTACCCCTTGTTTTTCATCCGTCAAAAAGTGACATT
>WQYU01000057.1 GCA_009781075.1 Paludibacter sp. | reverse complement strand
GAAAGTTTTAAACTCAAAACTGCAATTTTTGCCGTCCTTTTTTCGGCAGGTTTCTTTCTTCTCTAACTCCATAATGTTTAATTTTTTGTTGAAATTAGAGTCAACGTATTTTGGGACGATACAGATTGATGTAATGTATAATAAATCAAAAAAATGAAGAAAATTTTAACAAATTCATACATCTGTCCCTTTGTACTTTCGCCATTTATTACTATTTGTTTTATTCCAAATCGAAACCAATATCTTGTCTAAAATATTTTTTATCAAAATCAATAATTTTGGCATTGCGATATGAGAGTTCTAATGCGGCGTTTTTTGTTGTGCCATAAGAACTTACAGCAATTACTCTTCCGCCTGAAGTTATCGTTTTTCCGTCTTTTTCTTTTGTCCCTGCATGAAAAATAATGCTGCCTTCAACCTTATCCAAGCCAATAATTTCCTTGTCGGTTTGATAATTTTGAGGATAACCACCCGACACAAGCATAACCGTGACAGCATATTGAGAGAGGATTTCAATTTCTTTTTCATCCAGATTTTCGTTTGCCACCCCTTCAAAAAGTTCTACAATGTCTGACTTCAAACGGAGCATAACTACTTCTGTTTCAGGGTCTCCAAGACGAACATTATACTCAATCACATACGGATTTCCATTTACATTTATCAATCCGAAAAAAATAAATCCTTTATATTTAATATTTTCGTCAATTAAACCCTTTATTGTTGGCTTAATTATTTGATTTTCAATTTTTTGAAGAAAAATATTATCAACAAACGACACCGGCGATACTGCTCCCATTCCGCCTGTATTTAAGCCCGTATCTTTTTCTCCAATGCGTTTGTAGTCTTTTGCTTCGGGGAGGATTTTATAATTTTTCCCGTCTGTAATCACAAAAAACGAACATTCAATTCCGTTGAGAAATTCCTCAATAACAACCTTTTGACTTGCTGCACCAAATTTGCCGTCTAACATTTGTTGCAACTGGTCGACCGTCTGCTCAAAGTCATTTAAAATCAATACTCCTTTTCCGGCAGCCAAGCCGTCGGCTTTGAGAACAAAAGGCGGCTGCAGAGTTTTCAAAAATTCAATTCCGTCATCAATATTCTCCTGATTTACAGAAAGATAACGCGCAGTAGGAATATTATGCCTCATCATAAATTTCTTTGCAAAATCTTTGCTGCCTTCAAGTTGTGCGGCACGTTTATTTGGGGCAATAATCGGAATATGTTTTAAAAAATCATCATTTTCAAAAAAATCGGCGATGCCATTTACAATCGGCTCTTCGGCGCCTGCAACAACCATTGAGATTTTATTTTGCACGACAGCGGCTTTCACCGCCTCAAAATCGGAAGAGACAAAATTCAAATTAGTAGCCAAAAGCGATGTTCCCGCATTGCCGGGCGCAACAAAAATGTTTCTCACCTTTGGACTTTGTGAAATTTTCCACGCCAGCGCATGCTCGCGCCCTCCCGAACCAAGTAAAAGAATATTCATTTTTTTATTATATTTCCGCAAATTTACATAAAAAATTTTTGATAAAATAAAAAATATTACGATTTTTTTTAATTGGAATTTGAAATCTGGCTAAATCTTTTTTTGAGGTGCTATTTTGCCTGCAAGGCAATAATTTTCATAACCGCAGGTAAGCGATAGCGCAACCTGCGGAGGAAAAGCCCCCACCTAACCTCACTCAAAGGGGGAGGAACTCCCTCCCCTTCGGGGAGGGTTGGTGAGGAACTTAAAGACCTGCCTTTCAGGCATATACGAGAGATTTGCAAAAACCGCAGGTCGTTGACACTGCGGTTATTAAAATTTAGTCCATTCCAGCTAAAAATAAATACTTATACAATATCAAAAAAAGTTTTGTAACTTTGCAAACAATAAATTTGGTACATCATGCTTTATATAGTGTTGTATCAGTGTTTTACGCTTGTTCTTGGCTCTTGGAAATTAGGAACTTTCAAACTGTGCTGAAAATGAGGAGTGAATGCTCGCAGTTGTGGGCATACTTGTTTTGCACATGGTTTCCTAATACCTCAAGAGTGGATAAGTAGTCCGCTTTTTTATTTATGTCAAAAACTCTAAATGAGACAGAAATTACATTTTGGCTCGCTTGTAAAACAAGTAGCCAAAAAAAGAAAATTAAAGGTAATAGAACTTGCCGAAAAATTGCATTAAAATATTGTATTACTACGACTTAGAGGTGAGTAATAAAGAAATTGATATGTCAGGCTTACCAGCAGGAATGTATATCATTACCTTACAGGCAGGTGGTAAAACATATTCTGATAAAATAATTATACAGAAATAATTTTGCTATTTCGATAATGATTGCTACTTTTGCAGCAATTATTATCGAAATTTTTTAAAAACATGAAACAAATATCGTATAAAATTATCATAATATTTGCATTAGCATCCGTGCTTGTTAGTTGTGAAGAAAAACATACAGAAGTCATACCGGAATTAGAAGTTTCTTCTTATGCAGTAACTTTGCCGTCGGAGGTAAGCAGTGTACCCTTTTATATAAAAGCATACACCAATTGGAATATCGCCCTATCAGCCAATTGGTGCCAACATGGAAGGGGAAACCTAGATGAATGTTTTGATTTGGTTGCCTCTAACTTTTGGAGTAGTTTAAGTGCCTATTCTGGTAAGGCATCAAATGAAGTAGAAATTATAGTATCTGCTTTGGAAGACAATCCCACCTATTTTCGCAGAATGTATGGATTTAAAATAACAGCAGGAAATTTATCAGAAAATGTTTATGTTACACAACTTGGCAAGCCCTACTTGGAAATAGAGCAGACACACTACGAGATAGAAGCAGCCCCCTCCTATTACGAGTTTGAAATTATGGTAAAAATTTATGATGATTTTTTTAAAGTTACATCAAGTGCAGAATGGATAAGTAATTCTGGACATGGATTAACAGGTGGTGTTGATATGTCTCCTTTGCAATATAGAGTGCGATTTGCTATTGAAAAGAATACCTCGCCCAACCCGCGTGCGGCAATTCTTACTTTTACACAGGGTAATTTGACAAAAATGGTTACAGTGAGACAAGCGGGAGCAGAACAAATCTTGTAAAATCAATAGATAAAACACTCAGCCCCGTATTTTTTCGAGGTTTTACTTCGTAAAAATTGTTGGAAAAGACGAGACTTTGGTTAAGAAGTTCGTAAAAAATTAGGAGGGAAAGAATTTTGTATTTCAAAGTAATTACAATTTAATGCCGCTGAATGAATTAAGCAGTTTTGTAAGTGAAAACAAACACTTACCCGGCATTGCTCCTGCTGCCGAAATGACCTCAGGCGATACGGATTTAGGTGAAATGCAGGTAAGACTTCTGCAAAAAGTTGAAGAACTGACGCTGTACGTGATTCAGCAAAATGAAAAGATTGAAAAAATAGAAGCAAAAGTCAAAATTTCAGAAAACAAATAATTATCTTTGTATTTTAAAATTTAATAATTTTTAGAGGAATTATTATGAAAAAAAACATATATCTATCTTTTGCTTTTGTATGTTTGTGCATGTGTTCTTGTGCTTTTCTAAATAACATAGAAATTTCGCAAGACACTCTATGTGAAAATAAAGCGATTCTAACAGTTTTGGAAGACGAACCAGCAGTTGTGCAGAAAGGATGCTATAATTACTTTGACAAAGTAGATTCGTTTACAATTGTATTGCTTAATCAGCCCAATGGTACTTATTATTATGTCAGGGAGGTTTATCCCCTCGAAGGCATTCCCGAAGAGTTCCGAATAGATAATTTATATGTTTTGATAAGTGGAAATATTCTTCGTTGTGAAAAAGTCAATAGTTGTAATCCCCCTTCCCCACAAGTTGGGAAACAGGGTACAAATATGTTTGAATTAAAGACAATAAAAGTTAATGAACAGGGCGAATGTTCCAGATGGAATACTTTTGATGTTTTAACAGTTTTGTATAACGAACCCGCTTATTTACGGAGAGGTTGCTATCAGGAAAGCAATTTATTTTATATTGTTCTGGTCAATAAACCCTATGGAGCATATACAAATTCAATCTATCCTTGTGGAGGTGTACCCGAAAACTTTCGTGTTGATGGCCTATCTGTTTTGGTAAGTGGTAATGTTCTCCGTGACTGTAAGGGAAACCCATGTTGGCCTTCCGCACCAAATATCAGGATTGCACCAGAAAATATATTTGAATTAACATCAATAAAATTAAATAAAAGATGAAAAAAGTACCATTGAATATAACATCCTTGTTGCATAAAGTAACAATTATACCTTTTGTGTTTTTATCCTTATGTTATTATTCTTGCACTTCGCTAAATGACGTGGCAACTTTACAATATCCTATTGTTGATTCACAGGATCCCATTATTGGAAAATGGAAATGTGTTGGAATGTCCGTTCCCAGAAGGCCTCCAATAATGTATTCTGATTCTATTGTTAATTATGTTTTGGAATTCAAGCCTAACAATGTTCTGACAGTTCAATGTATGCTGCAAAATAATAAGTGCAGTCCATGGCAAAATGGGGATTATGTTTATCAATTTCTTGATTATGGAGATAGTTGGTATGATAAAACATTAGGAATCGGCAATTCATTTTGGTGGTATAGGATTTCAGACACAGAATTGATGATTGGTCAAGGTCCTGCTGATGGACCTGATTACTATTTTGAAAGAATGTAGTATTTTTAATACAAATAAATAAAAAATGAAAAAAATAATTTTAAATACAATAATGTTTATGCTGTGTACTTCTGTATATGGACAGAGAACTTGCGGGTCTGAATTAAACCTTACTCAAATACAGCAAACAGACCCTGCCCGTTATCAACGAATTATGGATTTGGAAAATCAAATACAAGAATATTTGAGAAAATCACCTAAACAACGTAGTGACCCTCAAACAATAATTTATATTCCTGTGGTAGTTCATATAGTATATAATACTATTGCACAAAATATTAGTGATGAGCAGGTTTACTCTCAAATTCAAGTATTAAATGAGGACTATCTCCGTTTAAATGCAGACAGAACACAAACTCCAAGTGCATTTGCAAGTGTTGCGGGTGATGCAAATATCCAATTTGTACTGGCAAAAACTTCTGCAAAAAGTTGAAGAACTGACGCTGTACGTGATTCAGCAAAACGAAAAGATTGAAAAATTAGAAGCAAAAGTTAATTCCTTAGAAAATAAATAATTATCTTTGCATTTTAAATTTTCAGGAGGAATAAAAATGTTCAAAAGTGCAATATTATTGATTGGCTGTATTGCCGTTTTAAGTGCCTGTGTGCCTGCTATGAGATTGACAGAAGGAGGTTATTTTAATCCTAACCCCAAATATTATAGAGATAATGTTATTGCTTATATAGAAAGAGTGGATGATGTTGTTGAAATAAATTGGGAGAAAGAAGGATATAAATATAATCTACAAGGATACAATAATTTACCTTATGTTTTTATTACAAATGAAGCAGAGTACGATTCTTTGAGAATTGAAAATTCTGCAAATATAGATTTCGGTAAATTTGTTTTATTTTCAGGATTATTTTGTTCTAATACCTGTAACACAATATCTCATTTATCTTTGATACGTCGAGACAATAATATGCAATATTTTATGAATTTTGGAATGTACAGACAACCAGATTTACCAACAAACGTAGAATGTAAGGAAATTATAAGTCCCGTAACATTCCTTATTCCTTGTAATTTTTTTAATTATACACAAACTGTATCTTTTAGCAGTGATTGTGATAAATAAATAAATAAATAAATTTATAACGATTTTCACCATAAACAAGTAAAAAATGAAAAAAGTAATTTTAAATACAATGATGTCTCTGTGTTGTTTTTCTTGCGTTTTGCTAAATAACACAGATGTTAAGCAAGACACTCTATGTGAAAATAAAGCAATTCTAACAGTTTTGGAAGATGAACCCGCAGTTGTACAGAAAGGATACTAATCTTATACGATTTACGAAACGAAGTTCGACGTAGTCAATATTTAAATTTTTGACTTATAGTTATTTACAAAATAATTGTTATTTAGATAATAATTGCTACTTTTGTGGCAATTATTATCTGATTTTTTATTTTATATTTTTATGAAATTTGCAAAAATAATATATGTAAATATTTTTTTTGTAATTTATATAAATTATTGAATCATAAATAAATATGAGTGTTATAGAAAAAATAAAATCGTCAAAAAATACTGCTTTTTCTTTTGAACTTTTGCCGCCATTGAAAGGCAACGGCATTGATTCGGTATTCGGTACAATCGATAAATTATGCGAGTTTAACCCTCAATATATCAATATTACAACTCATCGCAGTGAGTTTGTTTATCGTCAAAAAGAAGACGGCACTTTTATTCGCCTCACAGAGCGTTATAGACCGGGAACTGTGGCTGTGGCGGCGGCTATTCGGAATAAATACAATATTGATGTTGTTCCACACATACTTTGCAGCGGCTTTACCCGTGAAGAAACAGAATATGTGCTTATTGATTTGCAGTTTTTGGGAATTACAGACCTTTTGCTTTTGCGCGGCGACAAAGCCAAACATGATAATGAATTTATTGTTACAGGAAATGAACACGCAACAGATTTGCAACTGCAAGTAAATCAGTTCAATAATGGTTTTTTTACAAATGGCGAGGCAATGAAAAATAAAACGATGCCTTTTTCGTATGGAATGGCTTGTTACCCTGAAAAACACGAGGAGGCGCCAAATATTGATGCCGACTTGGCTTGGGCAAAAATGAAAGTGGAAGATGGAGCGGATTATTTAGTTACGCAAATGTTTTTCGATAATGAAAAATATTTCAATTTTGTAGAAAAATGTCGAAAAAACGGAATAAATGTCCCTGTAATTCCCGGAATAAAGCCGGTGACACTTTGTAATCAATTAACGGTGTTGCCAAAAATTTTTCATGTTGATATTCCGGAATCATTTGCTTGTGAACTTTTGCGCTGCAAAACGGACGCTCAGGCAGCCGAAGCGGGTGTTGAATGGTGTATTGCCCAAGCAAAAGAACTCAAAGCACATGGTGTTCCGAGTATTCATTTTTATAGTTTCATGGCAACCGAAAGCGTGCGGAAAGTGGCAAAAGCAGTGTATTGAACTCAAAAGTCAATAGATTGTTTTCAAAATTTTATCAATAATTTTTACAAAAATGTTTCCTTTGATTTTTTGAGTCTTTCTTAAATAAAAACACCAATTTTATCTGTCAATTTTTGTAGGTCTTTTATTTCCTTGTAAAACGTTTTATTTATCAAATAATTCTACATTTTCAAAGTGTACGTGTCTATTGGACACATCTGGAATTGTTTGCCAATCCCCAAAAACTTGTTGTAATATCAATTCTGATTTGTTTGGTATTTTAACACTTATATTCTCAAATTTATGACATTTCATGGGATAAAGCCATTCCGGAGGAAATATTGTTGGTGTCGGCTCTGTTTCACAAACAACTTCTCTTTTATACACAATAGCCCTAATATCATACAATACCATTTTAAAGCAACAAATCAACAAAATAAGCAATGAACGTATTTTCCTACCAATAGACTGTCCTCCTTTATTCAGTTTTCTTTGGTGATTGATTTTTTGATTTCGATTTGCTCGTTCCTGTCTATCAAACTTACCGACTTTTTCCATGCTACACCTAAATAAATCAATAGATATTCCCCAATTTTCTACTTTGTTGTTAAAAGGACAATAGTCTGTCGCTTTTGAATATTTATCCATTACCTTTGCCCATCTATAAACATAATTGTCTGTTTTATCATCTATAACATAAAACTGTTCCGAAAGATTTTTGCGTAATAGTTGCAAGCCGCGTTTATAGTCTTCCTTCATTACACAAATATCCAAGTCATCATCCCAAGGAATGAAACCGTCGTGACGGAGAGCGCCCAGCAATGTGCCGTAGTTGATAAAATAACCAATATTATTTTCATCAAAAATTTTGGCAATTTCTACATACATTTCCAGCAGACGGTCTTGCAGTTTTTGCAAAACGTCTTTCCCGTATAGACAACTAAATTCTATTTCTTCCATTATTCAATACTTTTTTTAAAATTATTTCTACATTTCATACTTTCAATCATTCTGCGATATGCTTCTTCAAGTCCCACTTCCGACTGCCAACCAAGCGATTCTATAAGGTTAAGGTTAAGGTTAAGGTTAAGGTTAGGTGCATATTCCGCATGTATATTTGTGTCAAAAACAAGTTTTATTTTATTTTCGGCAATGTTTTTTATTATCATTTCGGCTGTTTCTCTAATGGTACAAACAGTAGTTTTATTTGCTATACTGTATGCTTCGCCGTTTTTTCCTTTTAACAAAACAATAAAAATTCCAGAAACGGCATCGCGGGTATAAACTATCGGTCGGCATGTAAGTCCTTCCGTTTTTAACACAATATCTCGCTTTTCAATAATGCTGCGGGCAAATTGTGCTACCACACGATTGTCGTCATAATCCGCGCCTGCACCAAGCGTTTGCACAAGGCGGGCAATTTTTACAGGCAAACTAAATTCCTTTGCATAGCAGGCACACAGACATTCACACAAACGTTTACTCTCGGAATAACTGCTGCGTGGATTGAGAATATCAATGTAGCCGTAGTCGCTTTCACACACTTCTGAAAGTTGCGGGTCTGTAGTGCCGAAAACTTCCATACTCGACAGATATACAACGCTTTTCACCTGTTTTGCACGAGCCAATTCGAGTATGTTTTTTGTGCCAACATAAGCAGTATCTATGGTTTCAACAGGATTTTCGACAAAAGTCCGCGATT
Organism: Paludibacter sp.; assembly: GCA_009781075.1. GTDB lineage: Bacteria > Bacteroidota > Bacteroidia > Bacteroidales > Paludibacteraceae > WRGS01. The sequence continues at coordinate 6,389 of WQYU01000057.1, read as the reverse complement.
GCGTAACGCTTGCACCGTGAATAATATAGTTTAAACTTTCCGAAATAGAAATCGGCTGCCTAATGTCGCCAACAATATATCTAATTTCTGCCTCGTTCCCAAAAATATTTTTTGCTTTTTGCCGGTTGCGCACAAGAGCATAAATCGAAATATCTGTCTTTTTATTTTCATTTAAGTACAACATCAAAGAAACCAAATGCTGTCCAATCAGTCCGGTTGCGCCGGTTATCAGAATGGAAGAATTATGCAATACCGACCAATCGTATTTTTCTGACAGTATTTTAATATCTTCCCGAAATATTTCGTCTTTCAAGTTCATAATCCAAATATTTGTTGATTTTCGCGGACTTCTTCTATGGCACGAAAAATATAATAATCGCTTGACGTTGTGATTTTTATATTTTCAGCCGGTCCCATTATTGTATGTAATTTTTTCCCATAATAATTCATCATTGTACAAGAATCAATAAAGTTGTTTATTCCTTCGGCTCTTGCCTTTTGGTGTGCCTCCCAAATCTCAGACAAAATATAAGTTTGCGGAGCACGCGCCAACAGCGATTTGCTGCGAGGCGGTATGTTCAGCGAATTATCGTCATTGACAATAACAAGCGTTTCTGTTGTCGGCACGCAAGTAATGCTCGAGCCAAATTTTTTTGCCGCTGCGATATTGTCGGAAATGGTCGTATCGTAAATAAGCGGACGCACCCCGTCGTGAATCAATACTAAACTGTTCTGTGGATAATGTTTTACGGCAGACGACAATCCGTTGTATATGGATTCTTGTCCTGTTGCACCACCCGGAACTATTTCTACAACTTTTGTAATTTCAAATCTTTTCAATAGTTTTTGCAGATATAAAATCCAATCTTCAATACACACAACTACCATTCCATCTATTTCGGGGTGTTTTTCAAAAATTTCCAGCGTATAGATGATAATCGGTTTTCCATGCAGTTCGAGGAATTGTTTAGGTTTTGAGCGGGTGTTCATTCTGCTGCCGCTACCTCCGGCAAAAATTATGGCTATGTTTTTCATTTTTAAAATTTAATTAATAACCTATTTTCTTTAACAATTTATCAAAAATTCTAATAAATATATTTTTATTATGTGATTTTGTTTTTTGCAAATAAAAATGCACAATTTTATCCGCCGTATTGCGCGGGTCTTTTATTTCTTTGCCTGCAATTTTCGAAAGTTGCGCAAGATACGCTCTATCCCAAATATTAAGTTTACGGAAAAATTTTATTCCTTTTTCGTTAAAATACTCCAAAACTTTTTCGTCTTGCCAGCAATATGTTTTTAAAAAGTCGATAAGTTTCTCAATATCAATATTTTGTTTTTTATAATTATCAAAAAAATAATCAGGGATTGGAGTTTGAGCATCAGTCAAATCAACATCTCTCATTCCACGATTTGCCGAAATTGCATTTTTATTTTCATTAATAAACAGAAAACATTGATAATATTTTTCTTTGCTCAACAGCCGAATTTTATTCAAATATTGCAGGTGAATCACATAAAAATCTTTCACAAAAACTTCATTGTCCGGACGCGTTTTTGTCCACGGTACGCGGGCGATATGAATTTTTCCGTCTTTTGGAGGATTTGTGCCATCGTCAAACATTCCCCATTGAAACCATTTTTCAATTTTGTAATGAGTTGCTTTTTCATTGAGTTCAGCCCATTGAAAATTGAACATATCACCGGCTTTTGCATTTTTGATTTTTTGCCAATCGTTTGTTTGATAATAATTTGCGGTAAAAATTTCGTCGGCATCAAGTGCAATAAAAACTTTATCTCCGTCAATTTTCCTTGCCGCATCGAAAAGTAAACGCTGACGGTTAGTTTCGTGCAAGTCAACATCATTATTTTCTACCACAATTACTTTTGGATATTTTTTGTAAATCTCACGGCTACCGTCTGTTGAATTTTGGTCGGCAACAATGATATAATCAGCCCACAGCGAAGTCACTGTAAGGAAAGCGTCCAAAATCCACGCTTCATTTTTAACGGGAGTAAGACAAATAAGTTTTGGTCTCATATTCATAATTATTTAGTTTCAGAATTGAATATTTTTAAATATAATTTTGGCAGAAAAGCAAGCAAAAACGATTTTATAATTACTTTTATCGAACGTGTTTTTATTGCCGTTGTTATTAATATAATTTTCTTCGGTCTTACTTTTAAAGAATTTTTATACGAATCTGAAATCGCCTTCCGATACAAACCATTAACATAACGATTATACGCTGTTGTATTGTAGCGTATTGTATTGTACAATAATTCCACTACAACAAAAGCGTCTTTCATTTTTTTTATTTCTTTATCCGATTGCGTCATCAACGAATCTTTGCGCGTGAAATAGCAGTAACAAGGTTTTGAATAGACATACGTTTTGCCCGCACAAGCAAAAAACTGTATCACAAACAGCCTATCCTCGCCATAACTTACATTTGTATTAAATTTCAAATTATTTTCTTTAATTGTTCGAGATTTGTAACATTGGGCATAAACACTGCCGAACACTAACACTTTTTCCCCTAAACAATACTTTTCCAAACACTCCCAAGCATTATTATAAATTTTTTCGTCGTAATGATTTTCTACATACCAAACTGTGCCATCGCTGTTCTCTCCTGCATTGGCGCCGGGAAAATAGATGCAATCACAATCATCTTTTTCTAAAATTTTTGACAATTCCGTTAGAACCGTATTTCGGAGTAAATAGTCATCGCTATCAACAAAAAGAGTATAATCACCTGTCGATGCATCAATTCCTGTATTTCGGGCTGCGCTAATACCTTCATTTTTTTTATCTATAATTTTGATATTATTATAACTAACCTGATATTCTTTCAAAACACAAAGACTGTCATCAGTTGAACCATCGTTCACCAAAACAATTTCAAAATGTTTATAATCTTGATTTACAACGGAATCTAAACATCGCCGCAAAAGTACTTCAGGAGTGTTATAAACAGGGACAATTATTGAAAATTTTATTTCTTGCATAAATATTATTATAAAAATTTGAATTTCACTTGTTTTGATAATCGTTTCCGTTATTATTCTTTCAAAATACATAATATCAATATTTTAAAATTTCAAATTCTTGACTAATCCGAAATGCCATTGCGGATTAGTCGCTACAAAGGTAGTAAAATTTCCGATTTTATTATTCAGTAAAAGTCAAATTATCTACATCGGAAATTTTGGAGAAAAAATATTCGTTCTGATGACCGCTGCTTCGTACAGGACAAATTTTAAATCCAAAATTTACAATAGGACAATTTGCGGATAATCATATATATTTTATAAAACGTAAGCGTTTTAATTGTTTGCGAATCATAAGACGAATAAATGAATATTTTGCACCAAAAACATCAATTTTAGAGTTAAACTTATCAAAAGTATTGTGGATATTGTCAATTTTTTTGCCTGTGCAAAGTGAATAAATATTGTTTATACGTTTGTTATGAATTGTATTTTGCTCATAAAAACGAGAAAACCAAGTGTGATATAAAAACGGCTGCCCTTGATGGTCGTTTAAAATGGTCGTATAACCGTCATTTTTGTCATAAGTAGCCGCACTTAAATACAAACATTTAAAATTCATATTTAGCCACAAAAAGAAGGGGTAATAAGGGTCGGGGTTATATGAATATTCATAATCACTGCCCGTAAAAAGATGTTTTGGAGCATATTTTTCGTAATCGAATCTTTTGAAATCAAAATTTTCAATCGCCTTATAATTGAGCCGTTCTTTGATTTTTTTCACATCAAAAATGTTGAAAAAAGGATTTGTAACAATGGGATTTTGTTTTCGTATTGACAGCACACCACCATCAGGGAAACCGCAATTAACATAATTGTTTGCAATGCAATATTTCAACAAAGATTCCAGTCTTTGATTGTCGAACACAAAAGCATCTTCGTCAATATTTATTGCATAATCAATGTCATATTTTAATAAATCATAAAAATATCCAAGTGGGCTGCTGTATTTTACTTTAATGTGTTTGAACGGCACAGTAATCGCATCCGAACACATTTTAAATAATTTTGAGTTCATCGACCGCGTAAAAATCAAAATTTTATACTCAGAAAGATTTACAGTTACATCAGACCTTTTTTCCATAAACTTAAATAATAATTTACAAAGATACAAATGATTTTACAAATAACGAAATGTAAAACACAATCAATTGATTAACAATAATTTATATTTACTACAATACTTCTTCAAATAAAATGGCAGTAACATTATTGAAATTCTCTAATAATAAGATTTTAATAATTTGAAAAAATATTACTTTTGCAAAAAATTTTTTATGAGTCGTATTTTCAATTTTCAAAATATTAGTTTTGCCGGAATTATCATCATGGCTGCTGTGTTGAGTTTTGTTTTTTGTTTTAGAATAGATTTGACTTCCGACAAACGTTTTAGCATTGCACAACAAACAAAAAACCTGCTGCATCAAATTGACGAACCAATCGATGTAAATATTTATCTTACAGGCAATTTGAATGCAAGTTTTTTTCGTTTGCAGCAGGCAACCGGCGATTTGTTTGCTGAATTTGCAGCATATTGTCCGCAAAAAATCAAAATCCAATATATTGACCCTACAAATAACAAAAATATCGATTTGTTTAATCATTTAATTGACAAAGGATTAGATCCAACAAATATTTACGAACGAACAAATGACGGACGTACTTCTAAAAAAATGATTTTCCCTTTTGCAGCGATAACCTACAAAAATCACACGTTGTCTGCTCGGCTTCTGAAAAATATTGCTGGTAATACAGGAGAAGAGAATATCAATATTTCGGTAGAAAATCTCGAATTTGAAATTACTGATATTTTGCGCCAATTAACCAACAATACTCAACGCCGAATTGTTTTCATTGAAGGACATAACGAACTGTCGGAAGCCGAAACATACGACATAAGCAAGGCGTTGAGTACCTATTTTTTCATTGACAGAGGCAAAATGTTGCCTGACGCTTCGATTCTTGATGGATATTCGGCGGTAATTGTTGCAGGAGCTCAAAAACCATTTTCTGAAAGTGAAAAATTTATTATTGACCAATATATAATGCATGGCGGATGTGTTGTTTGGCTACTCGATGGGGTTGAATTGCAGGAAAACGACTTGACGAAAAGCGGAATTTTTACGGCAAAAGCGTTCGATGTGAATCTTGGCGATATGTTTTTTCATTATGGAATACGAATAGAGCCGATTCTGGTTCAGGACATGCAATGCGTCAATGTCCCTGTAAATATCGCTCCGCAGGGACAAACGCCTCAATTTGAACAAATTCCGTTTTTTTTCACGCCGCTGTTAATTCCAAATCCTGAAAACGTGATAAGTAAAAATCTTAATGAAATCCGCGCTCAATTTCCTTCAACAATTTCGCTTGTGGGTGATAATAATAACCTGAAATTCACACCTTTACTTTTCACTTCCGATAACACGCACATCATTCCAACGCCTACGATTGTTAATTTGGGGGAGGCGATAAATCCTGACAAATCGTATTTCAATACCCAGTATTTACCCGTGGCTTTTTTGGTGGAAGGAACTTTTAATTCTGATTTCACAAACAGAATGCCTCCACAGGATTTGGCAAACGTAAAACCAATTGAAAATCAAAGTGTTCCAACAAAACAGATTTTCATCGCTGCCCGTAATATTATCCGCAACGAAACAAATGGAATCCCTTCAGACAGCACTACATCACCTCTGGGATACGACCGATTTTCCGAGCAAATATTCGGTAATAAGGATTTTTTACAAAACGCAGTGCTTTATATCACAGGCAACGAACAATGGTTGCAGTTGCGATCGCGTACTTTCAAACTGCGCTTGTTGAATAAAAATATTGTTGCCAACAATGCTACCTTTTGGGAAATTGTTAATATTGCAGTTCCGATAGCGCTGCTCGGACTTTACGGAACAATGTTCTTACTTTCGCGAAAAAGAAAATACGTTAAAAAAAACAAAAAGTGCTCTGTTAAACATACTTTTTATTCTAAAATGTTGATTTTAAATAGTATTATCTAATTCACTAAATTATTCCATATAATTGCTAAGACGTTTTTACAACTTCCATCCTTTTTGTGGAAAAATTTGTCTTTCTTAAAAAGTAGTGTGAGAAACATAGCGTGTCAAGTCATAAAAGTTTGAATTTATATTCAAAAAGTCGTACTTTTGCAAATAAATAAGAAAAATTGGTTTATTTTTGCAAAAAACTGTTTTATTATTTAATAACCTGAGTTTTGGATAAGCAATTTTATAACATCTTGATATTCAATTTTATATTCGCCGTAGGTGATAAATATCAATAGAAAATATAATATTTCAGACCATATTTAGCCCGTAGGG
>WQYU01000056.1 GCA_009781075.1 Paludibacter sp. | reverse complement strand
CGCTGACAAAGGATATATCTCTCAACCGCTGTTCGAAATGCTTTTCGACAATGGTATTCACTTAGTTACAGGCATAAAATCGAACATGAAAAATCGTCTGATGCCGTTATGGGATAGAATTTTATTGCGGAAACGCTCTATTATAGAAACAATTAACGATATGCTCAAAAATATCGGTAATGTTGAACATCCACGACACCGTTCTATTCACAACTTCATTATGAATCTAATTGCTGCGCTTGGTGCATACTGTTTCTTTGACAAAAAGCCCGCTATTAAGGTCAATTTTGAACCACAATACGGGCAATTATCTATATTTTAACTAAAATCATTATCCAAAACTCAGGTTAATATTAATAAGCAAAGAAAGTCCCAAACCAAAAGGTGGACTTGAAAGCGAAAAGGTAAATCATTTTCTCTTCAATTAATAGTTTTATTCACCAAAAGAAATTTTTTCCCTACATTTGCAAAAAGAATAGTTGCATTTCTTAGTTAAAATTACACTACTATATAATTTTTAATGTTTAACATATCATATTTTTCAATCCTGTAGCATCTTTTACCAAATAGCAACCATTTTCCTATTTTTCTCATAATATTTTTTCAAACCTTGCTTGAAAAAATCTCAATGCTTTGGGCTCATAAACCATACGTAAACCACGTGCTTTGTTGCGCTCGGAATACAGTTCAATAATGCTGTCGGCAACAATATCAAAATGCGACTGAGTATAAACTCTGCGCGGAATTGTCAGACGTATTGTCTCAAGTTTCGGTTTGTGTTCTTCGCCGGTAACTTTGTCGCGCCCTGCCGAAACGATGCCGCGTTCCATTGAGCGAACTCCGCTGTGAACATACAAATCGGCAGCAAGCGATTGGGCAACATATTGCTCCTGCGGAACGGTCGGATAAAATGCCTTTGCATCAACAAAAACACCATGTCCACCACACGGACGAATAATCGGGATTCCGGCAGCATCAAGTTTATCCCACAAATATTGCGACTGCGCAATGCGATGTGCCATAATATGGTCTTGACATGCCTCCAACATTCCGCGAGCCATTGCTTCCATATCACGCCCTGCCATTCCGCCGTATGTTTGTAAACCTTCATAAACAACTACTAACGAGCGCATTGTGATTGCGTCCTGCTCGTCGTTGCAGGCAGCAAAACCACCAATATTTGTGTGGAAATCTTTTTTCCCCGAACATGTTGCTGCATCGGTGTAGGAACACATTTCGCGCAGAATTTGTTTGATGGATTTATCAGCGTAGCCATTTTCGCGTACTTTGATAAAATATGCGTTTTCCATTGCTCGTGTGGCATCAAGAACAACTTTTATTCCGTTTTCGTGTGCCATTTTGCTAACCTGACGCAAATTTTCCATTGAAACAGGCTGCCCGCCCGCCAGATTGACAGTAACACCAATTGTGATATAAGCAATATTTTTTGCGCCTTTTTCCTTAATAACTTTTTCAAATTTATTCAAATCAACGTTTCCTTTAAAAGGATTTTCGTTGTAGGGGTCGTGCGCTTCGTCGCAAATTACATCAACAAAAATTCCGCCTGCAAGTTCCTGATGCTCTCTGGTTGTTGTAAAATACATATTTCCCGGAACATATTGCCCCGGTTTAATTAAAGTTTTAGAAACCAACTGCTCTGCACCACGTCCCTGATGAGCAGGAATTAAATATTTGTATCCAAAACATTCGTACATTGCATCTTCAAGGTGGTAATAATTTTTTGAGCCGGCATACGCCTCGTCGCCGAGCATAATTCCAGCCCACTGGTCTTCGCTCATAGCATTGGTACCTGAGTCGGTAAGCAGGTCAATATAAACATCTTCGCTGCGTAGCAGAAAAGTATTATAACCGGCTTCTTTTATTGCCTGTTCGCGATATTTTTGCGTTGTGATTTTCAATGGCTCAACCATTTTAATTTTGTATGGCTCCGCCATTGGGTATTTGTCGAAATTCATAAGTATTAATATATTAAAAGTTTAACTTAAATATTATTCTTTATACAATAATTTGAGACTGTAAAATTACCAAAAATCTAAAAAAACTGCTACAATTCTTTTTAATTATTTTAATTAAAAATATTAATATAATAAATTTAAAAAAAATCAATACAAAAAAATTAAAATTTCAATATAAAATAATAATATTAATATTAAATTAAAAATTAATGAAGATAAAATTTATTTTTTTTGCAAGCGCCAATTTTATTAAAAATGATTACGAAATTATAGGCCACTTTTAATAACTTAAATGTTTTAAAAACAAATAGGCTATAGTTAATTATAATGTTGTATAATTCAAGAAAAAAATATTATCTTTGCAGGCAAAGAGCTATACATATAAACAATGAGCTATATTCAGCATGTAAACGAGCTACGCAATAGGCTGATAAAATGAATTGGCAGTACTTTTTTGGGAGTATCAACAAAAAACTATCTCAATTGGTTTTATCTGCGTGAAAAGTTAAAACATGAAAGTATCACTGTATAAAAGGCGGTAAGATTGTCTTTACAAAATTTGCACGCTTTAAATTTTGCTTATAATATGCTGTTAGTAAAAGTATAATAAACTATATATTATTATTTGTATAAATATTTTTTGCAAATTATTTAATAGCAAATGAAAGAAGAACGTTATGCACAACGCGGAGTTTCCGCCGGCAAAGAGGATGTTCACAATGCAATTTTACATTCGGATAAAGGTATTCTACCAAGTGCTTTTTGCAAAATTATTCCCGATATTCTTGGCGGCAATCCTTTGTATTGCAATATTATGCACGCAGATGGTGCAGGTACAAAAGCGGTACTTGCCTATATTTATTACAAAGAAACAGGGGATTTGTCGGTATGGAAAGGAATTGCCCAAGACGCGCTTGTGATGAATATTGACGACTTGCTTTGCGTAGGAGCAACCGACAATTTTTTGCTTTCTTCCACTATCGGACGCAATAAAAATCTGATTAACGGCGAGGTTATTTCTGCAATTATTAACGGAACAAAAGATTTGATTGAAGAGTTTAAAAACCTTGGAATTAATATTTTTCATACAGGGGGCGAAACTGCAGATGTGGGTGACCTTGTTCGTACTATAATTGTTGATTCTACTATTGTCTGTCGTTTGCCTCGCAATAATTTGATTGATAATTCAAATTTGTCGGCTGGTGATGTAATTGTGGGTCTATCATCTTTTGGGAAAGCAAGTTACGAAACAAAATACAACAGCGGAATTGGCAGCAATGGACTTACTTCTGCCAGACACGATATTTTTGCAAATTATATAGCAAAACAATATCCGGAAAGTTATGACAATTCGTTACCTGCAAATTTGATTTATTCAGGTACAAAAAAATTAACCGATATAATTGAAAATCTCGGAATTACATTAGGCGAATTTGTCCTATCTCCAACACGTACTTATGCGCCTGTAGTAAAAAAAATATTTGAAGAAGTGGGGAGAAAAAACATTCACGCAATGGTGCATTGTACCGGAGGAGGCCAAACAAAAATTTTGCATTTTATTGAAAATCTGCGTATTGTAAAAGACAATCTCTTTCTTTTGCCGCCGCTGTTTCAAATGATTCAAAAAGAATCGCAAACCGACTGGAGAGAGATGTATCGAGTTTTTAATATGGGTCATCGGATGGAAATATATTTGCCATGTCGTTTTGCTAAGGATATTATTGATATTTCAAGGTCATTTAATATTGAAGCGCAAATTGTAGGATACTGTGAATCGTCAAATAAAAAGGAACTTATTATTGAAAGCGAATTTGGAAAATTTGAATATTAAATTACAAATTTACAATATATTTGTTTTACAAAACTTTGATTTCTGTTCAAAGACAAGTGTAAAAGGGAAGTAATTATGTTCCTGTTGAAATACTTTGATTTTGCAAAGCATTTTGGCGAGAGAGTTCCTGCTGTTCGGCAAGTTTTTGGGCTAACATCTGATTTACAATATTTTGCGGAAGAGGTTTTTCTTGCATTAATCTCTTATAAATTTGCAGAGCAGCCCAGGCATCTGTTGCAGCGTAGCATTGTTGTGCTGGGGTTAGTTCAGAATTTTCCCAATTAGTAAGTTGCTGCGATTTTGAAATTTTTTGTCCGAAAACGATAGCAAACATTTTTTGCAATCCAAGTTCGAGAATTCCGTATTGCTTCGCAATCGTTTGTAAATCAACAAAATTAGCAGGTTTAACATTGTTAAGACGATGCAGCCGCGCAAAATCATCTTTCAACGAAAGCCCGATTTTCATAATATTTTTATTTCCTAAAAATTTAAAAATTAATTCGTCTGCTTTTTTCGTGAGTTTATTTAGTCGAAAAAGATAACATTCAGCATCGGTTGCAACCTGCAATAGTGCAATTTTATAAAAAATTCCTTTTGCAAAAGAAGGCTTTGTTTCGGTGTCGATACCTACGAGCGGATGTGTGGACAATTCTTCAATAACTTTTTTAACATTTTTGTTTTTATCGATAATCACAATTTTCCCAGTAAATGCAACCACAGGCATCTTATTCAACTCTTCTTTTGTTATTTTTGACTGAAAATTCATAAAAAATTAAGTACTAATATTGAATTTGAGTGCGTGCAAAGCACGAATGGAATTTAGCAATTTTTGTCCCCAATGCTCGCCAAAATTCTCAATGCAACAGGTTATGGCTTCCTCCATAATCTGCTCATTTTCAGAGCGGTAATTTTGTGCATAGTCGCGAATTTCCTGATAGATGTCTGCAATATTTTCCGAAATAGTAGCGGCAATTGGAGTGTCGCTAAATGGCATATCCGGATTAAAAGTATCTAAGAAACTGTCGTCATCACCCAAAAGTTGCGCAATGTTATTTTTCAACGAATCGTAATCATCCTGACCGACAAATCTTTCAATAGTTATTTCATTTTGATTTTCAGGTAAATTTAACATTATCGTTTTCAAATAAAGCAACGAAAGAAGTTTTAACATTTTATCAATAAAAACCGATTTTTTAATTTCTGTTAAATTTTCCAAAAATCGACAACATTCTGCAACAACAGTAGTAAAATCAATAACTTGCTGACTATAAACAATATTTGGAACGTTTCCGTTTTGCATTTAATATTTTTTATTCTAAAATTATTATTTTTTATAGGTAATTTCACCATTTTGCCCAAAAACAATTTTATCTTTCATATCAGGGAAATCGCTAAATGTCAGATTTTTAATCACTTCCAATACCTGTTTATTATTGTCGATAATAACAGGCTTTCCTTTTTCCTGTCTCGTTGAAGTGAGCGTTGCTCTAAGAAATTTTCCTGTTTTATCGATTTCAAGTGTATAAATTGGTGCAAGTCCGCTAACACCGCTAACATTTACTCGGCTGTAAGTCAGGAAGTTACCCATACTGTAAGCGATAAAACGGTCTTTATAAATTTCAATTGCTCGGCTCACATGCGGTCCATGTCCTAAAATCACATCAGCCCCTGCGTCAATCATTCGGTGTGCAAACTGATAAACATTTCCGCGATTTTCACCCAAAAAAGTTTCAGAACTTCGTGTAACATGCTGATATTTAGTTCCTTCCGCCCCTGCATGCATCGAAACAATTACAATATCGCAAGTTTTAGCCAACTGACGTACAATGCTTTCTGCCGCATTTATATCATTGACACTCACCGTCCCTGTATTAGGAGCAAAGCCTACAAAGCCGTACTTCACCCCGTCAATGGTAAATGTATCTGTCGGACAGGATACAAGTCCTGCAAAATGGATTTTGTTATTTTTCAAAGTACTTACAGTCGATTGTTTCCCTGCATCTCCAAAGTCGCCCGTGTGATTATTAGCAATATTCATCAAGTTGAAACCTGCTTTTTTCAGCGCTTTACCAAATTCCGTCGGCATTGCAAAGGCATAGCAAATACTTGGATTTGAGCAACTTTTAACATTTTCGTGAGAATCGGTAAGCGCGCCTTCAAGATTGCCAAAAACGATGTTTCCCTTCTCAAAAATACTTTTTACATTGGCAAAAAGTGAGTATGCATCGTTATTAGCAGGAAGAAAACTGCGGTCTGGGTAACTTGTCCCCATCATAATATCGCCAACAGCAACAATCCTCAATGTATCGCCTGCAAAAATATAGATAGATGAAAATAAGAATGCAAATACAGCAAAATATTTAATTTTTGACATAAAAAATTGAATAGAAGTAAAAAAAATTAATTTATAAAAAATAAAAAAATCATGCAAAAGTACAACAAAAATATTAGTTTTTTACCCAAATGGTAAAAAACTTTTCTTTAAATCTCTACAAATGACAGATATAATCTCTTCTAATATCTACGTGAAACTTTATCTAAAATTATATACCCCAAATATTTAATGTTATTTATATGAAATACAAAAAGTTTATTTACATTTGCATTTTTTATAATATTGAATTAAAACACCCAGAAATATAATTTTGAAACTGTTTAACAACATATCAATCGTTGCTGCAATAGCCGACAACAATGCCATAGGATATGAAAATCGCTTGCTGTGTTATTTGCCAGCCGATTTAAAACATTTTAAGGCGCTGACATCTGGTCATACGGTTGTTATGGGGCGTAAAACTTTTGAGAGTTTGCCAAATGGTCGTCCCCTGCCGAATCGTAAAAATATTGTTGTTTCAAGTGCCACTAATATTTTAAAAATCAATAATTTACCTGAAAATACTTCACTTTTTGTAAAAAAAAACATAGCCGAAGCATTGGAGTTTGCCAAAAACGATGAAAAGATATTTATTATCGGCGGGGAAAGCATTTACCGAGCAACTATGGATATTGCAGATATTCTGTATATTACAAAAATAGATGCGGAATTTACGGCAGACAAGTTTTTCCCAGAAATTAATCTCGATATTTGGCAAGAAAAAGAGCGATTTGATTTTGAAAAAGATAAATCAAATCACTACAATTTTTCTTTTATTACTTACGAAAAAAAAATTAGAATAATTTAAATCAAGATAAAAAATCTAATTTTCAAAACTTGCATATTCAGGTATTCATTCCGCCGCACACATTAATCACCTGCCCACTAACATAACTCGCAAGGTCGCTGGCGAGGAAAAGTGCAACTTTTGCAACTTCTTCCGGCGTTCCGCCGCGCCGCAGAGGAATTGTTTCTGCCCATTTTGTGCGTTGTTCGTCTGTTAAGGCGTGCGTCATTTCTGTTTCTATAAATCCGGGGGCAATTGCATTTACCCGTATTCCACGTGAACCGAGTTCTTTTGCCATTGATTTTGCCAAGCCAATCATTCCTGCCTTTGAAGCCGAATAATTTGCCTGCCCCGCATTACCTGAAACGCCCACAACAGAACTCATATTAACAATAGAACCCGATTTTTGCTTAATCATTTGCGGAGTAACGGCGTGAATAAAATTAAACGCCGATTTGAGATTAACAGTCAGCACTGCGTCCCATTGCTGCTCTGTCATTCTCATCATCAATCCGTCTTTTGTGATACCCGCATTATTGACTAAAATATCTATCTGTCCGAAATCACTAATTATTTGTTCTACAACCTGATGCGCCTCTTCAAATGACGCAGCATTCGAACTGTAAGACTTTACTTTAACTCCATATTCGGCAATTTCTTGTGTGGTTTGTTCCCCTGTTTGGTCAATAACCAAATCGGTAAAGGCAATATTTGCACCTTCCGAGGCAAATTTTAACGCAATTGCCTTACCTATTCCGCGTGCGGCACCGGTGATAAGCGCAGTTTTTCCTTCTAAAAGTTTCATGCTAATATTTTTTTTATTTAATAAAATATTATTTTGCAATAAATAATTTACGATTAATTTGTTCGTTATCCATAATTATTCTGATATTGTAAATTCCTGCCGGAATACTTTCAATATTAAGCGTTTGTGTGCTTGAAGACTGAATATTTTGTAATGGATACGTTCTAATTAACTTTCCAATCATGTCATAAATATCTATTGTTACATTTTGAATATTATTATTAAATTGAATATTTAAAACATCATTAGCAGGATTTGGGAATATCGAAATGTTGTGTTGTTCAATATTTTCCACTGATGTCAGAATTGATGAATAGTTGGCAGTCCAGCCCGAATAATTTAAACTTTGGTCTGTTTTAAAAACGACTATCATTATCCCTGTATTTGAAGTAATTGGATTTGGTAATGAGTTACCGGAATACATAGCCAGTGGACTATTTAAATAATAATTATCATAACTGTCATATACTGCAACATAATCATAATTGGCTTCAGTTTCAAAATTGTCGAACGACAGGGTTATCGAAATTGCATCGGGCGGTTCAATAAACCATACACAATGTTGATTATTAAAATAGTTTTTGTCATTTGACCCATCATCAAATGTTCCTGAAGGTTCGGTCAAATGAGTTTCTTCTGCGCATCCGCCGGCTGAGGGGTCAGCGTCTGATGTATATTGTGCCGTCCAGCCCGAATAATTTACATATTCGTCGGCATTAAAAAGAACTATCATCATTCCTGTATTTGAAGTAACAGAATTTGGTATTGAATGACCGGAATAACTTGCAATAGGAATATCATAATAATAATTTTCATAACTGTTATATATTTTAACAAAATCATATCCGGTTTCGGTATCAAATGCGTTGAAAGATAAAGTAACATAACTTGCTCCGTTTGGTTCAATTACCCATAAACACAATTGATTATCCGAATAATTTTCGCTGCCCGAGCCGTCGTCAAAAGTGCCTGACGGCTCGTTTAAATAAGTAATTGTTCCGTATCCGCATCCCGGTACTACGGGTTCTGTTGTATCTTCATCAATTCCAACTGCATACCATGCCTGTTTTACAGCCGTATATTCAGCAGACGAATTGCCGTACAAATCAGCCGTAGCCAATAAAGAGCCGTTATAAGAACTTACATAACTTGCATTTGGAGCAATATAATTCATCAAATTTCTATAAGTAATTTTTTGTGCTTTAACCATTCCGATGGGAGTAACCGAATAAGAATTTCCCAAATCATTTGTTCCTGTTCCGCCTTCACAGAGCAGGTAAAACCAGAAATTTTGCACTCCGCTGTTGGTATGCACTCCGCCATTATCGGTACTGCTGTTGGTATTAGCCCAATAATTTCCGAGATATGTATCCGGCTGATGTTTTGAATTAGGATTCGACATATCGCGCAAAACTCCATTTATAACAATATCTTCGCCAATAGTCCAGTTTGGGTTTGGCAATGCTGAAAATTCTACACAAGTTCCGAAAATATCGGAAAACGACTCGTTCAATGCTCCTGATTCGCCTTGATAATTTAATCCGCCATTTCCGTTATATTCGGTTACGCCGTGAGTAAGTTCATGTGCAGCACAGTCGAGCGAAACAAAAGGGTGGTATCCGGATCCTCCCCTTCCATATACCATAATACCTTCACCCATCCATGCGGCATTATTCTGATAGCCGTAACTGTCTAATGCTACAGGATTATAAATATTAAAAACAGTTCCTCCGAGGTTGTCATAACTGTTTCTGCCGAATGTATTCTGATAATAATCGTGCGTTATTTCCATTCCCCAATGCACATCCAAAGCGGGATTGTTATTCCATGCAGAAGAAGTATTTGTGTAAAGCATACTTACAGAAGGTATATAATCCCATCCGAAAGGATTCCAAGTAGCGCCGTTGTAAGTTCCTATTCTGCGGGCATTGTCGTAGAGGCGAAAACTGCCGGGAGATAAACTGTCGCAAGTTATTGTCTGCGTGTTATAAAGAAGCGTTTGCGCTGTCCCTTGTACATCCGTATTATAGATAAGCGAGAGTTTTTTCAAGACCTCACCAGTATTGGCATCAACAAAAACATCATACCTCACTACCGGTGAAAATGACTCAATTCTTACTTTTTTTGCAAGGTAATATTGTTTATTTTTCAAATTTTGGGTAAAAACCGTCTGTACCGGACTTTCTCTGAAAACTTTGGTAACGCCAAGATTTTTCCTTGCGATGTTGGTTGCCTCAATATCGGAAATTTCTAACCGAATAACAATATTTTTCAGTGTTGCAACGTTTCCTGTGATGCTTTTGAGGTAACCGTCTTTTTGGTGGAACATAATAATTATTCCATCAACGGGATAACCTTTATAATATTCTTGATAATTGGTATGTATAAAACCGAGTTCGTCCTCTCTTTGAGATATTTGCTCAAAAGTGTGATTTTCATCCAATTTTAGCAATTTATTCAAATCGCTTACAATATCATTTGCTCTAACCTTCCGGTCTGCAAAACTTGCATAAACAGAGCCGTTAACTATTTGAATTTTCTTTTGGTCTTGTAAAAAACCGCTGAAATTCGGCTTGCCTGATGGAACATTTTGTCCAAAAATCATTATGGCAGACAACAATGTTGTCATTAAAATTGCTGTTCTTAAAATTTTTTTATTCATAATTATTATAGAATATTATTAAATATATTTTTTGCAAAAGTAATAAAAATTAATAAATTGAAACACTCCGCCCTAACTTTCTTTCATTTGTCGCAAAAATTCACTACTTTTGCCGCTCAAATATGTTATTTTTTTTACATATAAATTTTTAATAAAATATTTTAAATTAATATGATAACCACAGACCAACTCAAAGACCTGTTGGAACGCCGCGATGCGTTGAGGAGGTATCTTTGACATCGACAAAAAGTTAATACAACTGCACGAAGAAGAATTGCGCACGCAAATACCTGATTTTTGGAATGACGCCAAAGAAGCAGAGGCACAAATGCGAAAAGTTAAAGAAATAAAAAAGTGGATTGACGGTTTCAATGACGTAAATTATGCCTGTCAGGAGATAGAGTTGGCATACGATTTTTTTCGCGAAGAAGCAGCCACAGAACAGGAAGTAGATAGTTTATTCGCCACAGCGCTTGCGCTTGTAGAGAAATTGGAAATGAAAAATATGCTTTCCAAAGAAGAGGATAAAATGGGTGCGGTGATAAAAATTGTTGCCGGCGCCGGCGGAACAGAGGCGCAAGATTGGGCAGAGATGCTTTTGCGAATGTACCAGCGATGGTGTGAGCGGCAGGGATATCGCTGCGAAATAACTAACTATCAGGCGGGCGACGAGGCAGGAATAAAATCTGTTACGATGCAGATTGAAGGCGACAATGCCTACGGCTATCTCAAATCGGAAAATGGAGTTCACCGTCTGGTGCGAGTTTCTCCATTCAATGCGCAGGGAAAGCGAATGACTTCGTTTACATCGGTGTTCGTTGTTCCGTTAATTGACGATACCATTGACATAGAAATCAATCCTGCAAACTTGTCGTGGGACACTTTCCGCTCTTCGGGAGCAGGCGGACAAAACGTTAATAAAGTTGAAACAGGCGTGCGGCTACATTATAAATTCACTAATCCGATTACCAGCCAGCAGGACGAGATTGTGATTGAAAATACCGAAAGCCGCTCGCAATTCGGCAATAAAGACAACGCTCTGCGGCTGTTGAAATCACAACTTTACGAACTCGAACTTGAGAGGCGCCGAGCCGAAACCGCCAAAGTTGAAGCAGGAAAAAAGAAAATAGAGTGGGGCAGCCAGATTCGGTCTTATGTTTTTGACGACCGCCGCGTAAAAGACCATCGCACAAACTATCAAACATCTAATGTTCAAGCAGTTATGGATGGCAATATTGACGATTTTATCAAAGCGTATTTAATGGAGTTTTGAAAAATCGATTTTTTGTAAAAAAAACCGATAAATCGCATCGATGACTTTATTTTTCCCATAAATAAAGTCAAAATATATGAAATTGGTATTGTTGATTTAGTATAGTTTTTTGTGTTTTTCTGGATTGCTTCCTGCTTCGTACTTCGCTGTCGCAATGACGATGACAATAGAGAAGACCAACCTTTAACGTCATTGCAAGGCACAAAGTGCCGAAGCAATCCAGAAAAGAATTACGTATTTGCGGACTGTAAGCCCAATATAATCCAGTCCAATGGCAACGCCTTGGGAAATAAAAAAAGATTTATTGAACGGTATGCGATGTGTTAGGGCGTTCGGCGAATTTCACAAAGGCTCGGACGGGTGGTGAACTTCCAAAATACTGGGAAGTGTTCCACGAGACAACGCCCCCGCCTGACGCAAACTCTGCGTTAGCGGTCGTGTTTTTTTATGTTATTTCTTATAAGCATAATGTCCAATTATTTTCCAATTAAATAAGCAATCTTCCAAAACTTGTCCTCCTCCAATATTGTGAATAATCAGATTTCTTTTCCCATCTCCTGATTTCTTTTTTGAAACAATTCCAATATGTGTTACCCCACGACCATTCAAATCCCAACAAACAATGTCTCCCGATTGATAATCGCTTGGACTTTGTGAAATTTTCTTTACTATTCCAAATCTGGAAAAAAATACCATTAAATTAGGAACTCGTCTATGGTCTATATTTCTGTCAGGTCGAGAAAGTCCCCATTTTTTAGGATATTTGTCAAAATTCGCTTTCATATCTTCGTGAACTTCTTTTTGTAAATCAATCCCTAATTTTCGGTATGCACGTATCAAAACATCTGCACAAACTCCCATATTTGCAGGAACATCTCCATTGGGATAGGAAATTTGAATGTATGAAGGGTTATATCTAACTTTTTGGTTTGTCAAAGTAAGGGCAGAATCTGCCAATTGGGCAAAGAAGTCAGTTTGCCCAAAAGTCAAATTCATCGCTAATAAACCAACAATTAAAAAAATTATTCTTTTCATTTTTAGTTACTTTTAAAGTAAACATTCTCCCTTCGCATCACACTGTCGCCCGATATAACAAATAACATTTTAGTAGTTTGGCGGCAGGCGGGGTTTTACCGCGGCCCAGGAGGGAGCAAAACCTGCAAAATTACATAAAGGTTTCTGCGGGATACGCTGCCTCTCACATGAAATTGCTTGTTATCGGCAGTGTATTTGTTTTTAGTCACCCCATATTTAATAATTTAATCATCAATTATTATTTCAAAATCGTCTTTCGGCATAAAATTTTGTTTCTCCCAAATATATAATTTTCTATTGTCAAATTCTTTAATTGAATCCGGTAAATATGAAAATGATTTTATCTTTATGTTTTGTTCTACCGTTAATGTATATACTGCTTTTTCCAACGGTTTCTTCCAAAATTGTGTTGAAGTAATAATATATTTGTTTTTTGCAGAAGTTTTTTGTCTGTAAAAAATATTCACATCAACAGTATTATTTGCTGGAAGATAAACAGAAAAACGTATAAAATTGTCTTTTCTGTTAAAATCAATTTTCCTGCTTGAATGCAAATTTACAATTCGGATAGAATCTATTTCTGTTGATTCCTCTGCAAATGGAAATATAATCTGTTGGTTTATATCTTGATTGTTCTTATTTTGAAAAGAGTAAATCCCATTGATACAAAAATAATTACTGTCAATAGAAAAATCTATGTGTTCTTCAAAAAACAACACTTCTCCTTGGGCTTTTATAATAAAAGTTGTTCCAAATAAGGCAATTGCTAAAAAGGCAATATGTTTTTTCATTATTATTGAACAATTAATTTAGCCGTTGCATAATTTTTTCTGTTAGAAATTAATTGCACGATATAAGAACCATTCTTAATGTTTTCAGGCAAAGTGATTATGCCTTTATTTTCTGTTACCGAAAATTTGTATATTGCCTGTCCGTTCATATTTCTAAATATCAGATATGTTTCTGCCGATTTTACAGGTATAGAAATTTCATAGTTGAGTGATTGTTGTTTAACAGGTTGTGGATAAATCTTCAAAACAGATTCAGTATTGCTGTTAATTTTATTTATTCCGGTAGCAATTTCGCCGGTAAGATAAATATCTCGTATAATTACAGAATCCGGTTGCATCGAAAAAGTAATAGGAGTTATGCCTACTGAACGATAAACATTTTCATATCTATATTTTAGACTCCATACTTCATCATTATCACGCGAATAATATCTCGTCGAATAAGAACCATCAGATTGAGGATAAAAAATGGAACCCAAATACTCAAACATTAAACCTCTTTCACCCATATTTGACAAGGGCAATCCGTCTTTATCATATACAATCCCCTTAATTGTTCCCATCATACCTGTAGAGTCATTTTCAACTCCAATGGTTGGTGAGTTTGTAATACTGTATGGTCCACCAGAGTAAAAAATTGCAGCAATTGATTGACCTATTTTTGGAGTCCTCACATTTGAATTTGGATAGCCATAAATAAGTGGTTCGGAATACCAGCCTTCATAATCTAACCATACAAAAGTAACACTAATACTGTCTTGTAACGGGTTTATGGTGAGGGGAGTTGCCAGATTGTCATTTTCGACTACCAATAACTTATAAGAACCATCATCTACAAAATTTTGAATCATAGATTTTCCTGAGTTAGATTTAATCCATATCGCTTCGATTGAATTTGCACCAACAGGACTAACAGCAATCTCCAATATCCAAGAGCCATCGGCGCCAAATTGAAGTTCAGAGATTTCAACAGAAGGAACAGGAAGCGGGTTTGCCACTACTCTCAAAATGCTAATAAATAGCATAATGGGTAAAAAAAATCGTTTCATATTCGTATAATTTTAAAGTTATGTTATTAAATCATTGTTATTTTATTTTTGTTATTTTATTGATGTTTGCCAAAACTATTTCCCTCAAACTGTCGGGGGCTTTTGCCAAGTCGTTATAAACTCGTGAAAGTAATAAGTCGAAAGTTAATGAGTTTGGATACAATGCTTTAAGCAATGTGCTTTTGCCTGTTTGCCTTGCACCCCAAAAGAAAATACTCTCGTTTTCAGCCCCTATAAATAATTGTTTCCTATTGTACATAAATTTAATGTTTCAATTATATTTTTTATAATAATCAAAAGTTATACTTTGGATTATCATAATATTTTAAAGTATAACTTTGCAAAATTATAATTTTATTTTGAATTATACAAAGGAAGTGTAATATTTACAGGGAAAGAATCGTTACGTTCTAAAAGGCTCAAAGCAGCTTGGAATAAGAATTTATTAATCAAGTTAATTAATTTTTAATGAGTTAAACCTGGCTTTCCCCGTCGAAAATTGCACAAAAGATTTTATCTTTGTGCACGTCTAAACCTGATGTTTTCATACAATAAAATTTAATTGTTATTAAATAAATAAAAAGAAAAAAAGGAAATGTACGAAAAATATTGGGTTTAGATTCTTTTTTAATATGAAAAATTGATGTTTAGCGCAGAGGTCTGTATTTTTATGAGTTTGTGTGTAATAAATACAAAAATTTAATGCT
>WQYU01000055.1 GCA_009781075.1 Paludibacter sp. | reverse complement strand
AGTTGTGCATCTTTTTTGTAAGTGTTTGGTTTATAACACTACAAATATAATACTTATTTAATTGATACACAACTTTTTATTTGTGTTTATATAAAATAATTTAATTCCGCCAACGGGTTATGTGTAATAAATTTTTTGGTATTGTTTTACAAAGTATACTGTTACAATAATTTAATTTTCAATTAGTTATAATCTATTTTTTTAAGAATAAAGATATTTGTAATTTTTTGCTCAAAAAATAAATATGCATATAATGAACATTTTACAAATTACACTTCATAATTTAGTCGTTTCTGAAATTTCAGAAATCGCACATAACACATTTATTATCACTAAATTACTACAGTATACTTTTTACACCACCACATTTTGCAAGTGTCCATTATTGTATGATTGAAACAAAATATTTATCTTTGCGCTTTGGCAATCGTAAATCGTATGGAATTTATCAGATTTTACATAAAAATAACCGTGTTTTTTAAGCGTTTTATCGGATGGCTGCAAAGCGGTGATATTAAAAAAAACAAACCAAAAGGAGAATTAGTTAAGGCAAAAATATTGACAAATTATTTTGCACGGCAATATTTGTCGGCGGTTAAATATTTGGAACAAAAAGAAATTGCGATAGAGACTCCCGAAACAATTTGGCAATTTTGGGATAATCCCGCAGGAAAAACTACTCCAGAAATAGTGAAATCGTCTTTGGAAAGCGTTAAAAAATTCAAAGGAAATCTTGAACATAAGATATTGAATAATAAAACTTTTGAAAATTATTCGGATTTGCCCGGATATGTGATGGATAAGTTCAAAAAACGACAGATTGATTATGCGCATTTCGCGGATTTGTTGAGGCTGAATTTATTGAAAAATCATGGCGGAATTTGGATGGATGCAACTGCTTATATGACCGATTTTATACCGAATTATATTATTGATGAAGATTTTTTTGTATTTTTGACAGGCGAAATGACGCGCTTTCCTTATTCTTTTATGCAAAATTGTTTTATACGAGGTAAAAAAGGTAGTTTTTTGTGCGAAGGCTGGTATTTGATGTGCATTGAATTTTGGAAAAAACAAACAAAAACCATTGATTATTTTCAACACCAGTTAATGTTTAGAGCGTTGGTTGAAAATAATCCGACAGCAAAAAAATTGTTTAATAAAATGCCGCATATTAACGAAGATGAAACACATCAACTATTAAGAAAACTTTTGGAAAAATTTGATGCGAAAGAATGGGAAAGAATCGAAAAAACATCGTTTTTTCAAAAAACAACATACAAAATACCAAACGGAATTGATTATTCCAATACATATTTTTCAAAATTAAGCAAAGTAGGATTATAATAATGGACAATAAAATCAGCGTGATTATTCCGATTTATAATTCGGAAAATTTTTTGAGGCAAACGATGAATTGCGTTTGTTGTCAAACCTATAAGAATTTGGAAATTATCTGCGTTTTGGATTGCCCTACCGATAATTCAGCAGAAATTGTTGCTTTAATTGCAAAAACTGACGAACGAATAAAAACCATTGTTTTACCAAAAAATATAGGGCATGCCAATGCTCGAAATATCGGAGTAAAAAATGCAAGCGGTGAATATATCCATTTTATGGACAGTGATGATTTTATTAATCCGAACTTTTACGAAAAAATGTTAGAGGCAATACAAATCGATGATGCAGACATCGCCGCCTGCTCTGTTTTTTATGAAAAAAAGCCCAAACGAAGTATTTGGTTCAACAAAGATGAGGTTTTGTATGGACAAGAAAAAATAAAAAAAACAAAAGTTACAATTCAGGGCTGGGCTTGGCGTTATTTGATAAAAAAAAGTTTTTGGATTGAAAATAATCTGTCTTTCCCCGATTTGCTTCTTATGGTCGATAATCCGGTTATGATTCCGATGATTTATTACGCAAACAAGGTTGCATTTAGTTCTCAAGCAATATATTTCTACAAAAATCGAGAAAATTCTGTGTTGAACAGAAAGGACCTTACCGCAAATATGATTCAAGAGCGCAAAGTGGACAGGAAAAAATCGCGTAAGATGTCCAAAGATTTTATTCGCACTCATAAAGTAAAAGGCAATAGCAGATTATACTACATTACCGACAGTTTGGCAGGCAAAAAGGCGGTTATCGAAAATAACCATACTAATTACGGAAAAATAGTAAATAAAATTAGTGTGATTATTCCGATTTATAATGCTCAAAAATATCTTAAACAAACGCTGGATGCTGTTCGTTATCAAACATACCAGCATTTGGAAATAATTTGCGTTTTGGATTGCCCCACAGACAATTCTGCCGAAATAGTAAAAGAAATTTCCGAAGGAGATTATCGTTTTAAAATTATTAATCATTCAAAAAATTTGGGCTTGCCTGCTGCAAGAAATTCAGGCGTTAAAAACGCAACAGGTGAATATATTCACTTTATGGATTCGGACGACTTGCTTAATCCTGAGTTTTATGAAATTTTAATAAATGCCGCCGTAAATTCTGACGCCGATGTTACAGCCTGTTCTGTTTTTTACGAAAAAAAGCCCAAAAGAGGTATCTGGTTTCGCGAAAGTAAAATTTTGTCGAATACCGATGATAAAATTAAAGACACAGAGGTTGCCATTCAGGGCTGGGCGTGGAGATATTTAATTAAAAAAAGTTTTTGGAATAAAAATAATTTTTCTTTTCCCGATTTAGTTCCGATGGAAGACCGCCCCGTTATGATTCCGATGATTTTTTACGCAAGCAAAGTTGCACTTTGTCCGAGCGCGGTTTATTTTTACAAAAATCGCGAAAATTCTATATTGAATAAAGAATATGACCCCGTTATTGAGAAACAAAGAAGCGAAAATCGGAG
Organism: Paludibacter sp.; assembly: GCA_009781075.1. Lineage (GTDB taxonomy): Bacteria > Bacteroidota > Bacteroidia > Bacteroidales > Paludibacteraceae > WRGS01. The sequence continues at coordinate 12,842 of WQYU01000055.1, read as the reverse complement.
AAAATCGCGAAAAATTTGCCGTATTTTTATGAAAACAAATAAAATAAAGCGACCGAACAAATTATTATATTATTTTAACAAATATTTTGGATAAAAAATTTAAAAGAATGTTGGTAAAAAATAGAATTTCATCAACAATAAGACATATTTTAAAAAGTATAAGAGCGGTCAGCAATATTCCGAAGCAACTAAAAGAAGCAGAAAAGTTTGACGGATATATTGCAGATTTTTTGAATGGAAAAATAGACAAATTTACAGCCATTCCGATGAAGCCTCAATTGGTGGGGCAAAAAATTTTTTGGCAATTTTGGCATCAGGGAATAGATGAAAATACTTCAAAAATAGTTGTCGAATGTCTTAATTCCGTAAAAAAAAATAGCAATGGTTATCAGGTTATTTTATTGACAAACGAAACGGTATGGGATTATGTTAGTTTACCGAATTTTGTTTTTGAAAAATTTAGTAAAAACAGATTTAATTATGCCAATTTATCCGATATAGTGCGTTTGTATTTGCTTTCGGCTTATGGCGGAGTTTGGCTCGACGCAACAATTTATTTGACAAACACGATAAAAGAAAAAATGCTCAACGAAGATTTTTTTGCCTTTCAACGCTCGGAAATTCCTCTGTCGGATGCAAAGATTTTCCGAAAATTCGACCCGCTGTATTTTTCGTGGAATGAAAATTTTCAGATAAAAATGTTAAATTCTTTTATCATTGCAAAGCCAAATAATAAAATTATTGCCGACTTGCTTTCTATTTTACTTCAATATTGGAAAAACGAGAAAAAAGCAGGGCATTATTTCTTTTTCCAAATATTATTTAATAGAATGATACTCAATGATGAATGGAAAAATCTTAATTGCAAAATTGTCGGCGATACCGATTGCCACAAACTGCAAATTGTGGCACTTGACAAATTTGACCACAAAATTTTTGATGAAATTAAATCGAAAAGCAATATTCATAAATTAACTTACCGATTCGACCGATTTAATCAAATTCCTGTCGGTTCGTTTTTTGATTTTATTGCTAACGGAAAATTAAAACAGGAGGAAAAAACAAATGTTAAATAATATTATTCAATTGTACAAACGAATAAAAAAGGCGAGAAAAGCAAAAAAAGATATTCCTTTACAAAAAAAAGTAGCCGAAAAATTAGACGGCTATATCTCAGATTTTTTGAGCGGAAAAATAGAAAAATTTACCGCCGTTCCAAAAAAGCCCGAATTGGTCGGCAAAAAAATAATTTGGCAATTTTGGCAGCAAGGCATAGACGAAAATACGCCGAAACTTGTTTTGACTTGTCTTAATTCAGTTAAAAAATTTAGCAATGGATATGATATTATTATTTTATCAAAAGAAACATTAAACGATTATATTGAATTGCCAAACTATGTTTGGGAAAAATTCGGCAAGGGCGGATTTACTTTTCCAAAAGTGGCTAATCTTGTTCGTTTGTATTTGCTGTCGGCTTACGGCGGAGTGTGGCTCGATGCAACAATTTTTTTAACAGCACCGATTGACGAACGATTTTTGGAAATGGATTTTTTCGCCCTTCAACGCTCCGAAATCCCGCCAAAAGATTTGGAAATTTTTACAAAATTTGACCCGATAGGGCTTTCATGGGCACCTGAATCTTATGTAAGAATGCAAAATTCGTTTATGATTGCACAACCGCACCATAAAATTATTGATGATATGCTTTCAATTCATTTGGAGTATTGGAAAAAAGAAACACAAATCAATCACTACTTTTTTTTCCAAATAATGTTCAACCGAATGATGCAGCACGACCAATGGAAAAACCTCAACTGCGAAATTGTGTCTTATGCCGATTTTCACAGGTTATTAATTGCAGGATTCGACCGTTTTGACCGCGCTTTATATGATAAAATACTTTCCGCAACAAATATCCATAAACTAACACTTTATTGGGCTAAAAAATGGGCAAAAAATAAAATACCTGTCGGCTCTTTTGCCGATGTTATTATAAATCAAAAACTGACATAGAAAATTGGCAGTGCTTTAAAAAATATGCTGTGATAACAATTTTATAATCAAGGAATAAAGTTGTATTTTTGGATTATGATACCAAAAATAATTCTCTCTGTCAAGGTGCAAGGATAAAGAAAAATGAAAAAATCAAAGGATAGATTTGTCTTTTTAAAAAAATGTATTACCTTTGCAGCCGTTTTTTTACAAAAAAACTTATATATTTATTCACAGACAAAGAATGAGGTGTACCAACTTACATATTGATAATTTCTTAAACCCCTATCAACAAAGGGATTACGTAAATAGTTACGGCTTTTTTAGTTGTAACTCGTTGACTATTAGTAAGTTACCCCCTCCATCCCCACACACAACAATTTGATAATCAGATAGTTACAAGGGGTTGCGTTAATAAATATCAATACAGAACAATAGGCTTTAATATATATTCCTCACTTTTTCCGTTTATTTAGTCGGAAAAAGCGAGGTTTTTTTAATTAACAATTAAAAATTACGAATTGAAAAAAACAATAATGGTTCAGATAAGTCAAGGCGAATATTTATGCCTGCTTCGGGTATGCGCGATAACACTGGTGCGTTGTACAATGGCGCAAGCGTCGGCTACTGTTGGAGTACTACATACCGACCTGGGGGGTCGTCGGTGTCGTTTAGCGCGTACATCTTGAGTTTCTACGATAGTAACGTGAACGCAGCTTACAGCTCTACCGACAGTGCCTATGGTCTTAGTGTCAGGTGCGTGAAATAACTTTATTTCAAATATTTACTCAAAGTTATTTTCATTCCAACAAACTAATTAATTGTAAATCATAAAATAAAAAAGTTTCATTTGATACTTGAAGCTACTATTTTTTTTGTTTGTCAAACTTTGAACTTGGGTGTTTTATTTTATAAAATATTGGAAATCAGGATTTTCTTTCATTTTTTGCTTGCTTTTCGGATAATTTTCAATAAACCACGTGAGAAATTTTGCATAATCAATTTTTTCGGAAAGCATTTTTTGACGGCGTTGTTGAAAAATTTCAAACCTGTTGGGCATCGTAATAACTTCTGAAACAATGGAATACAATCTTTCTACTTCATTTGTTTTAATTCCAAAACCAAGTTTATAAAAATCTTCCAGTTCTCGCAAATATCCGATTCGCCCTACAAAATCGTTAAAACGCACGAACGGCACGCCCAGCACTCCCGCCTCTGCTGCCATCGTTTGGCTGTCGCCGATGTAAAGTTGCGCAAACGCCATTACGTGGTGCATGTCCAATGGATTAATGGCAATGCGGTATTGCTCGAATTGCGGCTCTAATTCCCTCTCGGAAGTAATATAAATATCGCCGCAAGGTCGTAAAATATCAATGAGTTTCTGCGCAATCTCTGTTTTAATACCTTGTATTCCTTTATCGTGGTGTGCGCTGAGTTTGGCAAAACGAAGGATAAAATATGGTTTTTCTGAGGGAAAATATTTTTCAACTATCTGTCTATCAGGAGTAAAATGATTTGGATGTAAATATGCAAGTTCGTGATATGAGTTGTATTTTACGGATTTAACATTCAATTTTCCATTATCGCATACCTGAGGCGACAGAATAGTTTGCACAAATCTGCCGGCGGCTTTTGCCCATGCAGGCACTACCGCCATATCATCTTCGCCGGTATTGACCGAAAAACGTCTCAGAAGCCAGCCGACTTGTGCCACTTCCGGCGTTGAGCCGCTAAGTAAATCAATTTTATTTTTTATACAAAAAGATAAAATACGAAAATCTTTGATAAGCATCTGCTTAAAAATATCAAATTTTGAATTTCGTTTATCGACAGGCAAAATATTATAATAAGGAAAATTTGCTTCTTTTAACAAATCCTCCAAAATATCTTTAGTTTTTATCACAATAAAAACCTTGTGATTGTTTGCCTGCAAATTTCTTATAACATTTTTATATAAATGAAAATGAGCAGGATGCGAAAGTTGTATTAAAATGTTCATTTTAAAAAATTATTCACAAAATGCGAAATAATAAAACTTTTTTTACAAAAGTATAAATTTATCATAAATCTACACCAAATATTTTTTATTAATTTGGAATTTTTGACAAAATATTTTATAAAATATAGATATTTTACTTGTTTAATGTCTATTTTCGTGGGATGGAATCCATCGCCTCTATCGTGATTATTACGAGAGCGGAGCGTTAAAATTGGAAGGCGGCCAAACGTCTGAAAAAAGCACTCAAATTACTGAAAACAATTAGACAACTCAAACGATAGATTGGGTCGTACTCAATGTAAAGTTCAGTTCTTCTGCCAATTCCGAATAATCAGGACAGCAATATTGAATACCCATGTCTGAGTGATGAATCACTGTATCATGTCGAAAAATCATATTCCTGTGTGCCATTTTAAGGGCTTTTTTGACCAAATCAACCCGCATATTATTATCCACTGCGTAGCCCATTATCTTCTTGGAATAGGGGTCTGTGGCAAGCGATAAATAGGCGTGCCCTTCATCTGTTTTTAAGTAAGTGATGTCGCTCACTATTACCTGTTCACTGTGCGTTAATTCTGTTTCTTTCAATATATTGGGCGATTTATTATAGAAATGTTTTGAATCGGTGGTGATATGAAAACGTTTCGTTTTCTTTACCAACAAATTGTTCTCGCGAAGAACCCTGTTGAGGGTGTTTCTTCCGATTTTTATATTGACTTGCTTTAATGCTTCGCCAAGATAAACCATCAGTTTACGTGTTCCTGCACGTGGATGCGTTTTGCGTACTTCTCTTACCATTGCCAATAGCGTTTCATTTCTCTCTATTATCCTGTTTGCTCGCTTAATGCGTTGATGATAACTCCATAATGTTTAATTTTTTGTCGAAATTAGAGTCAACGTATTTTGGGACGATACATTGATTTCTTCTGCCGAAAAATCTACGGTAACTGCTTTTTTGTCCCGATAAAATACTGTACTTTTGATGTCCATAATTGGGTGCTTTAATTTGTTGTTTTTTATGACATGTAACTATCACAAAATTGACAAATTACACCCAATGTTCCAAATAATTTGATTATATAATTTACAAAAAATATTTACACAAATAAATATCATAAAGTATTAATATCCAATAAAATACAAATACATTATGTGTAACTTTCAATTACGATTTATATAATTATGCGGGATAAGTTGCATTTGTTAATTAAAAGTACGGTTAAAAATTTCGTAATACTTAAGTGCATAGCCGATTCATTGCCTCATATACATCTTCTTTTTTGCCAAAGGCAGCAAAACGAACATATCCCTGTCCGCAATGTCCAAAGCCGCTGCCCGGTGTGATTACAATATTTTTTTTATTTAATAAAAAATCGAAATAATCCCAACTATTTTCTCCATTAGGGGTCTTTGCCCAAATATAAGGTGCATTAATGCCACCGAAAACAGTGTATCCTGCTTTAATAAGTTCAGTGCGAATAATATTTGAGTTTTGTTTGTAATAATCAAGCAAATTTTTTACCTGAATTTTTCCTTCCGGTGAATAAACAGCCTCTGCTGCACGCTGAATAATGTATGCCGTACCATTGAATTTTGTTGTCTGCCGTCTGTTCCAAAGTGAGTTTAAACTAATATTCTCCCCTTTTTCGTTACGCGATGTAACTTGCTTTGGTACAACAGTATATCCACATCGAGTTCCTGTAAATCCGGCTGTTTTTGAAAACGAACGAAATTCAATTGCCACCTCAGCGGCACCTTCAATTTCAAAAATGCTATGCGGCACATCATCTTCAGTAATAAATGCCTCATAGGCAGCATCAAACAGAATTATAGCACCATGTTTGCGAGCATAATCAACCCAACAAGCAAGTTGAGATTTAGTCAAAGTTGCACCGGTCGGATTATTAGGATAGCAAAGATAAATCAAATCGACCTTAATTTCGGGCAAATAAGGAGTAAAGCCATTATCGGCATTGCACTGCAAATACACAAGATTTGACCACATTCCATTTGTATTTACCTCTCCTGCACGTCCAGCCATTGCATTAGTATCAACATAAACAGGATAAGAAGGGTCGGTAACAGCAACGTAATTATCAATACTGAAAATTTCACCAATATTTCCTGTATCGCTTTTTGCTCCATCTGATATAAAAATCTCGTCGGATGCAATATCAATTCCCCGTGAGCGAAAATCATTATTACGTATTGCATCGCGCAAAAATTCGTAACCTTGTTCGGGCCCGTAGCCACGAAAAGTTACGGCGCTTCGCTGTTCGTTTGCAGCACGAATCATCGCGTCGACACATGCATCTGGCAAAGGAAGTTTAATATCGCCAATATCCATACGAATGATGTTGTGGGTTGGATTTGCAGTTTTGTACTCATTTACACGGCGAGCAACCTCCGAAAAAAGATACGAGGCAGGGATTTTTGTGAAATTTTCATTAATTTTTGGCATAAAATATTTATTATTGTATGATATTAAAAACAAGGACTATTTTCCATTATTGAGTGCAAAATTAGTATTTTTTTTATTTTATCTCGAAAGATAATAAATGAATGGATTGTTCAAAAAAATTTGACAATCCTATATTATTTACTGATGAAATTTTTTTTTGATATTTTTCTCAAAAAAACCACCCGCGTCTCTCGACGAAGGTGGAAACATTACTATTGCATCTACTAAACTAAAATGTTATATCTGTCTTTTATGAAAGAAAAGTATTTTTTGTTATGAAATCAGTTCTTATTTTCGGGGCAAAAATAGTATTTTATTTTCTATTGTGCAATTTTTTTTAGAATTACAAATAAAGTTACTTCTTTTATATTTTAATAAAATTTGTTATATCTTCGGAGTTCATACTTTCCTGTCCGGAAAATTTGGCGGCGCTATCACCTGCGAGTCCGTGGTAAAAAACTCCTAAAATTGCTGCGCTTTCAGGCATGTAACTTCTTGCAAGTAAGCCTGTTATAAGTCCTGTTAAAATATCGCCACTCCCTGCTTTTGCTATTCCCGCGTTACCTGTTGTATTAATATAAACTTTTCCTTCGGGAGTGAAAATTTTTGTTTTTGCGCATTTTGAAATAACATAAATTCTAAATTTTTGTGTATAATTAATAATTTTTTCTAATTTATCTTCTTCATTTTTCCACTCTCCAAGCAACCGAAAAAGTTCTCCATCATGCGGTGTAAGAATAGATTTTTTAGGGATGAATTGCTGTAATTCGATATTTTGTGCTAATAGGTTTAGTGCATCTGCGTCAATTACCATCGGTTGTGCAAACGTTTGCATTAACATTTTTAAGGCAATCGAAGTTTTTTTGCCAATTCCGAGTGCGCAACCAACTCCGATTGCATCATATTTTGATACCTGTAAATTTTGCGCAGAAAAATTATTTTCTTTATCTAAACTTAACATTGCCGAAGGACAAGCAATTTGCAAAATAAATCGCTCATCTTCAGGAATATGCACCGTTAATAACCCGCAGCCGGAACGCAATGCTCCTCGTGCAGCAAGCACCGCCGCTCCCATCATACCTTTTTTCCCGCAAACGAGCAAAGCATGTCCAAAATCATATTTATTTCCATTTTGGTTCCTTTCAATTTTCAGGGAAGCAATTAATTGAGAAGATATTTCTATTGTTTGCATATTTAATTTACATAATAAAAAAAAATTTTACAAAATTATTAAAAAATAAGGTTTATCGTTAATCTTTTTTTTTAATTAATATTGTTTTTTTTACCTTTGCAAACAAATTGTAGAATAAAAAAATGAAAGAAAAAATAGAGGTTATAAAAAAGGAAATAGAAAGTTTTGTTGCATCTACTGTAGATGAATTGGAGGTGATGCGTATAAAATATTTAAGTAAAAAAGGCGAAATTGCAGCACTTTTTACAGATTTTAAAAATGTATCTGACAACGATAAACGCTCTGTCGGTCAGTTACTTAACGAACTCAAAGATATTGCCCAACAACGTTATAATATTTTAAAAAGCAGTTTTTTAACTAATAAAAAAAGTGATACAGATTTAGACCTCACGCGCACCGCCGAGCCGATAACAGTGGGCGCTCGACACCCGCTTTCGATAGTTCAAAACGAAATAATTCAGATTTTTTCACGTATAGGATTTGTAGTTGCTCAAGGACCGGAAATTGAAGACGATTGGAACGTTTTCGGTGCGCTAAATTTTCCTGAAGAACATCCCGCCCGTGATATGCAGGATACTTTTTTTATTGAAAAATCACCTGATGTGTTGCTACGTACACATACTTCAAGCGTTCAAACGCGGACAATGACAAGCCAAAAGCCGCCTATACGCGTACTTTGTCCGGGCAGGGTATATCGTAACGAGGCAATTTCGTATCGCGCACATTGTTTTTTTCATCAGGTTGAAGGATTGTATATTGATAGAAATGTGTCGTTTGCCGATTTGAAACAGGTCTTACTATATTTTGCTAAAGAGATGTTCGGCGAAAAAACACAAATTCGTCTGCGCCCTTCTTATTTCCCATTTACTGAACCAAGCGCTGAAATGGATATTTCCTGTAATTTGTGCGGCGGAAAAGGTTGTCCGTTCTGCAAATATACAGGCTGGGTGGAAATTCTCGGATGTGGAATGGTTGATGTTAATGTTCTGAAAAATTGTGAAATTGACCCTGAAATTTATAGTGGATTTGCCTTTGGACTTGGCATTGAGCGAATTACAAACCTGAAATTTCAAGTAAAAGATTTGAGATTATTTTCGGAAAATGATATAAGATTTTTAGAACAGTTCCGTGCGGCAGTATAAGTTTTTTGTTAAAATATTTTTTATAATATAATATTTTTATAAATCAATGTAAATTAAATATTTAGAATAAACCTAATTTTTAATTATTAAATATATAATATGAAACGTGTTCACTTTATAGCGATAGGAGGTGCTGCAATGCACAATTTGGCTATTGCAATGAGTAAGAAACCATGGTATAAAGTAAGCGGTTCGGATGATGAAATTTTTGAACCGTCACGTTCTCATTTGGAAAAAAACGGATTGCTACCGGAAAAAATGGGCTGGTTCCCCGAAAAAATTGATGAATCTCTCTCGGCTGTCATTCTTGGAATGCATGCCAGAACAGATAATCCTGAACTACTGAAAGCCAGAGAATTAGGATTAAAAATTTATTCTTTCCCCGAATATCTTTACGAACAGACGCGCAGTAAAACACGTGTTGTGGTTGGCGGCTCGCACGGGAAAACTACAACAACTGCGATGATTCTTTTCGTTTTGAATAAATTGGGACTAAATCCTGATTATATGGTTGGGGCGCAAATTGATGGATTTGAAAATATGGTAAAACTTTCGATGGAGGCGAATATTGCGGTTTTTGAAGGAGACGAATATTTAAGTTCGCCACTCGACAACCGTCCAAAGTTTCACGTGTATCATCCTCATATTGCAGTACTTACAGGAATTGCATGGGATCATATCAATGTTTTTCCTACATTTGAAAAGTATGTTGAGCAGTTTGCGAAATTTACAGAATTAATTGAGCCTCAGGGACGATTGATTTATTATTCACAAGACGAACATTTACAAAAAATAGCACGTACATTACGTTCCGATTTGGTTACATTTGCATATAAAACACCACATTACAAAATTGAAGGAGATGTCACATTTTTGAAAACCGCAAAGGGCGACATTCCATTAAAAGTTTTTGGAGAACATAATTTGCAAAATATTGAGGCGGCACGGCTGGTTTGCCATCAGTTAGGAGTTTCAAACGAAAAGTTTTATGAAATAATTCGTAATTTTAGCGGTGCATCGAATCGGCTGCAAAAAATTGCTGAAACGCTTTATTGTGTTGCGTATAAGGACTTTGCTCATTCACCATCGAAACTTCGTGCAACGATAAAGGCTGTCCGCACGCAATACCCTGACCGCAAACTTGTTGCGGCAATGGAATTGCATACTTACAGCAGTTTAACAGAAGATTTTTTGCCACAATATAATGACTGTATGAAAGAGGCTGATGTTGCATTCGTTTATTATAATCCGGAAGTAGTTGCACATAAACGATTAAAAGAATTTAATACTCAAACAGTTAAGCGTGCTTTTGGCGGCAATGTGCAGGTTTTTACCTCTTCGGAACAAATGCAGAAAGCGCTTGCCAAAATCCATTACGACAACACCGTTTTGCTGTTAATGTCATCAGGTAATTTTGACGGTATAAATTTGGAAGAATTTTCAGCGGAATTATTAGGAATAAAGTAATAATAATAAAAAAAAATATATTTTGAATATAAATAATTGCATAATAATGTAATTTTATGGACAATAAACAACAACTTCTTGACATTCGTTATATGCGAATGGCTCATATTTGGGCTGAAAATTCGTATTGCGAACGCAGAAAAGTCGGAGCGCTGCTGGTAAAAGATAAAATGATTATTTCCGATGGCTACAACGGCACTCCATCGGGGTTTGAAAACAAGTGTGAAGATGAAAACAACGATTCGCAACCATACGTTTTGCATGCAGAGGCAAATGCTATTACAAAAATAGCACGCTCACACAATAGCAGCAATGGAGCAACGCTCTACGTTACCGCCTCGCCATGCATGGAATGTGCCAAATTGATAATTCAATCGGGGATTCGCCGCGTAGTATATGGCGAAAAATATAGAATATTAGACGGCATTGAACTTTTGGAACGCGCCGCAATAGAAGTAATTTTTTTGGAAAATCAAAACACAACGCCTACTGCATAAAAAATTGTTTGCCCGTAAGGAGAATACTCGTTTTGCACCACATCGTACTCTAACATCATAAATACATTGCTTATTCGTACACCGGCACCTACAAGCAGCGCCGGCACAAATTCTGTCCCATTGTTGCCGGAGTTTTTATTTGACCACCACACACGATTTACTTCGGGCTGCATCAAAACCATAAAATAGTTGGCAATAGTTGCCCTGCCATAAACATTCATCCCGAAATAATTCATGCTGTTACTCACACTTCCACTCTTTTCGCCGTAGTATGCATATTGAAGTCCAAAGCCCGCATTAAAATATTTAGTAAAATTGTACCCAATTTGCGGAGCAATTAGCACAGATGTATAATTATTTCCAAAAGACGCACCAAGCGCTCCTCCAAAAGTAATTTTGCTTTTGTCGAACCAATATTTTTGAGTTGGTGTTGGTGTCGCTGTCGCTGTGGCAGTTTTGTTCATTTGTGCCGAAAGTGGTGTTAATATACTAACAATAAGTGATATAAATAAAATATTTTTCATTACATTTTTCGTTAAATTAAATCGTTTAGTAATTCGGCATATTTTTGTGTTAAATTACGCCGTGAGTATTGAGTAATATTTTCTGAATGAATCTGTAAAGTATTATTCTTAAACTGATTATAAAATTCAAGAATGATATTTTTTATTGTTTGAAAATCGTTGAAATCAGCAATCTTTCCTGCCTTAGTTTTGTGCAATATTGCTGCAACGTCTCCATCAGTTGGACCTATCACAAAGATTGGACGCCTTGCTGCCAAATATTCGTAAAATTTTCCGGTAATAATTCCTTTTGCACTGGAAGTATTATCGATGAGAAGTAGTAACAGAATGTGTGATTTTCTTTGTTGTTCAATTGCTTCAAAATGAGATAAATACTCTATCTTTTTGAGTTTCTCTTTTAATTTCATATTTTCAATTTCCTGTATAATTGAAAAATCAATTTTCCCTATAAGAATTATTTCTAAATCTTTGGAAAAGTGTTGGTTCTCCGAACAAATTTCAGCCAATACACTCCAGAATATTGACGAATTGCGAGCTTTATCTAAAGTTCCAATGTGTGTTATAACAAATTTTTTATCCAATGCTATGAATTTATTTGGATAGTCATATTCATCAAATCCATTATAAATCAATTCTATACGTTTTGGATTTAGAGATAAAAAACTCTTTGCCAAATTTTCTGATACAGTAACAAAACAATCACAATTTTGAACTATCTTTTGCTCCAATTGATGATGAATATGGTCAGTTATTGAGAATAAATGCAAATCTTTATATAAAAAAAAGTTTGTCCACGGGTCGCGGAAATCGGCAATCCAAGTCAAATCAGGGAAATTCTTTTTTAAGCCCAAGCCAATCAAATGCATAGAATGTGGCGGTCCTGTTGTAATAACAGCATCTATTTTATTAGTTTTCAAATAATTAGACAGAAATTTCACAGACGGTTTTATCCAAAATCGACGAGGGTCAGGAATAAAAAAATTGCCTCTAATCCAAATACTTAATCGCTCTTTGAAGCCTGATTTTTTATTTTCAGAAATAAATCCCGCATTAATCGGCTCACCTTTTTTACCAAAAAGTGAGCGATAAATATTGTATGGTTCCCAAATTTTTGTTTTTATTACTTGCAGATTTTCAGGCAAATCACGTTCAAACGAATGGTCAATAGACGGATATTCCGGATTTTCAGGTGTATAAACAATGGGCTGCCAGCCGAATTGAGGCAAATATTTAACGGTTTTTACCCATCTTTGAACCCCGGCACCTCCGCTTGGCACCCAATAATACGTAATTATCAGGACTTTTTTCATTAAAATAAACCTTAATTTGTTAAAATTATTACAATGTTATTGTAATAATTGAGCAGTTTTATAATCTGCAAATTTACATATAATTTTTGAATAAATTTAGATAAAAAAAATTACAACTATTAAAAATTTTATTCTTGTCTCGTCCTGAAATAGGTTTACAAATAAAACTTAAAAAAGTAAACTTATGTTAGGATTAAAATCGGAAATTAGATTCACAAAAGCTTATAAATTTAGCGAACAAGCCAAGCGCCAAATCGT
>WQYU01000054.1 GCA_009781075.1 Paludibacter sp. | reverse complement strand
ACTAATTTATTTTCACTACCTTTGCCCATGTTGTTTTTTTATTGGTGGTACAACAAAAATACAACATTAGGGTGAAACTTTAGAAGGAGTAACCCTTTTTTTTTATCGGGCAGTAGTGATTTTATTTATATAAAAATCGCTTAATACTTTTTTTAGGCGTTTTTTCAAATTCATTTTCTCTAATTTCCAAATATGCAATTTGCTCATATTTAGCAACTTGTGTATTAAGTTCTATTCGATTTATTTCCATTAACACATTCAACATATCTTTGTCAATATATCGCTCTGTTAGTTCTTCATAATCAGGAAAAATGAGAGCAACAAGTTTTTTGCCGCGTTTAACAATCAAACATTCAGATACATAAGGCATTAAAGAAAGTTTTGCTTCAATTTCTTCTGGGTAAATATTTTGTCCGTTTGAGTTGAGTATCATTGTTTTGCTTCGCCCACGTAAAAATATTGTACCATCTTCGCTAACAGTTCCTAAGTCCCCTGTATGAAACCATCCCTCGTTGTCGATAGATTCGTCTGTTGCTTGTTTGTTTTTGTAATAACCAAGCATCAAATTTTCGCCGCGCACGCAAACTTCTCCGTTACCGGTTTCAGGATTTTTATCAATAATTTTAACTTCCATTTTTGGCAAAATTTTTCCGCACGATGTAGGTACAAACTCAGAAAAAACCGTGTAACTAATCAAAGGGGCGCATTCGGTCATTCCATACCCGATTGTCATTGGAAAATGAATCTTCAGGAAAAAATCTTCAACTTCTGCGTTCATAGCCGCCCCACCAATAATAACCTGAAAAATATTTCCACCAAAAGCACCTGTTAAACTTTTGCGAATTTTATTTTTTAAAATACTATTAATTAAAGGAATAGAAAATAAAATTTTAAATATAGGTTTTGATATAGTAGGGAAAATTTTTTTCTGATAAATTTTTTCAATAATCATCGGAACGGAAAAAACGACATTTGGATGTACAAATTCAAATGCTTCTAAAAGCAGTTGTGGCGTTGGTATTTTTGTAATAATAAAAATATTGCAACCCACAACGGTAGCCGTTAGGAAGTCGAAAGCACAGCCATAGGAGTGTGCAAAAGGCAAAAAGGCAACAAGTTTGTATTTCGGCTGCAAAATTTGCGTTTCAATTCCAAAAGTGATATTACCCGCCAATGCATTACCGCTAAGCATTACCCCTTTACTGTAGCCCGTTGTGCCTGAAGTATAATTTAGAGAAACAAGGCATGAATTGTCTCGTTGTAAATATTTAATATCAGACTTTTGAAAACCGTTTGGAAATTTCTCAGCAAAAATATTCTCACAGTTTGCATACGCTAATACTTGACTTTGTGAATATAAAAGTGAAAAATCGTTTATTGAAAAAACCGATTTTAGTAAATTGTGCTTTTTATTTTCAAGTTTGTTCCAAATTGCCATATCTGCAAAAGCATGCGTAGAATCGGAATGTTCTATAATATACATTATGTCTGAAGGGTTAAATTCATGCAAAACAGGCACTATAACAGCACCGTAAGTTATTGTTGCTAAATAAATTATGCACCAATTAGCGCTGTTTTTTCCGATTAATGCTATTTTGTCTCCTTCACTTATTCCGTTTAGTTCGAAAAGAATATGCAATCGGGCAATTTCTGTAGCCACTTGCGAATATCTAAGCGTTGTATTTTCAGGATAATCGGTAAAAGCCGCATAATCCCAATTCTGCTTAAAAGAATCTGCAAAAAGTTTTAATAAATTCTCCTTAATCATAAATGTAAGAATTTTATGGAAAAAATTTTGTGCAAAAGTAAAACTTTTTGCACAAAAAACAAAAAATTGTGCAAATTTTTGTTTAGAACTAAAAAATACCCTTTTCAATGACAGTCAAAAAAGAGCAAATTAAAAAAACTGCTGAGAGTAAATAAAAAGCTTAAAAAATGCATTATAATGTAGGTTTAACCTCTGTTTCCTTATAACTTTCAATGAAGTCGCCAATTTTAACGTCATTGAAATTTTTTATATTTAAACCACATTCAAAGTTTGTTCCAACTTCTTTGACATCGTCTTTTAGCCGTTTAAGGGATTCAAGTTCACCTGTCATTATCACAATTCCATCGCGAATTACGCGTACTTTGTCGGAACGGTGAATTTTCCCGTCACGGACAATACAACCTGCAATCGCACCTACCTTTGAAATTTTGAAAGTTTCAAGCACTTCGAGCATTGCCGTTACCTCTTCTTTAATTTCGGGTGCGAGCATTCCTTCCATTGCTAATTTTATCTCTTCAATAGCATCGTAAATAACAGAATAGAGACGAATTTCAATATCTTCTCTTTCAGCCATTTTGTGTGCTGAAGCCGCAGGACGCACTTGGAAACCGCAGATAATAGCATTTGATGCGGCAGCGAGCAGCACGTCAGATTCGGAAATTGGTCCTACCGCCTTGTGAATAATATTTACTTGAATATGTTCGGTCGAGAGTTTAAGCAGCGAATCGGAAAGTGCCTCTACTGAACCATCAACATCGCCTTTTACAATTATATTAAGTTCCTTAAAATCACCGAGTTCTATTCTGCGTCCAAGTTCTTCGAGAGTAAAATGTTTGTGAGTACGCAGGTGCATTTCGCGTTGTAGTTGCTCGCGACGGTTAGCAATTTCGCGTGCTTCCTGCTCGGTATCTACTATATTAAAAGTGTCGCCGGCAGTTGGGGCTCCATTAAGTCCTAAAATTAACATCGGCTCAGCAGGCAACACTTGCTTTTGACGTTGATTTCGTTCATCAAACATTGCTCTAACACGTCCATAATGTGTTCCTGCAACAATAATGTCTCCTTGATGCAGGGTTCCGTTTTGTACCAAAACAGTTGAAATATATCCGCGTCCTTTGTCGAGCGAACTTTCAATAATAGAGCCTATGGCTTTCCTGTTAGGATTTGCCTTTAATTCGAGTATTTCTGCTTCCAAAAGCACTTTTTCGAGCAGTTCGGATACGCCAATGCCTTTTTTAGCAGAAATATTTTGACTTTGATGTTTCCCACCCCATTCTTCGACGAGGTAATTCATATTTGCTAATTCTTCGCGTATTTTTTCGGGATTTGTACCGTCTTTATCAATTTTATTAATAGCAAAAACAATAGGCACTCCTGCCGCCGAAGCGTGATTTATTGCCTCTTTTGTTTGAGGCATGACGTTGTCGTCGGCTGCAATGATAATAATTGCGATGTCTGTAACTTTTGCCCCGCGTGCTCGCATTGCGGTAAATGCTTCATGTCCTGGAGTATCAAGGAAGGTTATATGTTGTCCGTTTTCGAGTTCAACGTTGTATGCGCCAATATGTTGCGTTATACCTCCCGCCTCTCCCGCAATAACGTTCGTTTTGCGAATATAATCAAGCAACGAAGTTTTTCCGTGGTCAACGTGTCCCATAACAGCCACAACAGGTGCTCGCGACACAAGTAATTGCAAATCGGTATCTTCTTCGTTGCTAAGTGCCTCAACAATAGTTTGATTTACATATTCGGTTTTAAAACCAAATTCTTCGGCAACAATATTAATGGTTTCTTCGTCTAATCGTTGATTGATAGAAACGAACATCCCAATATTCATACAAGTTCCAATGACTTGATTTACAGGAATATCCATCAAAGCAGCGAGTTCGCTTACAGTAACAAATTCTGTGAGTTTGAGCGTTTTACTTTCTCCTGCCGCCCTTTGCAGTTCTTCTTGTTTGCGTCCTTGTGCCGTTGCACGTTTGTCGCGGCGATGTTTTACTCCCTTCCCAAATTTACTTCCGGTATTTTGTATTCGTGCAAGGGTTTCTTTAACTTGTTTATGAACCGTATCTTCACTAATTTCGTGTCGAAAGGTTTTTTTTATTTTGCCTCTTGACTGCCGTTCTTCTTTTGCAACAGAGTCAATATCAACTTTTTTACTTGTAAATCGTTCTCGTTTGCGCTTTATTGTTGTTTCTGTCGATTCAACGGCATTGTCTGCCTTACTTTTTTGCGTAGCAATTTTTCGCTGCTCCTCTTTTCTGATACGTTCCTCACGTTCACGACGTTTCTGCGAGTGCGATTTTGCCTTTGGGCGTGTATTTTGGTTTATTGTGTTGAGATCAATTTGTCCTACTACAACCGGAGTATTTTCAAGTTTGACATTAATTGGGATAAAATGACTTTCTGTTTTTTCCGGTAATTTTTCCTTATCGTTTGTCGAAGATTTGCCTATGGTCTTTTCTTCTCCCTCGTGCTGAATCCTTTCTTGCTCCTGCAGCATTCTTTTGCGCTTTCGTCGCTGGCGGTCGCGCTCGCGTTTGCGTTTTTTTTGATGTTGTTTGTTTAACAAACTGGTACTTCCAAGGTTTGTTTCTAATTTTTTTTCTTCATTACGCTTGTCTTTTTCTATTTGCGATTTTGTTATTTCAGCGTTTTTTTTCAGTTCGCGTTTTGCACGCTCTATTTTTTGCTCTTCCAAACGAATTTTTTCCAAATCAATAATGCGCGGTTTGTTACTTTCATTTTCCAATTTGTTAACAGTTTTCTGTTCTTTAGGAATATGAGTTGTTTGTTCTGTTGGAGGTTCGTTTATTTCTATTACAGTTTCGTTTTGTCCTGTATCTTTTTGTTCGTTTTTTTGTTGTTCGCTCTTCTTCTCGTGTTCTGTGTTTAGTTCGTTTTTTGAAGTAATATACCCTTCAAGCACAACGATTTCAACCTTATCCTTATCCGAACGTGCGCGTGATTTGCTTTCAGCTTCCAATTTGGCAGCCATATCCTTGTCATATTGTTTAGCAAGCAGCAAATGCAGTTCGTCCGAAATCTTTTCATTCGGATCGGCATTGATTGCATAACCTTTTTTTGCCAAAAAATCGACTGCAGTAGACATACCAACATTCAATTCCTTTATGGCTTTACTTAAACGTATGGGCATATTTTTACAAATTTTAAATTATGAATTAAGATTATACATAATTTATTATTTTTTATTATAAAACTAAAAAAAATTAAAATTAAAAAACAAATTATTCTATTTCAAATTCCGCATTTAGAATTTTAATTACGTCGTCAACAGTTTCTTCTTCAAGGTCAGCACGACTCATAAGTTCTTCTTTTGGAATGGCAAGCACAGATTTTGCCGTATCGCAACCGATAGATTTGAGCGTGTCGATAACCCATTGCTCTATTTCATCATTAAATTCGTCAATATAGATATCTTCAATCTCCTCGTCTTCAATGTCACGAAACACATCAAGAACGTAACCTGTCAGTTGTCCAGCTAGTTTGATATTAGTTCCACCTCTACCTATTGCTATCGACACTTCTTCCGGACGCACAAAAACTTCTGCCTTTTTGCTTTCTTCGTTGATACGAATTGAAGTAATTTTTGCTGGGCTAAGTGCACGCTGAATATACAAACTCGGATTTGTGGTGTAATTTATCACGTCAATATTTTCGTTACGCAGTTCACGAACAATTCCGTGAATACGCGAACCCTTAATGCCCACACAAGCGCCTACCGGATCTATGCGGTCGTCGTAACTTTCTACCGCTACTTTTGCACGTTCGCCGGGAATACGCACAACTTTTTTTATAGTAATTAATCCTTCTTGAATTTCAGGAATCTCAAGTTCAAAAAGCCGCTCCAAAAAAACAGGCGAAATTCGCGAAACAATAATCTTCGGATTATTATTCGTGTTTTCAACCAAAACTATAACAGCTTTCACATTGTCACCCTTACGATAAAAATCGGAAGGTATTTGTTCGCTTTTTGGCAAATAAAGTTCATTTCCTTCTTCGTCTAAAAGTAGCATTTCTTTTTTCCAAATCTGATACAATTCGCAACTTACAACTGTCCCAACCATTTCACTATATTTTGAATAAACACCATCTTTCTGTAAATCAAGTATTTTAGACGAAAGGGTTTGTCGCAAATTCAATATCGCCCGCCTTCCAAAACTCAAAAAATCCACATTATCTGTAAATTCCTCGCCTATTTGGTAGTCCTCATCAATTTTGCGTGCATCCGAAAGTGATACCTCAGTATTCGGGTTTTCAAGTTCATCGTCTGCAACGACTTCACGGTTACGATAAATTTCAAAATCACCTTTATCGGGGTTGATAATAACATCAAAATTTTTATCCGTACCGAACATTTTTGCAAGAACGTTTCGAAAAGATTCTTCCATTACGTTCATTAGAGTAATTCTATCTATGTTTTTCAGATCTTTAAATTCTGAAAAAGTGTCAATCATATTGACCGTTTTACGTGCCATAATTTACATATTTTTTATTCAAAATTTTCATAATTTAAAATATTGATAACAATTTTCAAATTATGAAAATTAAGATTCAATTATACTTTCAATAAATATTTTGTCGATTTAATATCTTGATAATCAAATGTAAGTTCCTCAAACATAACAATTTTTCGTTTCGCACCTTCTGGTTTTATTTTTTTCTCTACAACAATTGTAAAAGCGTTTTGGTCTGCATTTTTTAACATTCCTATAAGTTTTTGCCCATCTGATGTATATACTTCAACTTCCTTGCCTATGTTTTTAGTATATTGATTTACAACCTTAAAAGGCGTAGTCAATCCCGCCGAACCAACTTCGAGTTCATAATTTTCCTCGTTTTTGCCTAAATTTTTTTCAATGTAACGGCTCAAATCTTCACACATTTGAATGGTAACGCCAGAAAAACAGTCAATTTCGATAACGATTTTATTGTCGGCAGAAATATTCAAATCAACCAAAAATAGTTGAGTATTTTCTATAAGAAAATTGTTAATTATCTGATATATAATGTTTTTATCCATTCTTTTTTATTCAGTAAATAATAATTAAGGGGACTCAAAGTCCCCTTCTTACGGAAATTCGGCACAAAGGTAGTAATAATTTTATATATTCAAAAAAAAATATAAAAAAAATCAAAAAATATACTATTTTTGCATTTTTAAATTTTGCGATGGAAAAAATTACAATAAAAGATAAAAGTTTTCGGCTGTCAATTTCGGAGAATGAGGTTATACAGGCGGTAAT
Organism: Paludibacter sp.; assembly: GCA_009781075.1. Lineage (GTDB taxonomy): Bacteria > Bacteroidota > Bacteroidia > Bacteroidales > Paludibacteraceae > WRGS01. Next base: position 8,777 of record WQYU01000054.1, on the reverse strand, counting down.
CAATGTTGCCAAAAAGATGAACGAAGGGTTAAAAAATGTAGATCCACTGTTTATCTGCGTGTTGAATGGTGCTTTTATGTTTGCTGCCGATTTGATGAAATACATTAATTTCCCATGCGAAATTACTTTCATAAAACTTTCATCGTATCAGGGGCTGTATTCAACAGGCGAAGTCAAAGAAATAATTGGACTCAACGAAAGTGTTATCGGGCGTAATGTAGTAATTATTGAAGATATAGTTGATACGGGCGTAACGATGGAACGAATTTTGGAATCTCTCTCGAGCAAAGGCGTTCAAAGTGTTAAAATTGCCACTTTTCTGCAAAAACCTGATGCAATGACCAGAAAAATTACCGTAGATTATGTAGGAATAAAAATTCCGAACGATTTTATTGTAGGGTATGGACTCGATTACAACGGATATGGACGAAATTTAAGAGCAATATATACGGTTATTTAGTTTTTTATTCAAAATATTGTCCTACATAATATGCAATAAATTAAGTGTTTAATGTAAATGATTTGTATATTTTAAAATCGTTTAGTTATCAACACAAATTTTCTTACTACATTTGCAAGCGAAAATTTCATTATTTTTTTCCTTTTAATTCTAAAAAATTATGTCCGTTCATACAGAAGATACTCGCAAAGTAACAACGCAGCGGCTTTTGGAAATGAAGCAACGCTGCGAAAAAATAAGTATGCTCACCGCATACGACTATACTATGGCAGCGATAGTTGATGTGGCAGGAGTTGATGTGATTCTTGTAGGTGATTCTGCCTCAAATGTAGTGTGCGGTAATCTTACCACACTTCCTATTACGCTCGATCAGATGATTTTTATGGGAAAATCTGTTTTTAAAGCGGTGAATCGTGCACTCGTTGTTGTTGATATGCCGTTCGGCTCGTATCAGGGCAATCCGGTGAAAGCAGTTGCCTCTGCAATCCGAATTATGAAAGAGACGGGCGCAGACTGCATTAAAATGGAAGGAGGCGAGGAAATTCTCGAATCAGTTACTCGAATTATTTCTGCCGGTATTCCAATAATGGGGCATCTTGGACTTACACCGCAGTCAATCAACAAGTTTGGTTCGTATGCAGTTCGTGCCAAAGAAAATTTTGAAGCCGAAAAACTTGCGCGTGATGCTCATTTGCTTGAGCAGGCAGGTTGTTTTGCCATTGTTTTGGAAAAAATTCCTGCAATGCTTGGAAAGCGTGTTACCGAAGAATTGGATATTCCAATTATTGGTATAGGTGCTGGTAAGTATACTGATGGTCAAGTACTTGTATTACACGATATGCTCGGATTGACACAGGACTTCTCACCCCGATTTTTACGTCGCTATGCCGACATGAAAACTATTATGCAAAATGCACTACAACAATATGTTACAGATGTAAAAACAAATAGTTTTCCTAATGATAGCGAACAATATTAAGTTTTGTTGAAGCATAAATGGGAGGTATTTGCTACAAAATTCAATGTAAATCATTTTTTGTACTTTTACCGTAAATTTTTCCATAATGAGCAAAAATAAACTCGCAAAATTTGCTGAAATGGCTACTTTTCCGCACGTTATTCAGGTGCCTTCCAATGAAATTTTAAATGGAAAATTACCGAATTTTCAGGGAAAATGGCGAAAAAATATTTTCAAAAATTCAAATCCGATAGTTTTGGAACTCGGCTGCGGCAAAGGAGAATATACAGTTGAGTTGGCGGAAAAATATTCGGACATTAATTTTATTGGAGTAGATATTAAGGGGGCGCGAATGTGGACAGGTGCAAAAAAAAGTTTTGACAAAGCAATGAAAAATGTCGCCTTCATTCGCACTGATATTGAGATGATTAACAGATTTTTCGCAGTCGACGAGGTGAGCCAAATATGGCTTACTTTCCCCGACCCACAAATGAAAAAAGTGAATAAACGGCTTACTTCCACAAACTTTCTGCGACTTTATCAGCAATTTGTTGTAAATAATGGAATTATTCATTTAAAAACCGACAGTAATTTCCTTTTTACTTACACAAAAGAGACGCTTAAAATTAATGATTATCAAATAATTACACAAATTGACGATTTGTATGCTCAGCCGCTGCCTTCAAATGAACTTGGTATCAAAACGTTTTACGAACAGCAATGGTTATCTCGTTCAATATCAATTAAATATCTTTCATTCAAAATAGAGAAAAAAGAAAAATTCATTGAACCTGACATTGAGATAGAAAAAGATGATTATCACAGTTTTGGGCGCCGGGCATTATGATTTTTTTTCATTACAAATAATTATGTATTTTTGCCTTTAAATTTGAGCATAATACTTTATAAATCAATTAATATCAATTATAAATACTAAAAAACACTAAACGTTAAAATATTCAAAATGAAATTAAAATTAACTCGTCCGCTTATTTTTTTTGATATAGAAAGCACCGGAATAGATACGGTAAAAGACCGTATTGTTGAGATTTCTTACCTTAAAGTGTTCCCTGATGGGCACGAAGAGGCAAAAACTTATCGTTTAAATCCACAAATGCACATTCCACAGGCGGCAACAGAAATACATAATATTTCAGATGCGGATGTTGCTAACTGTCCTACTTTCAAGCAAATATCCCAGCAGTTGGAGCGCGATTTTACAAATTGCGACATCGCCGGATTTAACTCCAATCGCTTTGATGTGCCACTTCTTGCAGAGGAATTTATTCGCGCCGAATGCAATATTGACCTATCGCACAATAAAATGATTGACGTGCAGGTTGTATTTCACAAAATGGAACAGCGAACACTTGCTGCCGCTTATAAATTTTATTGCAACAAAAATCTCGAAAATGCTCACACCGCAGAAGCCGATACGCGGGCAACTTGCGAAATACTTATGGCTCAATTAGATAGATATCCGGAACTTGAAAATTCTACTAATTTTTTATCTAATTTTACTTATTATACAAAAAATGTTGATTTTGCAGGCAGAATTATTGAAAACGAAAAGGGAGAAATTGTCTTTAATTTTGGTAAATATAAGGGAATGAAAGTTTTAGATGTTTTTGAAATAGACCCTGGATATTATTCGTGGATTATCAATGGCGATTTTTCATTAAATACAAAAAAAATTATTACTTCGTTAAAATTGAACGCATTTAATAAATAATGGCACAATCATTGCTGCAAAAAAATACTTTTTGTTCAAATAACAAGTATTTTTCGGATGAAATTTTTTATAAAATCATTTTTTATAATAATTACGATACTCATTTTCAGTACGTTACAAATATTCGCACAAACAGATGAAAATGGAGTCGGGTCTGTACGGTCGCCCGAAACGGAGGCATTGCGGCAAACAGAACGAATGAAAACCGACCTGAACCTTACACCAACACAGGAAAAACTTGTTTATAATATCAATTTGAAATACGAAAAACAACGACAGCAATCTAATGACCGCCGCAAAGCAGTGGAACGCATCAAAAACAAAAATGATGAACTACAAAAAGTACTTACCGAACACCAATACGCCAAATTGCAGAGCAAAAGGTACAATCAGTCGGCACTGCACCGCCAGAGCAACGCATCCGAGCCTTCACCATAAAATTATTTATTTTTCATACTAATATCTTAATATTTAATATTTTACAGCATAAATTATTAGGATAAAAAACAAAATATCCGCAATGGGTAATTCATATTTTCAATTTAAAAAATTTACTGTTTTTCACAATTGTTGTACCTTTAAAGTTGGTGTCGATGGGGTTTTGCTTGGTGCGTGGGCAGACGTTGAAGGTATAACAAATGTGCTTGATGTTGGTACGGGAAGCGGTTTGATTGCCTTGATGATTGCCCAACGGAATTGTACGGCAAAGATTAAAGCCATTGATATTGACAATAATTCGGTTTTACAGGCACAGGAAAATTTTCGAAATTCCCAATTTTCTAACCGAATTTCGATAAAAAAAATCGATTTTAGAAAATTTTTATCTAAAAGGGAAAAATTTGACCTTGTAATTTGTAATCCGCCTTTTTTTGTAAATTCATTGCAATCTCCTGAAAATAAGCGAAATATTGCACGTCATTCTGTTTGTTTGACCCACGAAGAATTACTCACAAATGCCAAGAATTTACTTACCGAAGAAGGGAAAATTTCGATTATTTTACCTTTGGCAGAAGGTGAAAAAGCAAAAAATTTTGCACAAAAAATCGGATTGGCACTCAGTCGTTGCACAAAAGTTTTTCCAAAAGAAAATATGCCTGCCAAAAGAATTTTATTAGAATTTATATTAAATAAAAATAATGAAAATCAAACACTTACAGAAGATTTTCTACTTCTCGAAACCAAACAGCGTGGCATTTATACCAAAGAATATACAGAACTGGTAAAAGATTTTTATTTGAAAATGTAAAAAATATTAAGCGTACAAGTTGCCTGTCTTGCACAGTTTTAGATCCGAAAGCAACCTTTCAATATAACTGCCCAAATCTAATTATTTTGCAATTAAAACGTATCTCTTTTGCCAAAGTTAATAAATATTTTGTATTTTTGCGAATTCTGTTTTCTTATTTTTTAATTAATAATTTTATGCCATCATTTATTATTGAAGGAGGACATAATCTATCAGGCGAAATTACACCTCAGGGAGCAAAAAATGAGGCGTTGCAGGTGATTTGTGCTACGCTGCTGACAAAAGAAAAGGTTACAATAGCCAATATTCCTGACATTCTCGATGTTATGAATTTAATTGTTCTTCTGCGTGATTTAGGAGTGGAAATTGAGCAAATTTCGCCCCATGAGTATAGTTTTAAGGCAGAAAATATTAATTTGGATTATCTTAAAACCGAAAAATATCATAAACAGACATCGTCTCTGCGCGGTTCGGTAATGATTGTGGGACCGCTTTTGGCGCGTTACGGACTGGCGGAAATTCCCAAGCCCGGTGGTGATAAAATAGGCAGGAGAAGGTTAGATACTCATTTTATAGGAATTGAAAAACTCGGAGCGGTGTTCAACTACGACTCAAATAAGAAGGTATTTGAAATTCGTGGCAATAATCTGAATGGCGCCTATATTTTGCTTGACGAAGCATCTGTAACAGGTACTGCAAATGTAATAATGGCTTCAGTTTTTGCAAAAGGTATAACAACAATCTACAATGCAGCGTGCGAGCCATACGTACAGCAACTTTGCATAATGCTAAACGCTATGGGGGCAAAAATTAGAGGTATTGGTTCTAATTTACTGACAATTGAGGGGGTAACTTCACTTAAAGGATGCTCTCATCGCCTATTGCCTGATATGATTGAAGTGGGTAGTTTTATCGGAATGGCAGCAATGACATGTTCACATTTGACCATTAACAATGTGGATGTTAACCAGTTAGGTATTATTCCTGAAAGTTTCGCACGAATGGGGATAAAAATTATTAACAAAAAAAATAAAATTATCATTCCATCTCAATGCAAATATACAATAGAATCGTTTATTGATGGCTCAATAATGACAATATCTGATGCTCCTTGGCCAGGTCTTACACCCGACCTTTTGAGCGTCTTCCTTGTTGTAGCCACAAAAGCAATCGGCAGCGTACTGATTCATCAAAAAATGTTTGAGAGCCGACTTTTTTTTGTTGATAAACTTATAGATATGGGTGCACAAATTATTCTCTGTGACCCACACCGCGCCACTGTTATTGGGATGGGGAAAAATCTTCATTTACGGGCGGCAACAATGGTTTCACCTGATATCCGCGCAGGAATTGCATTGCTAATTGCCGCAATGTGTGCCGAAGGTACAAGTACAATCCATAATATAGAGCAAATTGACCGCGGATACGAACGAATTGACGAGCGCCTCAACGCCATCGGTGCAAAGATTATTAGAGTGTAAATTTCTGTCTTTTGCATTTTTTTATTGTTTAAACATTTGAAAAAATAATTCTTAATTTTTATGTATTATTTCAAAAATATGTTTTATCTTTGCGGCGAATTTTTAAACATTATTTTGTATGAAAAAAATTATCCTTTTTTTAACGGTTTTATGCTTTTGTACCTTTACAAACAAAGCAAATTCACAAACAAGCGGCACCTGTGGTACAAACCTTACATGGCAACTTACAGGTACATTTCCGGACCTTACCCTTACCATTAGTGGAACTGGTGCAATGCAAGATTTTCAGTGTAATTCTCAACCGTGGTATAGTATTAATGGCTATATTACAACAGTAACAATTAACACAGGAGTTACCACTATTGGAACTTGTGCTTTTTATAATTGCAGCAGATTAACATCGGTAACTATTTCTAATTCGGTTACTACGATAAGAGATGGTGCTTTTTATTATTGCAGCAGTTTAACATCGGTAACTATTCCCAATTCGGTTACTACGATTGGAGATTATGCTTTTTATTATTGCAGCAGTTTAACATCAGTAACTATTGGAAATTCGGTTACTACTATTGGAGATTATGCTTTTGATTATTGCAACAGCTTAACCGCAATAAATGTTGATGATAATAATCCAAATTACAGTTCTGATAATGGAGTATTATTTAACAAAAATAAAACAACCTTGATTCAATGTCCTGCAGGAAAATCTGGCGCTTACACTATTCCTAATTCGGTTACTGCAATAGGCAATTATGCTTTTAAGGGTTGCAGTGGCTTAACAGCAATAAATGTTGATAATAATAATCCAAATTACAGTTCCGATAATGGAGTATTATTCAATAAAAATAAAACAACTCTCATTCAATGTCCTGAAGGAAAATCAGGTGCTTATACTATCCCCAATTCGGTTACTGTGATAAGCGATTGGGCTTTTGCTGCTTGCAGTGGTTTAACATCAGTAACTATTACAGATTCTGTTACTGATATTGGAGGTGAAGCTTTTACAAATTGTCTCGGTTTAACAGGCACATTAATAATCCCAAATTCAGTTACAACTATTGGAGATGATGCTTTTAACTATTGCAGTGGTTTAACAACAGTAACTATTGGGAATTCGGTTACTACTATTGGATATGGTGCTTTTAATTATTGCAGTGGTTTAACAGGCACACTAACAATTCCTAACTCGGTTACTGCAATAGGCAATTATGCTTTTAATTATTGCAGTGGATTAACAGGCACATTGACAATTCCTAACTCGGTTATTACGATTGGACATAATGCTTTTTACTCTTGCAGTGGTTTAACAGAATTAATTATTGGAAATTCTGTTACGTCTATTGGTGATTATGCTTTTTATTGTTGCAGTGGTTTAACAGAATTGAATATTGGGAATTCTGTTACGTCTATTGGAAATTGGGCATTTACTGCCTGTGACAGATTAACCGATTCATTAACTATTCCTAATTCAGTTTTAACTATTGGTGACTATGCTTTTTACGATTGTAATGGATTAACATCATTAACTATTGGAAATTCAGTTACTACAATTGGAGAACAGGCGTTTTCCAATTGTAGCGGTTTAACCAGTGAATTAACAATTCCTAATTCGGTTATTACCATAGGTGATTGGGCTTTTCTGGAATGCAGCGGATTAACATCATTAACTATTGGAAATTCAGTTACTGCTATTGGAAAAGCAGTTTTTTATAAATGTGGTGGTTTAACCGGTGAATTAACAATTCCTAATTCGGTTTCTTCTATTGGATATGCGGCTTTTCAGGAATGCAGTGGATTAACATCAGTAACTATTGGAAATTCGGTTACTACTATTGGAGACCAGGCTTTTATGATATGTAGCGGATTAACATCAGTAACTATTGGAAATTCGGTTACTACTATTGGAAAAGCGGCTTTTGCCGATTGTAGCGGATTAACAGGTGAATTAACCATTCCCAATTCGGTTATTTCTATTGAATATGCGGCTTTTGAATATTGCAGCAGTTTAACATCTATCACCTGTTTAAAAAGTACCCCTCCTGTACCTCAGCTTGGCTACTTTGTTTTTCAGAATGTACCATCTTCTATCCCCGTATACATTGCCTGCGGTATGGAAACATACTATGAAAACTCGGCTTGGGCAAATTATTTTAGTAATTTTCAAGAACCACCTGTAAGTAATACAATCACCGTTCAAAGCAATGATAACACAATGGGTAGTGCGAGTGTCACGCAGCAGCCCACATGTGCAAGCAATGAAGCAGTAATTCAGGCAACAGCAAACACAGGTTATCAATTCGTAAAGTGGAGTGACAATAATACTGATAATCCGCGTACGTTATCGGTTATGCAAAATATTACCCTTACTGCAATATTTGAAGTTGCAGCTGGTATAGATGATATTGAATACAATCAACTTACTCTCTACCCCAACCCAACCGATTATGAATTAAAAATTTCCAATTACAACTTAGGAAATGGTGACTATACTATTTTCAGCATATCGGGGCAAGTGGTTATGCAGGGAAAATTAGCAGGCGAGGCAACAACAATAAATGTAGAAAAATTGACAAGCGGCGTTTATTTCCTCAAATCAGGAAATAGAACAGGGAAATTTGTAAAAGAATAATACTTATCCTCTGTGTCAATGGCAAGACAATTTTAGACCTGTTACGTTTTTAAAATGTAACAGGTCTTTTTTCAATCCGAAATCTAAAATCAAGTTATATCTTTCTTCTATAAATCCAATCAAGTATCCATTAAAACCCCTGTTAACAGCAATAACTTTAGCGTAAGCGCATGATTTCATTTGCCTGCCACAGCAGGAGCGACGCGGTTTGCGCCTTAAAATATGCGATTTTCTTCTGCGAGTTTGGTCTTTCGTTTGTAAGAAAGGCATT
>WQYU01000053.1 GCA_009781075.1 Paludibacter sp. | reverse complement strand
CTCGCTTTGCGCGGTGATAGTCTGTTTTAATGTCTTTTTTGTCGGCGTGCAACCTACAAAAAGAAAGAAAAACAGCACAGCAACTATTACAAGGCAAATAATCAAAAGTGTTGCCTCCCAATCACCATAAACAAACCAAATTTTTCTATTCTTTCTATTTTTCATATCCTTTAATTTTATTTTTACACATAAAAAAAATCGGCAACTCTGAATATTTGAGTTACCGATTAGATTTTCCCCATTTTTCCTACTAACCTGTCAAGTGGAACTTAACGCTTCGGAAAAAACAGAGAAATAGTATAGTTATTTTTTATTTTTGGGGTTATCAAGTTTTTTTAATTCTTTTAAACCCTGCTTAAGTTCGCGTTTGATATGTGGTATTTCTCTTTCTTGTGGTAAAGATTCCGGATTTTTACCCGTATTTTTTATTACCATATTTCGTACTTCCCTGCCTACATCGTAGTGAGTTCGCTCTGCTAATTCTGCGCTTTTAACTTTTTGTGATTTTATCCCTTCTTCTGTTTGCGTCATTCTAAATAAGTTTGCCGCTAATTCTGTACGTCCCATTGTGTCAAATAAATGTCCCTTATCTACGCCCCTACGGTGCGCAAGTTGTACATTCATCATATTATACATTCCGCGATATCCTTCATTTTGAAACTTTGCAAAATCTACAACTCCTGATTTTTTTGCTGCTGCTGTTAATGATTTGTATCCTTCTGTAATTTCCTCGCGAATTAAAATCCTATCAATACCTCCGCTACCTTGCGTAACTAATTCGAAATTCCGTGTTTGTTGAGCAAAATATGCCTGAACTTGTGCAACTTCTTTCTTCTTCGGGTCGGCGTTCATTGCAACGATATAGCAAGCAAACCGAGTAAGTTTAAAATCTTCTCGTCCATCATCTCTAACCGTGTGCATTATATTTTCATAATGGTCGATGCCAAGCGAAATCAATGCTCTTGTTGCACGAGAGATAGTGGGTTTAAATGATTTTAAATCTTGATAGCCCAACATTAAAAGTACTTCCGATGCCCACCAAAAAGTTATTCCGTTTTGATTTTTAAAGTCTTCAAAGCTTAACCCTTCACTATCGTAAATTTCTATGTCCGACATAATTTTAATAATTTACTTGTTTTAAAAGTATCAAAATTGACACTTTTTCATTTTGCAAAGTTACAAAAAAAATATCAACAACTTATTAAAGTTTTATTATTTATTTAAAAAATTTAATTATGGCGAATTCGCCACAATTAAAACTTTTTTCGGTAACTCAATATTTCAAAGAACGCTTTTTTTTGTTCCCTGCACCTCAGCCAAGCGGTGCAGGGTTGATTCTCATGCGTTTCACAACGCTCCTGAATCTGTTTACCCATTCGAGCCGCGCATTAATACTTGGCACAATTTCAAGTTGTCTGATAAAAGGTTTGCTAATATGCGCACGAGCACCTTTATTCCTATACTGACGGCTAAAAAAACCATTCATATACTTGTATTCGGTTATTGCCATCTGAATATATTTTTTATAATTCCACGATTTTAACCAATTCCAAATCTCTTTATCAGTGTCATAATCACGATGTATCTCACCTTCAATATAATGCAAACGATATAATGCAGGTCCAGCTCCATAAAGTAATCCAATCTCACGATTTAAAATACCCGGCGCAAGATTATTCTTTTCCATTATGCTGCGAATAAAGTTCGGCAAATCATTATTTGGTCCGTATGGTAACATCTTGTAGCCATATAACATTACAGGAGTGTCTTCAAAGTTATGGTCTTCGCTAAAAGTAAAATACGAAGGATTACTTACAACATTGCCGGTGCTAAAAGTATAAGCGGCTACACCTGTAGTAAATATGCGTGTTGTAGGCGTTAATTGTTCTATCTTATTCATTGCAGTTCAACTGTTTGCCCGTTAAATGAAAGTAAAAGCATTTGCCAGAAGCGGCGGTCTGCCTGAGCATCAAGGTCGTAATAGTTCTCCATCAACGGCTCATATTGACTGCGTGAGTGGTCTTTTGCAGGACGGCGGCGCAACAAACCGCGATTAACATTAACTATTCCATCGCTTGTTTGCTTGGTACGTGAGAAACTCATAAACGAAAATGAAAACGGCTGCTCACGTTTGGACATCTCTCGCATCTGATGAATTGCTTCAAATACTTTCATTGCTTTACGGATTTTTACAAATGCAAAATAACCGCAATGATTTTTTTTACGAAAGGACAAAAATAAAAAGCCCCGATTTTTTTTTCTGGGCTTTTATTATGGATTTTAAGTTTTCAGGAAATTTATTTTTGAAATATTTTTCATTAAAGTATTCTCGCTTTAATACATCTTCAATAAATTCATATTGTTCCTTATCAAACCTGTCCTTATACTTCTTAATCCAATATTCATAATATCCAACTTTCCAGTTTAATAAATAATTTTTGTAATAAAGTAGTATAACAAGAACCGCAAGAATAATGCAAACGGCAATTAATAAATAAAGCATAATTATAATAATTTAAATTTCAAAGGTAATTATTTTTTTTAATTTTTCAAAATCATTCGGAAACTCATATTCGTTTCCGTCAAAGATAATACCAACAGGTAACATATTTGTTTCGCTATCAATCTCATTAATAACGCACTGCACATCATCAAAGCAGTGTGGAGTAATTTTGTAAATAATTTTCAATTGTTTGTACATCTGCATAAGTTTTAAAATATAGGCAGAAAAACGGCTGCCATCCCCCAGTTCGCCAAAACATATTATTACAGAAGCAGCAATAAAAAAAGGAATGTAGCCGTGTACACACTGCTGCTCTATAATATATTCTGGCATTGCAAAAGTACAATGAAATTTTAATAATGCAAAAAAACAAACATTAATTAACACTTATGTTAAAGTTTAGTTAAAAATGCGTTTTTTTGAGAAAATATTTTGTTACTATAAAAAATTATAGTAACTTTGCAGTGTAATAATCATTTAAATATAAGTTATATGAAACAGAAAGAATTAACAGAAAAGGAAATTGAATTGATAGAAGCAATTCGCAATTTCAAAAATTCCAAACACAATTATTCATTGAAAATGGAAGAGTATGTAAGAGATTTATTTGAAATGACATTATTAACTTAAACCGAAAGCCCCCGTTTGAAAAGCGGGCGGGGGCTTTTTTTTAAACAAAAAAATATATGAGTACATCAGTTTTAGAAAAAGAAGTACCTACCTCTACATTAATAAGAGATATTAGCGTTGAGGTAACATGGTCAAAAATAGCACAGCGTTATTTTCCTGACAAATCGATACCGTGGTTTTATAACAAATTGCGTGGAGTAGATGGCAACGGCGGTGCAGGCGATTTTGATTATAGTGAACGTTTGCAATTACGAGATGCCCTGTATGATTTTGCCGAACGCATAAGAACAGTAGCAAAAAATCTTGAATAGGCTCAACTTATATTGATTATTACACATTCCCCGCATAAGAGCCGTGCGGGGATTTTTTATTTATAAAGCGGTATTGCTTAGGCAATATTCTTTTACATGGTATTTTTTATTCGCCTTATGTCTCATAAAAAATACGTGGCAATTCAAAGCGGATTTTTCTCGTATCTACGTGGCATTTTTTTAGCGTAAAATCTTTATTTTCAAATATTTATAATCATATATCACTATACAAAAACATTTGCAGGCGCAAATCGCAGCTAGGTTGGGCTGCTCTTAGTTGTTAAATATTATACTTTTTACAAGAAAAAGTATAGCAAAAACTTTAAATATCAGATTTTTATGTTTTTTATTTTCAAAAAAAAACAAATTTTTAGTGATATTTTACCACCAAAAAACTAAAACTTTAACATTTGTATATATTTGAAAGGTTTTTTAACGTGTTTTTTTGAGATTTGATGTGTTAAAAGAGATTTTTCGACTGCGAACAGAAAAGATTTTTTTAAAATCATTCTCTAAAATATAAACCGCATTACTGCACTTTATTTATTATGGAATATTGATAAGTAATTGATTTTCAGCGAAATAAATTTGGAGCGCATTATTTTTTTTTGTACTTTTGTATCAAATAAAAAAAGGGAATATTCCCAAAATAATAAATTAAAAATTTAAGTAATGGAATCGAAAAAATTAGTTGCAGAAAATGCACAAGGGAAAAAAACAGTTGTAGCAATTGTTACAAAAAAAGACAATGAGTTTGCAAACCAAATGCAAAATCTCACAGGAAGCGACACCAAAATTTTGGACGAGATGGACAAAAGAGATTGGGAAAGTTTTAAGAACAACACGCAAGAGCCGTCAATTGAAGAATTGCAGGCGAAAGCCGAGAAAACCGCTCAATTGGTGCAAAAGTACCAAACAATCAAGGCAAAAAAAGCCGAAGTAGATAGTTTTGTGATTTTACACGAAAACGAGCAGGCAATGATGCAAATTGTAGATGTAAAGGGTAGGGTAATAAAAACATCAAATCCAAAAAGCATCGAACAGGTTCTAACAATCTGGAAATCGGATATTTGCGAAGCTCTTATTAAAGCTGAAAAGGAAGTAAGAGAAATTATGAGCGCACAGCAGCCCCAACAAATTGAAAAAGTTAATTTGCAAAAGGCAGCCTGAAAGTAATAAAAAGTGGAGCAGGTATGCTCCTGCTCCACTTCAATTAAATTAATAACAAAATTTAATTTTTAATAGAAATGTGCAAAGATATGAATAATTTTAGAATAAAAAAAATCAGAAAAGTAGAGCAAACGGCAAAAATCATTAATTTTCAGAAATATAACGAAAATAAAGATTTTTTGATTGATTGCTTGGATAACGGCAGCGCAATAGAAAGATATTTATCTTACAACTATTTGACGAGAGCATGATTAATTTAAATAAAAATAATAGTCGAAAGACAAAAGAGCAGACACACGAGGGTTTTATAAAACGTGTTTTAAAAAATATGACAATAGAAAAAGTTAGAAATTATGTAAATGGAGGTAATTATGCAAATATGTTTATCGTAAGCTATGACAAAAGAAAAGTTTTTGGAGAAAAAGGTGGTCATAGAGCATTTTGTTTAATTCATTTTGCAAGTAAAACAGGAGGAAAAGGTCAATCGTTTGCAATTTCCAAGAAAACGTATTTATCTCTCAAAAACAATGGATGCAAAATAGCAACAGTGATTAAATAACATTTTAATCGCAAGCACAAACAAAAAGTGGAAAAAGCCCGTGTAAGCGGGCTTTTTTGTATATAAAAGTTAAATCTTTGTGTTTTTAGTTAAACTTTGTTATATTTTTGCCAGAAATTTGGAGGGAATTATTTTTTTTTGTACTTTTGTATCATAATTAATTTAATAAAAAAATAGAACCGCACACCCAGGGTTATAGGTGTAAAATTACAATGAAAACTTATAGAATTAAATTAGAATTTACTAACCCTTACATTGGGTCAAAAAAAGGTGGAAACAAAACACTTGAGACAGGACTAACACTCAAAGTTGCTCAAAAAAAGTTGCTTGAAATGTATAACAACCAATATAGTTCTGAAAGGAATTATGCAAAAAATTGGGGGTTAGCCGTAATTCAAAGTAGTCCATATCTTTTTGGCGCAAATAAAACATTTTCTGATAGAACACGTTCTTATGAATGGGATTCAAGAAGATATTTTATAGAGGAAGAAATAGACGAATAATTTTAATCCGCCCGCCCCGAGCGGTAATCGGGGCAATTTTTTTAATATGAATAAACGAGAATATCCTTTATTTTTGATTGACCGCACGAGGTCGGAAAGTTATCCGAGCGATTATATTGTTTGCCTCGACCGTGAAGTCGGTTTTGTGGCGCAAGTTGTTCACTTTCCAAAAAATGAGATGTACAACGCTTTTTTACGCAAATTTGAAAATATTGAAAACAACGAACTTGCAGGCATTCACACGCCGTTAAAAAATGGCGGCTTAGTTTTGCAAATCATTGATTTCCTGTATTATTTTGAAGTAAAAACGGAAACAAAAAATCGGGTTCAGGTTCTTTTAAAAAAGGCATTAAAAAAGTACATTCACGCCGAAATAAATAGAACGCCAAACGATGACTTAGGAATTGAAAATCAAATTAAACAGCAGAAATTGACAATAGAGCGCACAAAACAAAATTATAATGACTTACTGCAACGTGCAAATGGCGATAGAGAGATTGCCGATTATCAGATTGAACTTGCCGAAGCAATGTTGCGAACTTTGGAAATTTACCGTGATAATGTGATTTTTTGGGACACAAATTTAAAATAATATGACCGAAGCAGAAATAAAAGAATTGTTCGAGATAGCAACCACGCGGCTTGGGTGGTATAGAGGTAGTAGTATAAAATGCAGTACTGCGAATAATTACAAACAATTACATTTTAAAGGAACTTTGCCGATAGAAAAATATCTATTTGTGCTTTGGGAACTTGGAAAAATTAATGTAACCAAAAGATAAGTTACTTTTTGGTTAAAAAATTGCCGCTAAAGCGGCTTTGAACCAACCCAAAAGGTCAATTTAGAAATTGAAGTGTTTTTTTTACCCACCCTAAAAATCAAAGGAAAAAATTTTTAGCCGCAGGAAAAATTTTAGAACATAAAAAACAGCGAGTAAATCCCGCTGTATAGTGCTAATTCACTACGGCTTAAGCCTTATTGTAAATTGCTTTCGGGTGCAAAGGTAATACTTATTTTTCATTCTGCAAAATATTTAATAAATTATTTTACCCATTTGAAAGGAAGTTGCTCGGATTGGTTGTATTCGCGTAAATATGGCGTTAAATCATATCTTTTTGTAAGTTTATCTATTGAATCTGCACTACTCATATTATCGTAATTTCCTGTCGAAATTTCGTGTATAATATCTGCATCTATTCCGTAGCGAATAGCAATAACATCTTTTAAATGCTTAAACGGCATTTCTATGAATTTAGTCCAACGAACAATAAAACCATCTCCTTCTGCAATGACAAGACTATCTTTTTTGTATTCTAAATTGCTTCTATTTTTCAAAAAGGCATAATTTAACGGTTTTGCTTGTGGATACAATTTCACTTCTGCACGTTCAAGCGGCGTATTTATGGTTGGGCGAAACGGTGTATTATGAATTTCTACAATCAATTTTCCATTTGTTTTCATATTATTTTCGGCATAATCTCGGAAAAAGTTGTAAAATTCTTGTCTATCAATTTCGGTTTCGGTTGGTAGATTATGAATGTTGTATAAATGTAATTTAGTAGTTCCTTCGAACTCCATAATGTGGTCAAGCGCATTTTCAATATTTTGCCATGTTGCAAATTTTTTACCGTAGGCAATCCGCAATCTCTCACTATAACCGTCTATTGCTGATTTAATCCAACCTTGTTTTTCTGTTACTTTTTGCGGAATATCTTTTATCAAACATTCAATTGTTCTGTTTTTTATTAGCCATTCAAAAGTGTTATTTTCTCCTGCAACCCATTTTCTATTGTGCGAAAAATGACAGAATTTACAGCGAACAGGGCAACCGATTGAAGTTTCATTCCATTTGCAACCGTCATAAATTACAGGGTACATTCATATTTTTCTATGATTGCAGCACTTTTACTTTCAATTTTACGTTTTTCATAAAATTTTTTTTTAAATAAAACAGGTTTCTTTTCAACTGTCGGATTGAAAAAAAACCTGTTCAAAATCAATGATTTATTTTTTATACTCCGACAAGTAATAATTTCAAAATAAAAATCCCGCTGTGTTACTGTTTTCACTGCAACGCTTCGGCTCATTTGCCGGAAGGCAGCAGGATTTTTTTGCAGATAATAAAAAAAGTTGTACATTTGCGCCGTAATAATTGCAGTAATTCCGAATCAAAGCGGACAGCCTTTTTTATGTACTGCCGTCAATAAAAAAATTGACGGCGCAAAGATAGAGTATTGCTTTGGATTGCGCAAATATTTTAGAGCAATATTTAGTAATTTAGAATGATTATAAATAATAAATTTATGGAAAATAGTGTAAAACAGCGACTTAAAGATTATTTATGCTTCAAAAAAATAAATATAAATTTTTTTGAAAATGCAATTGGAGTGTCAAATGGATATGTTGGAAGTATGAGAAAAAGTATTCAACCTGATAAATTAGAAAGCATCGCTCTAAAATTTCCAGACCTAAATATTACATGGTTATTAACAGGAATTGGCGAGATGGACAATAATCAGCAAATAAATAATAATATTGGACATCATACAAATGGTAACTATAGCCCAATTACAGGAAACATTGAAATAAATACTTGCAGACAGGAACTTGAAAAAGCAAATTTAAAAATTTCTCTTTTAGAACAAATAATAAAAGATAAAGAACGGATAATCGAATTATTAACATTAAAAAATAAATAAAGATGAGAAAATTAATAACAGTTGCCGTAATAATATTTAGTGTAATATCGTGTAATAATACAAATTCAAAGAATTCTGAGTATGAAAAACTGCGTGAAGCGGCATATAAAGATTTAGAGAGTCCTAATTATGCAATATCTCAAACAAAACCAAATGAAAATAGTGAGAAGGCAGAATCTTCAACTGATAAAGTTAAAGTAGAAGAAAAAAAAAGTAATTGGAATTATTTGAAGAGATTGACAATATGGATAATTCAAAAATGGCTATTGCTTCATTAAATTCAGACAATTCAATTGAATTTGATTTTCCTTATGGTAAATCTAATTTCAAACTGACAATTAGAAAATGGAGAGGAAGTACTAATGTATATTTAACAGGCTCATCTTGTCAATTTATTGCAGGATATAGCGGAGATAAAACATATCGTGTCAAATTTGACGAAGAAGCACCTTTTAGGGTTTCTGCAAACGAATCAACATCAGGCGGAGCAAATATTGTTTTTTTAGGAAATACATCAAAGTTAATTTCTAAACTAAAAATGGCAAAAAAATTTATTATAGAAGCAGAGTTTTATGAGGCAGGATACAAACAAATTATATTTTATCCAAAGGGATTAGAATGGAATAAATAACATAAAAAATTTATAGAGAATGGAAGATAGAAAAACGATTTATTTAGATTATTCAAATAGCGGGGTAAAAACATTGAATGGTTTTGGAATATTTTTTTTAGTTATAGGCGCTATATCAACTATGGTTACTTTAGTAGGTTTCATCATGTACTTGGTAAATATGGATAGTTGGTCAGGAAAAGATAACGCAATGACAGGTATTTCGTTAGCATCTTTATTTTTTCCTATTGCCATTAGTTCTTTTGCTTTCGGCACTATCTGTAAAGGTTTATCAACAATTGCTAAAACAGCATTGTATAAGCGCGCAGCACTGCAAGAAGAATATGATTTTATAGAAAAAAAAGTATAATAAAAACATAACAAAAAAATAGCGCAAAAAAAATGTAAATTTAATGCAAAAATAGTGTAGTTAAAAATATAATACTGATAATCAATGCTTTATAAAGTTATAAAAACTCTTCTAAGCTGTGGGTCTTGGGTTTGAATCCCAACGGAATCACAAAAGTGAGAGTACAATAAAAGCAATTTTGGACTACTTTGTTTTTGTGTACACATAATTACCATTATAATAAATTACAATGAGAAATTCTAATATTCTTAAATATCACAATATTATCCAAATAATTGTTGACATTGTATTGGTTTTGTTGCTTTCGGCTGTTGTAATTCTAAACTATCAAACATCAAATGGTCATAATACTTCGCTTTGGCAAATTTTCATTTTTCGATATAAATTATTGATATTCAATGTCATTATATGGTTTCTCTGTGCATTTACTACTGATTTATACAATCTTACACGTTTTATTCAGTATTATGAAATTATTCAAAAAATATTCAAACAGATGATTATTTTCACGCTGTTTTATATTATTTTAAAAGAACTTACGCACATGCCTATGCATAGGGGTCCGTTTATTTTTTTTATTTTTTTATTGGCAATAATAATGTCTATTACACGAATCATGTATATTTATTTTGGCGATAGGTTACGTGAGCGCGGGAAAAATAACTGGAATGTACTTTTTATTGATGAAAATCGAAATACCGAAGAGTTTATAAAATATCTTCAAAGAAAGAAAAATTTCGGACTATGGTTTTGCGGTATTTTTCTAATTGACAAGGAAACCGACAGTGACCAGCAAATTTTTAATTATAATATTGATAATCTGCAAAATTACATACGAAAAAATAATATTAAAATTATTTTTATTTCTCAGGAAGGAAATCTTTCTACCGAAGAAAACGAAAAAATTATTCAATATTCGTATACAAAAAATATTACTGTTTATTATATTATGTCGCGAAGGAACGACAATTTTAGTGAGATGGATATGGTATATTTAAATACTTTTCCTACTTTGTCGTTCAAGAATTTTCCATTGGATAATAAATTCAATCAATATTTCAAAAGATTTTTTGATTTGCTTTTTGCCTTGTCATCTTGTATTCTGGTGCTTTCATGGCTTATTCCAATAGTTGCGTTGGCAATCAAACTTGATGACGGCGGAAAGACTTTTTATATTCAAAAACGAATCGGCTTTAAAGGACGTAGATTTAATTGCATAAAATTCAGAACGATGCGTACCTCTGATGACAACGATATTAAAAATACTCAGAAAAATGATGAACGCATCACACGCGTAGGGAAATTTTTACGTAAAACCAGCATTGACGAATTTCCACAATTTTTAAATGTGTTTTACGGTACAATGTCTATCGTAGGGCCACGTCCGCACATGGTTTCTGAAGACGAATATTACAAAAAAAATGTCCGCCAGTATTATCTTCGACATTTTGTTCCACCTGGAATTACTGGACTTGCACAAATATCAGGGCTACGAGGGGCCGTGGAACATATTAATGATATGGAAAAACGCATTACCGCCGACAATTTTTATATCCGTAAATGGTCGTTTATGCTTGACGTTTTTATTATCATTAAAACTTTTTTGGGGCTTTTCAAAAAAGATGAAAAAGCATTTTAATGAATTCTAATTCAATATTATCAAATTCAAAATTAATTTTAAATATATAAAATGGAAAATATTTTTGAATTAACTGATGAACAATTAGAAGAGATTGCCAATTGTTTGGAAGATAAAATCAATGAAGGGTTGAAAAAAGATAGAAGTGAGATTTTGTGTATTCCTACTTATATTTCCCCGAGAAAAGAAATTTCTAATGAAAAAGTACTTGCTCTCGATTGGGGTGGAACAAATTTTCGGGCGGCTATTGTGGAATTTACAAAAGGTAAACCGCAAATTTTGGAAACAGTTATCCGCACGCTTTCAGCACAAGAAACCAATGGATTTAAGCAGCATGGCCTCTTTGATGCAATGGCAAATGCGATTAGTAAATTGGATATACTCGACCAAACCGTTACGCATATTGGTTACTGCTTTTCATATCCTGCTGTGGCGCGCCTCAATGGAGATGCTGTCCTTTTGAATTGGGCAAAAGAAATTTCAATTGCTGATATGCTCGGAGAACACAAAAAACCCAATGACCCGAATAATATCGTTGGCGAGCCATTGGTAAAATACCTTAACAGCCGCAAAGATATTATTAAAACGGAATTTAAAAATATCAAGGTTATAAACGATACTGT
This sequence comes from Paludibacter sp., assembly GCA_009781075.1. GTDB lineage: Bacteria > Bacteroidota > Bacteroidia > Bacteroidales > Paludibacteraceae > WRGS01. The sequence continues at coordinate 4,517 of WQYU01000053.1, read as the reverse complement.
GGCTTGTCTGTTCGCAGGTTTGAGTTTTTCAGGTTACGATAATTATGCAGGATTGATTGTTGGAACAGGTACAAATATGGCTTCGCTTATGCGTAGCGATAAAATTGAGAAACTTAATAATAAGCAAACAAATCTTATTCCCATTAATCTTGAATCTGGGAATTTTCATTCGCCATACCTAACAATTATTGACGATTTGGTTGATGCTACGACCAATAATAAAGGTGTTCAGCGTTTTGAAAAAGCAATTTCCGGTGGTTATTTGGGAGAAATTTTCAAAATTTATTTTGTGAAAGAAAAAATAAAATATGATTTTAACGGCGAAGATTTGTCCAAACTTATTGGCATTCAAAATGATGCTGATGAAAAAGTTCAGGCAGCCCGTCAAATTGCTGAACGCTCGGCAAAACTTGTGGCTGCATCAATTACAGGATTGGTACAAGTGCTTGTAAAACAAGATAAGAATACCCAAACTATCGGTTTGGCAGTGGATGGGAGTGTTTTTTGGAAGACACCGAACTACAAAAATCAGGTAGAAAATCAACTGAAAAGCTTATTGCCAAAAGGGGTAACCGTTAAAATTTTTGAACAAATGAGTGAGCCAAATCTGATTGGTTCGGCAATAGCAGCATTGTCGTAGTGTTAGATTGTTATGTTATAATTTGTTTGAATTTCTACAAATCATCAATAGTTTTACGTTGTTTCATAAAATATTCGATTCTACTTTTTTCGTCTGCCTCCGAAATTTGTATTGAAGAGCGCTTTTTTGACATCATCCATTCCCTGTATTGTTCTGCCTGAATTGGATTTTGCGTATACAGTTCATTCTTTCCAAAAACACTGATACTGAATAATTTAGTTTCACCATCACAGTGATAACAGAGATAATTGGTATCAATATTAATATACGAAATATATAAATTAACTTTGTTGCCTGTTTCGGGCCAGCATCCGTTGTGTGTTACCGTGGACATATAATCTAATAAGGCATACAGGTTATTTTTCAATATTTCTTTTTCCTGGTCGTTTATCAAATAAATGGAATGGAAAAATTGTATATCACAAACTGCATAATGAAAAAGCAAACTGTCCCAAATAAAACTAACGGTTCCCAAATATTTTATTGCACTTCGGAGCGATGTCGAAAGTCTGATTACTTTCTCGTTAGTTAAAATTTTTGAGAAGGGTAAAACTTCAAGATTTGAATACAGATACATCCACTTTAACAAATCGAGGCGCTGTAAATATGGGAAGCCGCAAACTATCACACGCGGAAATTTATTACAAACTTCCATATATTCCACATTCGGAACTTTTTTTAGTACTTTTACCCCATCAATTACAGTTTTCATGTTATGTAATTCTTTTTCAGACGGATTGATAAAATTCCATAATTGCATTTTAAAAATTGCATTTTCAGAATGAACCCCAATAATGTCGTCCATAGAGATATTCCAATTTGAAGCAATTTGTATTATTTCGTTAGTAGGAAAAATAATATCTTTTCGTAACCTTCGATAAATAGCCTCACGTTCAATATGAAGTAATTCTATCAAGGCTTTTATTAAATCTTTTCTTTTCGGATATTTTTTATAGAGCATTTCTATGAAAAGGTCATTCCATTCGTTGTTTACCATTTTAATAATTTGTGTTTTATAATAGATATTTAATATAACAAAAAATTTGATTTGCAAAAGTAATAAAAAAATAACAAACTAAATATTCATAAATAAATTTTTTTTACATTTTGAGAGGATTTATGTATATTTTTACACTATAAAAGACATATTGTCGAGAAAATAGATTAAATATTGATATTATGATAATTTATTTTTAAAATAAACTAAATATAATATTGTAGATACAGAAATTAATTGTACTTTTGTAACGCAAAAAATCAATATTTTTATAAAAATATATATTAAGTTTTTTTGCTTAAATTAAATTTTTAGTTAAATTTTTAGAGAAAAAAGAAGAACTTTTCACATATTGAAATGTTTCTGTTGTAATAAGTTAAATATTTATTTATAGAGAGGGTTGTTGTGAAACACTCCTCTCTTGTTTTTATGTACACGAACAGACTACCGGTAAATTATTAATCGTTCACTACATCATTTTTTTTTCATAAATACTTTTTTTTTATAAGAAATAGAATTTTATTAAAATAATTATTTAATTTTGCATTTTAAGAATAAAAGATATACAACAAATAGTGTAACTCAAATTTAATAATATATTTTTAATTTTATTATCTAATGAAAAAAATCTCGATTTTTTTATTTTTAATGATTATTTTTGGTGCGGTTTCCGCTCAAAATTATCAAACCACATTTTCACAAAAAAGTGAGAGAGAATATAATGTTTCTTTCTCGATGACAGATTGGAGTTTGGGAACATTTCAAACAAACAATGCAACCTTTCAGACAATTGAATTTTCTGCATCTGCCACAACCAACAAACAGGGTTGGGCTCAGTTGCCTGTTGTAAGTGTGAATATTCAACTTCCTGCTGACAAAAATGTTGATTTGGCTATTGAATATGTTGATTATCAGGATGTTAATCTTGATTATCCGCTTTTACCTTCAAGAGGAACAATTTACAGGAATCAAGACCCGAGTCAAATTCCTTACAAAATTGCACCTGCATCGTTAGTCAATGAATTTTATCCGAGTTCAATTTCAGAAATCGGTGAACCGTTCATTATCCGCGATGTTAGAGGAATAAATGTGCAGTTTTATCCTTTTCAATACAATGCGGTAACTAATATTTTGCGTATTTATAAAAAAATAAATATCAAATTAGTAGAAAATAATCAAAGTCCGATTAATCCGCTGATAAATCCGAGCAGTCAGCATTTGAGAGAAGTAGAACCAATGTATAAAAGTATTTTTCTAAATTATTCTCCGTCAAGAGTTGCATTGGCAGCAGGTCAATATGGTAATATTCTGGTAATTACAACCCCAAGAGATGAGGCGACAATTCAGCCGTATATTCAATGGAAAAAAGAAAAAGGTTATAAGGTTGAAGAAGAGGTAGTTTCAACGGGAACAAATGTAAAAACTCTTATTCAACAAAAATATAATGAAAATAACGCTCTTCTTTATGTGCAATTAGTTGGCGATTGGGCTGATATTAAATCGGATATGATATATGTGGAAGAAAATGCACCTGTCGATGTAAAACTTGGCTGCGTTGTCGGCACTGATAATTATCCTGATATTAGTGTAGGGCGTTTTTCGTGTAGCAATGCCGTAGAACTGCAAACGCAGATAAACAAAGCCATCAATTATGAAAAAAATCCCAATATGGACACTAACTGGCGTGAGACCTTTATTGGTATCGGCTCGTCATTAGGTCCTGGCGATGATAATGAAACAGACAAGTCCCATATTCAAAGAATTTTCACTGAACGTTTAGACCCGTTTACTTACAACACTCATCAGCAAAACTACGACCCGGGGGCTAATGCAACTACTTTAGCAGGACATATTAACTTAGGAGCATCGACTATTGCATATTGCGGACATGGCGATGTAACTCAATTTGTTACCTCAAATTTTTATAATTCAAATGTTAATAATCTTACAAATGGCGATAAACTTCCGTTTATTGTTTCAGTGGCGTGCCTAAACGGAGCATTTCATCATTCCGGCGATTGCTTTGCAGAAGCGTGGTTAAAAAAACAAAATGGCGGTGCCGTGGCTACTTTGATGTCAACAATACTTCAACCATGGGACCAACCTATGAGAATACAGGATTATTTTTACGATATTTTGGTTGGTGGTTTTAATTATAATAATTATTCAGATCAAAGTGGAATTAATACTAACGAACAGCGTACTTTTTTTGGCGCTATTGCCATCAATGCTTTTAATCTCGGATTATCGGAAGACCCTTCTACTGATTGCGTTCAAACGGTGCAAACATGGACAACTTTTGGAGATGCTTCCTTGCAGGTAAGAACGAAACAGCCCGATATTATTGAAAGTTCCAATAATATGATTATGTCCAATATTCCTTATGAAACAACAATTACTGCAAACGGAAATCCTGTTCCAAACGCAATGGTGAGCATTTCTCAAAATGACCTTTATTATTCGGCAATTACAGACGAAAATGGACATGTTGAAATTCCAAACGATTTGGAACCCGGCGATGTGTTGCTGGTTGTTACCGCTTTCAATACTACAACTATTTATCAAACAATTAGTTGTATTCCAATGAATAATCCTTATATTATAGCAAGCAATGACAATACTACTCCCTTGACCTATATTTCCAGTAACAGCACTGTTGCGGTTACGTTGAAAAATATTGGAGCCAATGCAACGGCAGGAATGTTAAATGTTACCATTTCGTGTGATGACCCTCAACTGACAATCAATAACGGGACCGCACAAAGTGAGGTAATTGATGCGGGTGAAAGTGCGGTAGTTAATTTTACCGTTTCGGTTGATAATAATATTGATAATAATAAAGTTTTTTCTGTAAAAGTAACTTCTACCGACATTGACGAT
>WQYU01000052.1 GCA_009781075.1 Paludibacter sp. | reverse complement strand
GTTAACAAATATTTAATTTTCTAATGGACACCATTAGAAAATGTTATCTGTAATGAATTGATAATTAGCGCATAATTTTGCATTAATTGTTCAAAAAACACGAGAAATAAATGTTAATAATGCCTAATTTGACATTTGAGGTTCTAATGGACATTTTGGGATAATTTTTTTGGAACATCCGTTTTCGAACAGTTGATTTCATTTATAGATAAACAACTTATCAATAAATGTGCAAAAAAAATGCAATTCCGACTATTATGTCAAGCGTTTTAAGACCCAAGACCACTTGATTAGTATGCTATTTTATCTGCTTTTTCAACGTCATCTGCACTGATTTTGATTATAGTCTCTTTTCCATAGGATTTGAATTGGCATTAGATATGTTCATAACGCAGCAAAGAGTCATCTGCCTCGAACGGAATATTATTCGCATTGAGCAAATCAATTAAATCAGACGCTTCTTCAAAATTTGAAAATATTTTATAATTTACAAAATATTTCATATTGGTATTATTTTATTTTTGATTGATTATTCTACAAATAGCGTGCAACGTTTAAATATACACAAATACACTCCATTTTTCCCTGTTGATTTTAAATCCATATTAATCAAAAAAATCATTCAAAATCACAGTTCAGATACATTTGTCAAATCCTTATACAATCTTTCTGCATAAAAGGGTACAATCGGCGCCATAAGTTGCGACACTGTAACAAGGCAGGTGTAAAGCGTCTGGTAGGCAGCAATTTTGTCTTTGTCGTATTCACCGCCCCAAAAACGCTTGCGGTTGAGGCGAACATACCAATTCGAGAGATTGTCGTTAACAAAATCCTGAATGGCACGTCCTGCGCGGGTTGGCTCGTAGTTTTCGTAATGCTCAGTAACTTCCTTAATCAAAGAATTTAAGAGCGAAATTATCCAACGGTCAATTTCGGGACGCTCGGCAACAGGAATCTCCTTTTCTTCGGGCGAAAAGCCGTCAACATTGGCGTAAAGCGCAAAAAACGAATAAATATTGTAGAGTGTACCGAAAAACTTACGGCGCACCTCCTCAACTCCCTCAATATCAAATTTTAAGTTGTCCCACGGCGATGCGTTGGTCATCATATACCAGCGCAAAGGGTCGGAGCCATATTTTTCTATAGCCGAAAACGGGTCAACGGCATTGCCGAGCCGTTTGGACATTTTATTGCCGTTTTTATCCAACACCAAGCCGTTGGAAATCACGTTTTTAAAAGCGACATTGCCTTTTATCATCGTGCTAATGGCGTGCAACGTAAAAAACCAGCCGCGCGTCTGGTCAACTCCTTCCGAGATAAAATCGGCAGGATAAACTTCTTTGAAATCTGTTTTATTTTTATTGTCCATTTTTTACTTTAATCATTCAAATTCCACATTTTTTTTATTGAAATAGTTCCATAAAAATAAAGAATATAAAATTCCCAAATCACAAACAGCCATTTGGGCATGTCTTTTCCAAAAATAATTGTTATAATAATTCCGATACAGATAATAAAAATAGAAAATAAATGACTTATAAACAGCATTTTATGTTTTTTGTAATAGAAAATCCCGACAATAGTTGCGAGTAAAAACAAAATATCGGTCAATGGAATTAATATTCCGACAAACGAAAGCCATTCTAAAATCATTCCTTCGTAAAAAATGCTTGCAACGGTCACCGATGCTAATGCAAATGTCGTGACATTCAATATTTTAACTATGGTTTTCATAACTGTTTAAAATTGCATGTTTATTATGTATTCGGTTTTGCAAAGATAGCGAATTTTTTCAATTTTTTATTTTGCCGATTTAAATCACAGCGAATTACTAAACATTCCCCAAAAAATAATTTTACTTTAAGAAGGTCAGAAGATTGATTCTGTCCAAAATTTTCATACGCAATTGTGAAATATAAAAAATTTAAAGTATTTTTGCATAAATGAAAAGTAACTTTAAAATATTATTTATTTTACTTATTTTCAATATTTTGTTTAATTCAACAATAGCTCAAACTGTTGAGAAAAGGGCTATTCCTGAAGGGGGTGCTTTACTCAAAATTGAGATAACTTCCAAAGGTGATACTTTGTTCCTTGCTGATATGCCTGGGCTACACGTTTTCCCACGCACAAGTTATAGTGCTGCGGGCGTAAGATTTTATGAGAAAACAGTCCGAGACGTGAAAAAAACTTTGCCGTTAGCAAAAGTTGTCGGAGAAGAAATTGCTAAAACTAACCGAATTTTAATTACTTTAAAAACCGACAAAGAACGTAAAGAATATCTCGATGCTTTTGAAAAACAAATATTTAATCAATATGAACCAATAATTCGCAATATGACTCGCAGCCAAGGGAAAATGTTGATAAAACTGATTGACCGTCAATGCCAATTAACATCGTATGATATTATTCGTATATATAAGGGCGGTGTTACTGCTTTTTTTTGGCAGGGAATTGCTAAAATTTTCTCAACAGACCTAAAAGTTGAGTACGACCCCGAAGGTGAGGACAAACAACTTGAACAAATTATTGAACTTATTGAAGCAGGACAGTTGTAAATATTTGTTATGTAAATATTTAGTGTAAAATTTTTATTAAAAAACTAATACAATTTTGGTTTTTTTGATAAAAAGTTGTACTTTTGCGTTCACAATAATTTTTTACAGAAAAAATATGTTAAAAGAAATACAGGAGACATCAGAATTTTTGATGCACAGAATGCCCGCTGATGCAAAAATTGCAATAATTTTAGGAACAGGCTTAGGTGATTTGGTTACGCAAATTACTGATATTAAGGAAATTTCGTATCAAACGATTCCTAATTTTCCGGTTTCTACGGTCGAAGGGCATAGCGGAAAACTTATTTTCGGCAAACTTGGCGGAGTTGATATTGTGGCAATGCAAGGGCGGTTTCACTATTATGAGGGTTACAATATGCAGGAAGTTACATTTCCTGTTCGTGTTTTCAAAGCAATGGGTATCAACACATTACTTGTTTCAAATGCTTCGGGAGGGACAAATCCTGATTTTGAAATCGGTGATTTGATGATTATTACCGACCACATCAATTTTTTCCCAGAACATCCCTTGCGAGGACGCAATTACAATGAATTGGGACCGCGTTTCCCTGATATGAGCCAGCCATATTCGCACAAATTGATTGCTAAGGCAAAAGAAATTGCTGCAAAAAATGCTATAAAAGTTGTAGAAGGGGTGTATCTTGGCACGAGCGGACCAACTTTTGAAACGCCCGCCGAATACCGAATGTTCCGTACACTTGGCGCTGATTCCGTTGGAATGAGTACAGTTCCCGAAGTGATTGTTGCAAACCATACAGGAATGCAAGTGTTTGGTATGTCGATAATTACAGACTTGGGAGTAGAAGGAAAAATTGTTGAGGTATCACACGAGGAAGTTCAAAAAATCGGTAACGCCGCCCAGCCGCTTATGACAAAGATAATGACCGAATTGGTGCAGAATATTTAAAAATTTCAAATACATTTGTTTTATTTTTATGAAAAAAATAATAATTTCAAACAATGCTCCTGCGGCAATTGGACCATACAGTCAGGCAGTAGAAGTAAATGGAACTCTCTATGTATCAGGTCAGTTACCTATCGACCCTGCGGTTGGAAAAATTGTTGCAACAGATGTTGCTGCTCAAACCGAGCAATCGTTAAAAAACTTGTCGGCAATTCTTGCTGAGGCGGGATATGGATTTGAAAATGTTGTAAAATCAACGGTTTTTCTTTCTGATATTTCCAATTTTGCTCAAATGAACGAAGTTTATAAGCAGTTTTATAAAACCGACTGCCCCGCACGCAGTGCCTTTGCAGTGAAGGACTTACCGATGAGTGCGTTAGTCGAGATTGAAACAATCGCTGCCAAATAAATGAAGCGTTTTGACAAATTTTGGCTCGGCTTATTAATCGGAGTTTTAATTCCGAGTGTTTTTATTATCGTTTATTTGATAACTTATTATCCGAATTTTGACGGATTGAAAGCAATGTTAGTGCACCTTTTTCCGTCTGCATTGTTCGGCAAATTGCTGATTCTGTCAATTTTCCCAAACCTTTTGCTGTGTTTCGTTTTTTATAAAACGGACACTTTTCGCATCGCTATCGGATTGCTCACAGGTGCAATTCCTTATTTGATTGTAAGTTTTTTTATGTAATAAATCGCTCAACTATTGTAAGTTATCTTTCAAAATATTGAAATCTGCTTATCAAATAATCAACCCAAAAACATTCCACAACTATGAAAAAACTAATTTTTTACTAACTTTGCACACGAAATTTTACAATCTTTTCTTATCATTTTTTGACTTAACCGATTTTCAGCGCTGTTATGAATAAAGTTTTAAAAACACTATTTCTTTTTATAATATTTTCTAATTCAGTACTTTACGCTCAAGATACTGTACGGCGATTTTATTATTTACAATTAAAAGATAAAAATAATACCGAATTTTCGCTATCTGCGCCGGCTGCATATTTGTCTGAAAAAGCGTTGGCGAGGCGGCAAACAATGAATATTCCAATAGACAGTACGGATTTGCCTGTCAATTCGTTGTATATCAATCAAATAACAGCAACAGGAGCGGAAGTTTTTGCATTAACAAAATGGCAAAATGGCGTTACAATCCGTCTTGCCGACACCGATACGGCAAGTGTTTTGCCGCAGTTACGAAATTTGAATTTTATTACCAAAATTGAATATACAGGAATTGATGTTGCAGATGTAGCCACTTCAAATTCAAACATTAACAACCGATTACTGAGTGTTGAAACATCTGATTCCGACTATGGCGATGGTCTGACTCCATTAGTACAGTTGAACGGAAAGCCATTGCACGATATGGGTTTTCGTGGTGCAGGAGTAACAATTGCAGTTATTGACGGCGGTTTTATTAATGCTGATAATCATATTGCTTTCGACAGTTTGCGTACTTCGGGAAGACTGCTCGGCACACACGATTTTGCCTATCGAACAGATAACGTTTTTAGACAATCAACACATGGCGCACAAGTACTTTCTCTTATGGCATCAAATCTGCCGGATTCTCTAATCGGAACCGCTCCTGATGCTCAATATTGGTTGCTTATTAGCGAAAGAATTCAGGGAGAATATCCTGTTGAGGTTGATTTGTGGATTACCGCAGCAGAATTTGCAGACAGCATCGGTGCTGATATCATCACATCATCATTGGGATATACCACTTTCAACGACAATTCATTAAATTATCATTATTCAGATTTGGATGGTCAAACAATTCGTGCAAGTAGGGCTGCCTCTCAAGCCGCTGAAAAGGGAATTGTAGTCTTTAATTCTGCCGGTAATGATGGCAATAATGATTGGCATTATATAGGTGTTCCTGCTGATGCCCGAAAAATTATCTCAGTTGGTGCAGTGAACGCTCAGGGTAGCGCTGCTAATTTTTCGTCTTATGGACCAACCTTTGATGCAAGAGTGAAACCCGAATTATGCGCAATGGGTTACAATACTACGGTTGCTAATTGCCTGACAACTGATAAGTTTACCAAAGGCTCCGGCACTTCCTATTCTGCGCCTATACTTGCCGGGATGACGGCTTGCCTCTTGCAGGCTCTCAAAGAAAAAAGCGTTCCTTACACGCCTGATGATGTGATTAATAAATTAATTGAATCTGCATCAAACTTTCCGTCAAATACAGACCAGTGTGGGTATGGAATTCCCGATTTCGTTAGCGCTTTGTATTCTTTTATTTCTACAGATAATATTGAAACAAATGAAAATGAATTTTTTACAATAAAATATTTTGGAAATAAAATTATAATCGAATTTGTAAATCAGGATAAAACAAATAGCGTAACAGTTTATAATACATTAGGGCAAATCTTACTTTCTACCTGCGGTGAAAATGACGAAATTTCGTTTGATAAAAGCATTTTTCCAAAAGGAATTTTAATTTTGGGAATAAAAAATCAATATTTTTCGACAATAAAAAAAATGATAAATTAAAAAAAGATTTTAATCGACTGCTTGATTTGCTATTTTGAAAGTATTATAGTAATTTTGCAAAAAAAATATTAATAAAAAAATATTATATAAAAAAACAACAAAAGTGATATTTATAAAATGAAAAAGCACAATTTTAATGCGGGACCATCTATTCTCCCGCGCGAAGTAATTGAAAAAACGGCAGAAGCCGTACTCAATTTTAATGGGATAGGACTTTCAATTTTGGAAATAAGCCATCGTACAAAAGACTTTGAGGCGGTAATTGACGAGGCTGCTGTACTTTTCAAAGAACTGCTGGATATTCCGTCGGGATATTCTGTGCTGTTTTTGGGAGGCGGAGCAAGTCTGCAATTCTGCATGGTGCCTTACAACCTAATGGAAAAGAAGGCTGCATATCTGAACACCGGTACATGGGCAAGCAAGGCGCTAAAAGAAGCCCGTGCCTTTGGAGAGGCGGTGGAAGTTGCATCATCGAAGGAGGCTAATTTTAATTTTATTCCAAAAAATTATACAGTGCCGCAGGATGCCGATTATTTTCATATTACAACCAACAACACCATTTTCGGTACAGAAATTCACAAGGATTTAGATAGTCCTGTAACGCTTGTGGCTGATATGTCGTCTGATATTTTTTCACGTCCGGTTGATGTGTCAAAATACGGACTTATTTATGGAGGTGCGCAGAAAAATCTTGCACCGGCTGGCGTAACTTTTGTAATCGTAAAAGATGAAATTCTTGGAAAAGTATCACGTCACATTCCGACAATGCTTGATTATCGCACTCATATTGCAGAAAATTCGATGTTTAACACACCGCCGGTGTTGCCTATTTATTCGGCAATGGAAACGCTTCGCTGGTTAAAATCAATCGGTGGATTAAAAGAGATGGAAAAACGTAATATCGCAAAGGCAAAACTGCTTTATGACGAAATTGACCGCAATCGCCTGTTCGTTGGTACTGCAAAAGAAGAAGACCGCAGTTTGATGAATATTTGCTTTGTAATGAAGCCTGAATATCAAGCACTTGAAGGAGATTTTCTCAAATTTGCACAATCTAACGGAATGGTAGGGCTTAAAGGTCATCGTTCGGTTGGAGGTTTCCGCGCCTCAACCTACAACGCATTGCCGATTGAAAGCGTACAAGCGTTAGTAGATTGTATGAAAGAATTTGAAAAAGCAAACTGAACCACATTTTTTAATAAATTATTTAATTGTTTAAGAAGGAGAAGAGACGTATATTTATTTACGCCTCTTCTTTTTTCAAGATAAATAAAAGGAAAGCAGTGGATTTTAAAACGAAAGCCCGATGTCAAATTTCAAGGAAATATTTTGTTGCCATTGAGGGATACGGAAAAAACCTCCAATTCCCATGTCTAAAGTCATGGAGTCGTAAAAAGGCATGTGGATTTGCACAAGTTTTTTGATGATTAAACCTGTTTCTTGATAAATGTTGTCATATTGTTGAAAAGAAATGTCGTGATTTTGCGGATGAGTTAATTTCCCCCATCCGGCATTATACGCAATCTTAAATTCAGGTTTGAAGTTTTTAGTTTTAAACAATAAAGCGCCGAAATTATGAGAATAAAAAACGCAAACAGAGCGGTCGGAAAGGAAGTCGTAAGGGTTCATCGTTTGAAAAGTATTTGGAATCAATAAAGAAAAGAGTTGGTCACGGCTACCTTCGCCGGTAAAAAGCAGCCCATAAGGTAAATCACGGTCTATAAATCCGCCTGTCAAGCACAAATTTGATTGTCCTATACGACCGTTGTAAAGTTGAAAATCAATACTTGCAACAAATTTATTATAAACAGGGCTTTGATTGCGAAAATAACTAACCCCGCGAGTATAACTAAGATTTATTATCGGATTTCCATCTTGTATTCTTATCTTTTCATTGCCCAGAGTACCATAAATTTCATTAACCGCATAGCGAAAAGAAAAATTAATATCATCGGTAATAAAATTAGATAAAGGATTATTACGGTAAGTATAATTGTATAAGGGAGTTAGATTTTTCAAAGAGATATATGCTCTTAATTGTAACGGACGGAACGGGTGATAATTTGCTTCAATTCTATGTTCGGCTATCCTGTCGAAACGGCTGGCAATGATACTGCGCAAATAATCGGCATTCCATTCAACAGAATTGCTTGCAAGGTTTTTTCCCGCTTCTTTTAATGTATTTTGATATTGATATTTTATTTTCAAATCGTGAGATTTCTGAAAAGTAAATTCTATTGAGCCGCCGTATTTCCAACGCTTGTCGCCGGTGCCATAACCGAAATAACCGCCTGCCGACAACAACTTAGACAACTGTTCATTAGAATAAAAACCTAAGCCCCATCGCGTTTTTTCATATTTATTTTGACTGATTATTCTTCCTAAATCAATATCTACTTTACCGACCATCAATTTGTATTCGCCGATTTTGGGCAACATATTTAACATATAATCAAAACTAAATCCATCCTTTTTCATTTCGGTTAGTAAACTATCAATTCTGTTATCAAAAGATATTTCTACAGGCGTCATCGGGAACGGGCGCAGTGTGTCAAAACGCAAGCGATTGTATGTTATACTATCCCGGTCAAGGTATATTCGCTCTATTCGATTGGTCAAATTCGCATCAAGAGTATATTTTACATCGGATATATTTGAAACGATAGAATATACAAAATACATTGACCTTAGTTTTCCGATTGGGAAAAAAGAAAATCGCCCGAATCGTATCATCTGCTCCAAATTACTTGGAAACCACTTACCTCCTGTTTTTTGATATTCCTGTTTGAAAAAAAAATCCACACCCTGCTTTTCATACGGTTGTGCCACAACGCAGGTTAGCGCATAACCATCCGAACTGATATAAAGTGTTCCGTTCAATCCGCGAATATTGGTACTTTTCTTAGGGAAAAAACTTATTTCAAATATAGTATCGATTTTATTTTCGGCAACAAATTCATTCTCTAAAGTAAAATTATATATGCTTATGCTGCCGTTGCTCAATGGGGTAACATATTCGTAATCCATGCGATTTGCCGGTTTTATAGAACTAAAAACAGGAATTGATGCGTTGTAAAAAGAGATGGCTTTGTTCATTGAGCTGTAGATTGACTGTACCAGAATGGGCGATTCTATGCCTGAGGTGCGGGTGGCTATGATTTTTTCTTCCTGACGAGTGCCTTGTTTGGCGGCTTGAATAAACGTTTCGCTAACAAAGCCGACAGAATCTAAGTCGTTTCGTAAAGAATCCGAACCTATAGTTTCAAGCACCGATTTAAAATAATTGCGATAGGAGTATGTATTATAATTTTCAAAATTATTTTGAGATTTATTGGCAATAGCCAGACGTATAATACGATGAGCAGGATTATTTTTGGGCGAAACAGTTACTTCGGTAAGTGCAACAGAATGTTTCTCCATTTCTATTGTAATTGCTTGCATCATATTTTCAGGATTGGCAACAAATTTAGGAATATATCCCACACATGTAATCTGTAAATTTTCAATATTGCGGTCGGTAATAGTAAAACTGCCGGATTTGTCTGCAATAACCACTTTGGATTGCCCGCCCGCCTTGTAGTGAATTGAAACAAAAGGAATGGGCTGGCGAGTATCATTTTCTATAACAACACCCCGTATTTGAGATTGCAGCAAAAGAGGAAGCAGAAGCAATACAATGAATATCAGTAACTTCGGTGGATTTTTCGCCTTCATGTTAATCATTAGTTATTGCACAAAGTGTTTTTATTTTTTTAAAATTTTTTTTGCGGCAAAGATAGTTACATATATATTTAATTAGCAATGCCAAAAATTTTTCACCCTTACAATTTTTGTATTCTGACTAACACTATTTGGCTTTTAGCCAATATCAACCAGAGGGTCGTCCTGCATAACAGTCTGGCTTACAGAAACATAAACTTTACGCACTATACCTGCAACTTCGGCAGTTATATTATTTTCCATTTTCATTGATTCCATAATCAACAAAACATCACCCTCTTTTACCGCCGTCCCTTCGTTAGCAACAATTTTTACAATACTCCCTGGCAGTGGCGATTTTACAGTTTGCGTTTCACCTGATGAAACAGTAGAGGCTGCCTGCTGTGGCGCGGAAGAAGGAGTTGTTTTGGCGGCAGGAGCAACGCTAATAGGTGCAGTTATATCCTGTTCCACTTCTACGGAATATTTCTTCCCGTTTACAAGCATTTCTACAATATTGCCTTCTGCCGAAATAACTTCGGTTTGATATGGCTTCCCGTCTATTTGAAATTTAAAACTTTGCATATATTAATTTTATTTTTTATTTAATTTAAAATATTTTATTCTTTTATAAATATGGCTCGATGAACATTGCCGTCTTTTGTTTTAACATTAACGATATATGCTCCTGCTGCATAATTAGATACATCAATACCATTTTTCGTTTCTTCAACTTGTGACACTTTATTTGCACTTAACGTATAAATAGCAGCATTTTCAACATCATTACATTCAATATAAAGGATTTTTGAAACAGGATTTGGATAAACAAAAATATCATTTTTTGCATTAGTTGTTTCCAAATCAGTTTCCGTATTATTAATCGTAATACTTAATTCTTCCGAAATCATCGGATAATTTGTTGTAACTACCCGGATTTTGTAGCCATCACCATTTTCAAGACCTTCTGGTATCTGAACCGAAAATTCACCACTTTCGTCTGTTTGAACATAATTTAATACCGTCGGCGAATCAAACGAGCCGAATTCATCGGATAATTCTAAGGACACAATATTTGCATCGGCATTCAAATTATCGGGCGACATTGTTCCCGTTATTGAAAATGTCACACTCAGCATATCTTCCGATGAAAAAATATCTTTTCCACTTGTATTTTCAATAGTTAATGTCGGATTGTAAATCATCAGCATATCATCAACATATACACTGTCGTTTGCATTTCCGCCGCCGGGAGTTTTATTTGTCGTAATACTGATTAAAATGTACATTGGGTCAGCATTGTTTACATTTTCAGCATAACTATTGTAGTCAAAAGGAATAGAAAGCCGCTGCCAGCCTTTTGTTGCTGTTGCAGAATAATCCGCTATTGCTTTTGCTATAACATAACTTTCCATTGTAGAATTATTATTCGGGTCTTGGTAGTCAATGTCTCCGTGTATCACTGCCGAAATTCTCGCCTGATTGGCGGTGCTGATTGGAACATATTTTGCCCAAATAGTCAAAGAATCGGGTCTTGCGGTAAATGGCATATTAAAATCGGAAGTGCTTCGTATGGTTTTATTACAATTATTAATATTTGAAGGGGTCATACTATTTGCTTGAATTTGCCCTGTGGTAACATTTCCATTTGCAATAGCAATAACAACTGACCTTGCCCAAATTACTGCACTTGTTGCTCCTTGTGTGCCGGGGCGAACAACAGGGGAAACATCGATTTGCTTTGCCCTTGCCAAAGTTGCATAAGTACCTGCATTTGTTCTGAAAGAACTCCAACCTATCGGCTCCTGTTCGTTTGTGTAAACCTCTTCCCAATTCTCAAAACCTGAATTAGCCACTTGATTTTGGGCATTAATATTTGAAAAAAACCACAAATTTGCTGAAAACAGCAAAGTAAAAAACAATGTAAAATGTTTATTCATAATTAATTAATATTTATTTTTTTATTACTAATTTTTCAAATTTTAAATGTGCAAAGATATATATTTTATATCAAACTTACTTAATCGTAAAAAAAATTTAGTAAAAATTTTATTCTCTTTAACAGAATTTTTTACGTGTTCAATCAAATTTTTCATTAATTTTCTTAAAAAGATAATATGCAAATTCAAGTAAGAAATGCAACTTTTTTATTTTTTTGTAAAAAAGAAAAAAATATTAATTTTGCATATAATCACGATTTTTCAATCATATCATATTTAAGAAGAAAATCACGATAATTTTTTTAATGAAAAAAATATATTTTATATTTAATTTGGTATTTTTAACAAGCAATATTTGTTATTCACAAATAAATATTGATTTATCAGAATATCCTTTTATTGATTCTGCAAAAAATAAAATTATTATTTATAATAAACCCATTTATTTTAATGATTTTTTCAATAAAATTGATACTTTTTTGTTAGAAAAAAAAGGAAAGATTAATATTTTACATATCGGTGCTTCACACGTTCAGGGAGGTTATTTCACAAATTCTATTCGTATGAATTTTGATATGTTAAACGGTGAAAATGTAACTTCTCGTGGGCTGATATTCCCATTCAAAGTGGCAAATACAAATAATCCGAAAAATTATCTGGTAAATTTTACAGGCAAATGGACTTCGGAGCGCAATGTAATGCGCTCGTATTCAATGCCTTTGGGCATTGCAGGAATTGCCGTTGCAACAAGCGATTCTAATGCAACAATTTCGGTTTATCTTAATACGGACAGTGTTTTGCGCCACCGTACATTCACTCGTCTCATTCTTATAGGTCATAATACTGATAAACAAATGATTACACCTATAATTATTGCAAATCAAAAAGAGTTCTTCCCCTATTTTTTTGATGAAAAAACAAACGCTTACACTTACGAACTGAATGAAGAAGCCGACATTTTTACCCTTGCTTTCAGAAATAATGACACTTTGGAACACACATTTATTGTCGGTGGCTTTATTCCCGAAAATGACATGCAAGGAATTGTATATAACGAAATTGGAGTGAATGGAGCAGCGGTATACTCATATTTGAATTGCGAAAATTTTGAAAGCGAAATCAATCTCATTAAGCCCGATTTAGTTGTTTTTGGAATTGGAATCAACGACTGGGTTAACAAAACTATGAACGAGAAAGACTTTATTAATAATTATAATCGCCTTATTGAACAAATTAGGCGTATTTCACCGCACTGTGCAATGATTTTTATAACAAACAATGATTCTTATCGGCGAGTGAAAGTACGCCAAAATCATCGCACACGTTATGTTTATAATGTGAATACCAATGGATTACGCGCGCAGCAGGCATTTTATCAACTTGCCAAAGAAAACAATGCTGCCATTTGGGATATATTCTCAATTATGGGGGGACTGCACTCAATGCAGCAATGGGAACTAGCCGGTTTAGCAGCAAAAGATAAAATTCATTTTTCTGCAAAAGGTTACAAATTGCTCGGAGATTTATTTTTTAATGCACTGATTGAGGCAAAAAACAATTAATAAATACAAAAAAATATTAATTTTTAAAATAAATTTTATGGAAAAATGGAAAAAATTTTAGAACAACGCAATATTGCTCCAACGGCTATTCGACTGCTGGTTATCAGAGAAATGCTAAAATTTAACCACGCTTTTACACTGGGAAATTTAGAGGAAAAGCTTGAGACAATAGATAGATCAACCCTATCGCGTACAATAAATCTCTTTCACTCTAAACATTTGATACACAGCATTGACGATGGTTCAGGGGCAATAAAATATTCCGTTTGCAGCGAAAATTGTATGTGTGAAGTTGCAGATTTGCATCCGCATTTTTTTTGCACAAAATGTCGCCAAACAACTTGTTTGGCTAATGTTGACATTCCCCAGGTAAAATTACCTGAAAATTACATACTTACAAGTATAAATTTTGTTCTCAAAGGAATTTGTGGAAATTGTAATAAGAATTGAATAACTAAACAATTAACCATTTTTAGTTAATTTTGACTATTTGATTTTTTTAAGATAGAAATCAATTTTTTCAAAAACAGTAATTAAATTTGAATTTTCACGTTTTGTTTCCAGCAAATTAACGTCAATAACAATGTCGTAGATTGAAATTTCGAGTTCCTGTAATCCTATTTTGCATGTAGCGTTGGCAGTAGCAACGGTGTACATTGTTGGTAATGAAGGAGTTGCATTAAGGTCAATAAGCAAATCAAAATCATGAGCAGCAATATCGTTGAGGATGTGCGCCTTCGGGCGAGAAAAAAAATTGGTATCGCGTTTACTGAAAATAGCTTTATTCCAAAAGTTTTGCGAAATTTCTTTTGGGAAATTAATTTTATCACTATAAATCAGCGTTTTAATCTGTTTTCCTTCCTGCTCGTATCTGCCTACAATTTTATTAAGTTCGTTATTATCCAAACACACAGTATCAGCAAGCAACAAAATTTTCTTTATTTTGTCGAAATTAACAAAATTACTACTTGTTTTATGTTTTTTTTTGTTAAAATATCTTAAAAATAAAAAGGTTTTTATATTCATAGTTCTTTATTCAAAGCAATGAGAAAAATTTTTAAAAATATACGTTTGGCAAAAGTATAAAAAAACAGAGAAACCGCAAATTAATAATTAATTTTTATTGAAACAATACTATTTCAATAAATTAACAAAAATAAATCCTTTAAAATTCTCACTACAAGCATATTGCACATTTTCCTGCGGTCGATTTTCCGGTTCGCAGGCGATTTTCGGTCATCATTTTTATTCTTGTACGCAAGTTAACAATATTTATTTTATCAACAATTTCTGCGGCAAAGGCATACATAAGCAACAAACGTGCCTCATTTTTTGAAATGCCTCGTTGCTGCATATAAAACATTGCCTCATTATCAAGTTGTCCGATTGTTGCCCCGTGAGAGCAACGAACATCATCTGCATAAATCTCTAACTGCGGCTGTGTGCGCATTTTGGCATTCTGGCTCAATAAGATATTACGATTTGTTTGAAAGGCAGAGGTTTTTTGAGCATCTTTTTCAACGAAAATTTTCCCCGAAAAGCCGCAGAGCGAGTTCTCATCTAAAATATATTTAAAGAGTTCGGTGCTATTGCAATTGGTCTGATTATGAAAAATCGCAGTTGAGTTGTTTGCAGATTGGTTTTGATCGGTTGTAACAAGTCCGCAAAGCGTTGTGCGCGCTTGCTGTCCGTTGAGATAAATATCTGTATTATTGTGAGTTATGCCATTGTGTAAAGTGATAAGATTTGTCAAAACGTTTGAATTATCTTTTTGTTCAATAAAAACCGAGGAAAAGTTAGCAAAATTAAGTCCGCTATTTTCAAGTGTATAATATTGAAAATCAGCATTTTCATCTACAAAAATTTCTGTAACTCTGTTTGCAAAATAATGAACATCTCCTGCCGTATGTTCGCAAACGAGCATTTGTGCTTTGGCATTTTTTCCAATGATAATCAAATTTCGACTGTTTGCCATCAAATTTGCAGACGCCCGCATCAGATTTATCAGTTGGATTGGCTTATCAAATATCACATTATCAGGAATATACATAAAAAATCCATCTTGGGCAAACATTCCGTTTAGTGCAACAATTCCGTCATTTTTATTAGCTGTCAGGCTGGCAAAATAAGAAGCAATAAGTTCGGGCTGTTGCTCAGAAATCGTTTTAATACTACCAATTATCACTCCCTGCGACAATATCGCAGGCTGTGGATTACCTATAAAATCGTCATTTACAATTAAATAATTATAATTGCCGATACCACTCACATCACAGCAAAAAATATTTTGCGGGTCATAATCGGTTTGCAAACGCCTTATATTGAGACCATATTCGTGTTCTAAGGGCTTTTTCATATCAGTATATTGATATTTTTCATCTGAATTATCAGGAAATCCTGTGCAACAGAATTTTTCAAATTCCGCTTGGCGAATATTGTTCAACAGAGATGACGAATTTTGACAGATAATATCTCTGGTTTCGTTGAAAAGATTGATATATTGAAGTTCTTTCTGCATTTTAATTTTAATTTTATTTTTAGTAACTACATACAAAAATATCCTAACATAAATTTTGTAAAAAACACCTATTTTTTTTGCAAAATTACATAAAAGTCTTGACATATACACAGACCGATAAAAATTCGATTTAACAACATCACTCCACTTCGTTCTGTTCGGTGTCGGCTACGCAAGATTGACAAAAAAACCACAACTTTCTTAACTTTGTGGGATTGATTAAAAAAAAGTTCAATATGAAAAAAGTATGTGGTTTAGATGTGCACAAAGATAGCATATTTTGTGCGATTTACAATGGAGAGAAGTATTCAGAAGTAAATGAATTTTTTAAGATAATCAATCATCGTTTTACGTAATGTTTGAGTACCGATAATTCCTATTGTTTTTGTCCTTGCACTTTTTTGTGATCAAACGGG
>WQYU01000051.1 GCA_009781075.1 Paludibacter sp. | reverse complement strand
GAAAGTTTTGAACTCAAATGTGCAATTTTTGCCATTCTTTTTTCGGCAGGATTCTTTCTTCTCTAACTCCATAATGTTTAATTTTTTGTTGAAATTAGAGTCAACGTATTTGGGGACGATACATTTTTCTGAAATTTACAGTCAAGTAGTACATCTTTTTTGTAAGTGTTTGGTTTATAACACTACAAATATAATACTTATTTAATTGATACACAACTTTTTATTTGTGTTTATATAAAATAATTTAATGTCGCCAATGGGTTAACTTAATATTTTTTTAATAACAACGTAAAAAGAATGTAACAATCGAACTCTACTTTTGCAGCATAGAATGATAAATAAATTTATTTAATCCGTCATTTGTTACTTGTGTTTTGAACAACTTATTTTTATTAAAATAATATGAAACAATTAAAGAGAATTAATCTGAAATCTGTAAGAGGTGTTTTTCTTACAGCGGCATCTTTATGCCTGTGCAGTGTGTCGTTTGCCCAAAATTCGGGGAATGGCACCGATAATTCCGATGAGGCTGTGAACCAGTATGGTGTTAAAGTCTCGTCGTATCCACTTCAACCTTCGGCGCAAAACGAAATTTTTGTGTTGGAGAACAAGGACAAAGGTTATAAATTTTGGATGGATAACCGAGTTCAGTTTGATGGAGCGACCTATTTCAATTTGAAAAATGGTATGCTCGTTAATGGAAATCCTACTATGATGGGTGGAGTTTCGTTACGCAGAGTGCGTTCGGCAGTTAAGGCGATAGTTGCCAAAGATTGGTATGCCGAAGTTGACTGCGATTTTGCGGACGGCGTGTTTGGATTGGAAGATGCGTATATCCAATTTAGCGGATTGAAAGATTTCCAATTCAAAGCAGGAAATTTCAAAGAAGATTTTTCGCAGGAAGAAACGACAACTTCGCGTTATACAACCTTTATGGAACGCGCAATGGTTGTGGCTACTTTTGCACCAAGCCGCCACGCAGGGCTGCAGGCGCAATGGCAAAAATTTGACTGGTTGCGTGTTTCGGCAGGGATTTCGTGGCAAGCGGTAGATGACGACGGTACACGACTTAATGTGGAAGAGTTTAATAAAATAGGGAAAGGAATGGGCGCTAATTACACCGGAAAACTCGTTTGGATGCCTTCATTGGGTAATTTTTCGAAATTGCATATCGGTTATAATGCTTCGTATCGTAGCGCATATAAAACAGACGATAATGTAGATGGCGCTACACCGCTGGGACGTGGCTATCAAGGTGATTATTTTAGTACCCGAAATTCAACATCAATTAACCGTATCAAATATTTGTCTTGTGAATATTATGGCGTAAAATACGACTTTTTGCAGGGTTTTGAACTTGGAGGATACAAGGACGGTTTCAGAGTGAACGGAGAATTTATTACAAATACTTCTGTGATGGATAAAAATTTCGCAGGAGCAACGGCAAACAATAAATCAAAATTTTTCTATGGTTATTATGTTCAAGCCTCCTATTTGCTCTTTGGCGGAAAACAACGTTACGATGTTACACAAAGCGAATTTACACAACCCATACGAGGTAAAAAATGGGGAGATATAGAAGTGATGGCACGCTTTGACTATTTGAATTTGAATAGTGAGGATATTTACGGAGGTTCCGGACAAAATATTGCTCTCGGCGTGGTTTATCACATAAACAACAATGTGAAAATGATGTTGAACTATCAAATTTCACAAAATGATAAATATGCCAACAATAAAGGCAAAGCCGTTATCGGCAAAGATAGTAACGGTGAATATACATCTAATCCGAAATTGGTAGCAAGTGATTTTGGCGTAAGATTTAATACATTGCAAGCACGACTTGAACTTGATTTTTAATACATTAATTAATAAAAAATAAAAGATTATTATGCAGAAAATAATTTTAGCCCTTGTGGCAACAGCGGCGGTTGTTTTTACCTCATGTGTGAAAAACGACCCTTATGTAGAACCAAAAGGTTCTGAACTTCAGGGAGTATTATTCTTCAATGAAGTTAATGGAACAGGTATTGTTCCACCGGATACTTCAGCTAATGCTGCCGAGAAATATGTCGAAATGTACAACAATTCGGATGCCGACATCAGTTTGGAAGGTTTCATTGTGGATTATGGTGGAAGAACATCATGGACAGGGAGAGCAGCAGATACTGTTCCTGCACATGGATACTTTTTAATTAAAGGAACGAAAACCACTTATCCGGGAATGAGTACAGGACTTTCGGCAAACAATGGAAATGTCAATATGACTTTGTTTGACACGAATGGTGGTATAGTCGATTATTACGAAAAAATACCCGATACTAACGCCCCTGACCCACTCGAAGATATGGACCACATGCGTATTCCGGATGGCGGAACATGGTATTATGTAGACCTCAGTGCGAGAAGTCCGGGAGCCACTAATCTGAGCGACCCATCCGATCCTGCGGTAAAAGGACCAATGCCTCCGATGGAGAAAAAACTGACAATCGAGTCTGTTACCGTAACTCCTACAATACCAACGATTGACGATGATGTTAATTTTGCTGCCAAAGTAACTGATGTTAATGTTATCAGTTCGGTGGTATTGAAATGGAAACTGAACGGCGCCGACCAGGCGGATATTTCAATGAACAAAAATAATGCAGATGGACTTTATGAGGCTACAATAACCAAACAAGCCGCCGGAACCGTTGTTGATTGGACTGTTGTGGCAACAAATAACAAAGGTAATTCAGACTACGTAACAGGAACCATAACATGGACAGCGCAGTCTATAGATTACAGTAAACTGAAACTTAATGAAGTTAGCGGTGTTGGAACCGATGCCGATAAATTCTATGAGTTAATTAATACGGGTGGAGTTGACATCCCGTTGGGAGGTTGCCAAATTTATTATAATGCAAATGCTGCAACAGGAGGAACTCTTCCTACCGGAGACGGTAATCTAACGTGGACAGGTTTATCAACACAGATTGCTACAGCAGGAGGATTATTTTGCTTGATTGGACGCGATAATCCTGCCGGTACCAGTCCGGGGTCATTTACAACAGGATTAACAGCAGCGCGTATCCTGATAATCACGCTCAAAGACCCTGCAGGGAATGTGATTGACCAGTGTGTTAGAGCGGAAGATACGGGAGATTATGCTTTTACAGATAAATCTTTCTCGCGTATTCCGGACGGAACAGGACCATTCTACTTTACAACGCCAAGCCCTAACGTATTAAATGGAACGGATGCAACAGGCTTAATACTCGTGCCGACACAACCTGAATATTTGGTACTCAACGAAGTTGATGGTAATGGTAAATTTGTGGAAATCTACAACAAAGGTACTGAAGCCGTGTCGTTGGCAGGAGTTTCTTTAGTTAAAAATGAGTCAGCCGTATGGTGGACAGGTGCAGCCGGTGTAACCATTAGCGCAGGTGGATATTATGTTATTGCTCAAAGCGGAGGCACGACTATTT
The DNA here is from genome assembly GCA_009781075.1 of Paludibacter sp. GTDB lineage: Bacteria > Bacteroidota > Bacteroidia > Bacteroidales > Paludibacteraceae > WRGS01. Next base: position 12,675 of record WQYU01000051.1, on the reverse strand, counting down.
TTGATGAAAATACCGGAGCAAGCGGAATCTCGCCAAAACAGACAGTCAAATTTGAGTTGAAAAACTCGAGCGGCAATGTAATAGACCAATTTTCTCGTGGAGTTACCCCTTGGGGGACTACTATCAGCGATGTTACTCCAAATTCGTTCTCTCGCTGTCCGAATGGAACGGGAGACTTTAAATTGGCTACGCCTTCACCCAAAGCTGCAAATCCGGCTACGGGAGATGATATTCCGCAAAGTTAATTTTCAGTAAATAATGATAGGTAAAGTGTGTCAAAGGAAGACTTTTGGCACACTTTATCTTAAATTTTAAAATAATTTTATTAATATGGCAGAATTAAAAATTGGAGAAATCTCCAAACCTCGTTTTGAATACCGCTCTTTTGGGCGCTGTTTCAAAAAAGAAGCCGAACGTATGGCTCGGCTGTCAATTCCTGTTCCCGAAAAAGTATGGGAACGCCGTTCGGTGGAAACTTACATTGTGAGCCGTACCAACGATGTGAACAATACTAAAATCCGCGACGGGAAAATGGACATCAAAACATTCGTACAAAATGTAGATGGCTTTGAACAATGGAATCCGTTGATGAAAGGCGAATTTCCAATCAGTGCGGAAGTCTTGAATAAAGAAGTATTCCCTGCATTTAAGGTAAACAATTTACCCGAACTGAAAAAAGATACTTATACTTTGGACGAATTTTTAACAATGATTAAAAATCACCCTGATTTGCAGGCAGTGATCGTGGAAAAAGTTCGTTACGGCTATATGGTTAACGATACAATTTGCGAAACCGGCGATGTGTATATCAATGGCGCAAAAACAGTTACCATTAATTCCGAATCAACGGAAGTAGAAGACCTGAAAAAAACGGTTAAAGACGTAGGTTTGGAAGGCGTGGAAAATATTAATTATCTTCAAGCCATCAAACGCGTAATTGGTATGATTGATAAACCGCTTGCAAATTAAATATAAAAAATTATGGCACAAGAAATTGAAAAAAAATTTTTAGTTACGGGCGAATTTAAAAACTTGGCAACCAAAGCAACCCGAATAACTCAAGGCTATCTCTGTTCTATTCCGGAACGCACTGTCCGTGTACGCATTAAAGGCGACAAAGGATTTATTACAATCAAAGGTATAGGCAGCGACAGCGGTGCAAGCCGTTTCGAGTGGGAAAAGGAAATTTCAGTAGCAGAAGTCGATGACCTGCTGAAAATTTGCGAACCCGGAGTTATCGATAAAACGCGCTACCTTGTTCCGGCGGGACCTCATACTTTTGAAGTCGATGAATTTTACGGAGATAATGAAGGTCTAATCGTTGCCGAAGTAGAATTAGGCGCTGAAAATGAAGCATTTGAAAAACTTGCATTTTTAGGACAGGAAGTGACAGGAGATGTTAAATATTACAACTCTATGTTAATGAAAAATCCATATAAAAACTGGTAAAATTTCGATTTTTGCTATGAATGATGATAATGAACAAACATATCCGGAGGAATTTAATCCTCTGGATATGAATAATTACAAGGTAGAGAAATTACCGAAAATCGAGAAAAGAGGTTTCGAAAAAGTTTTGTTGTATATCGGAATTCCTTTGGCTGTGTTGGTGTTTATACTCCTGTTTTGGGTTGTAAAAATACCATTTTTGGAAAATTTGAACATCTCCACTTTTACCAGCGATGCTGAGGCGGTAAACAGATTTAAACAACTTGGTGCGGAAGGTTTTACACGTATAAATTATGCTATGCTGGCAATTTTTGCCGCTGCAATTATCCTTTGGATTACCGAAGCCATACCCAATTATTTGACTTCCTTGCTTTTGATTATTGCAATGGTACTTACGCACGTTACCTCGGATACGGTGGCATACGCACAATTGGGGCATCCGGTGATGTGGCTGAATATTTTGTCGTTTGTGCTGGCAAGCATGCTTGTTAAAACACAAGTTGCCAAACGCTTTGCCTTGTGGCTTGTGGTACGATTTGGCAAAAACTCGTCATGGATTATTTTAAGTTTTATCATCATTAATATTGTCCTCTCGGCATTTATTTCGGCAACCACTGCAAAAGCAACTATTTTACTGCCTATTTTTATGGTAATTGCGGCTATTTACGGTGCGCGTGGCGGTAATCAACGAAACAATTTCGGTCGAAATCTTGTTTTGCAAAATCTTTTCCAAATAAATATGGGCGCTACAGGCTTTATCACGGGTTCGGGCGCTAACCTGTTGGCAGGTTCGCTAATTGCCGGTGCAATGGGTATGGAATTTTTCAGTTATCAGGATTGGTTTGTTGCTGCTTTTCCGCTGGCAATTATTCTGATACTTATAGGATGGTTTGTTGGCTTAAAAATTATTTTTCCTGTAAAACGGGAAGAACAGGTACCTCAAATAGAGGGCGGCATTCAATATTTGAAAGAAGAATTAACAAAAATGGGGAAAATGAAGCCGATAGAATATCGTGCAATAGCCATTTTTGTGGCGGTTTTGGCTATGTGGGCAACCGACAAACAGCACGGCATTGACCAAACAGCCGTAGCATTTATGGGAGCAATAGTTGCGTTGCTGCCCGGCATAGGCATTGTGAAGTGGAATGATGTGGACATACCCTGGCATTTAATGCTGTTTTCGGCAGGAGCATATACGCTTGGAGCAGGATTGGACGCGACGGGCTTGCCTGTTACCATTGTAAATACTGCTTTCGACAGTTTGGGAATCAGTAATCAAACGCCGTTTTGGGTGTTGTATATGTTACTTACATTCTTAATGCTGTTCAGTGCGTTGCTTTTTCAGTCAAAAACGATGAGGGCGCTTATCTTTGTTCCCATTGCAATAGGAGTTGCGCAAAAATTTGGCTATCCGATAATGAGTCTCTCTTTTCCTGTTGCGCTGCTTATTGAACACGTGTATGTAATGCCATACAACAGCAAACCTGCGGCATTGCTCTATACCACCAATCAATACAGTTACATAGATGCCATAAAGTACGGAATGACAATGATGTGCATTGCGTGGGTAATGATTATTATATGGGGAGAAACCGTGTTGAAATGGTTGGGTTATACAAAAGGACTGTTTTTTTAATGGTATAAACGTCTGTCCCATAATCATAATTTATTTTGTAATTATAAAATTGCTTTTTTTGTGTATTTGTAAAAGAAAAATGTGTATTTTTGGCAAATTTTTCTAACCGATGTTTAATTTTATAAATAAATGGATAAACAATTGAAACAATTTAAGTTCAAACACTTCAAATGGCGTTTGGGAGACCGCTACGATGGCTGGCGTGTACGCAATGTTGATACGGTTTTTCAGGTAATTCCTTTCTTTTTGCGCACTCGGATGGACGCACAAAATTTCTACAGCGACCGCATCACTATCAATCACCTCGAAGAGTTTGTTCAAGAACACAAAGCCGAAATTCCGCAACTTACAATTATGCACATCCTTATTGCAGCGCTTGTGCGGCTTTTTTCACAGCGTCCCAATTTGAATCGATTTGTTGTGTGGAATAAAATTTTTGCACGCAATCATTTTAATCTGTCAATTGCTGTGAAGCGTTCTTTAACCGATGACGGCGAAGAAACGCTAATAAAACCGTATTTTAATATGGAAGATACTTTGCAGGATGTTGTCTGTCGGATAAGCGAAGAAATCGAACGCAATATTAAAATGGGTCAAAAGAACGGTTCTGATGTTGTGGCAAAAACTTTAGGATTTTTGCCGTCTTTTTTGTTGCGCACAGCGGTTTTGTCTTTGTTTTGGTTAGATAAGATAGGACTTATGCCGCGCACTATTTTCCGCGTCAGCCCTTGGCACAGCAGCGTTTTTCTTACAAATATCGGCTCTATTGGCGTAGAAAGTATCTATCATCATTTATATGAATTTGGAACGTGCAGTATGTTTGTGGCTCTCGGACGAAAAACAACCCGTAACCTGACAGACAAAGAAGGCAATATATTCAAAGAAAAAAGTTTATTGTTACGATTTGTACTCGACGAGCGCGTTTGTGACGGATTTTATTATGCCTCATCGATGCGTGCATTCAACAAAATTCTCGCAAACCCCGAATGTTTGCTCTCACCACCCGAACAGGTTGTCATTGACGAAGGAGTAAAACGAAAAAAAGTTAAGTAAAATGTATTTTTTGTAATCAAAATTTTTTATTTAAAATATATTTTAGATATAAAAAATATCAATAATTTTTTATTGACAAATATCAAAATTTTATTATTGCCTTGTGTAATAATTTATAAATTAATTGTTTATAAAAAATAATATTAATAATTCTATGCCTGAAAGGATTTTGAAATGGTACGAAAAGTTGATAGTTTGGCGTGTCAAGCATGTTAAATTGCGGCATTTTGTGTTGTTTTTAAGTTTATTAATCGGGGTATTGTGTGCCATAGCAGCGTTTTTGTTAAAGGAATCAATCCATTTTTTGCAGACGACAATTACAAATATTGCCAACGCAAATTCCTTAAACTATGGATATTTGATTTTTCCTTCGATAGGTATTCTAATCACTTCTCTTTTTGTCCGTTACATTGTCCGTGATGATATTTCTCACGGGGTTACACGCATATTATATGCCATTTCGCAGCGCAAAAGCATTATTAAAATTCACAACGTATGGACTTCGATGGTTAGCAGTGTGTTTACCATAGGACTTGGTGGCTCTGTGGGGGCGGAAGCGCCGGTTGTGCTTACCGGCTCGGCTATTGGTTCCAATTTGGGAAAATTTTTTAAACTTGACCAAAAAACGTTGATGCTGCTTGTGGGGTGTGGCGCTTCTGGTGCAATTGCCGGAATTTTTAAAGCGCCTATTGCCGGTTTCGTTTTCACGCTCGAAGTGCTTTTGATTGATATGACAATGACTGCTATTGTTCCGCTACTGATTTCGGCTGTTACTGCAACTGCTACAATATATATACTTACAGGACAGGCATTTATGTTCAATGTTGAACTTCGTCAATCGTTTTCGGTAGACAGAATTCCATATCTGCTTATACTTGGTATTATTTGTGGACTTGTGGCGTTGTATTTTACAAGGGGAATGAATTTTTTGGAGACGCAATTCAGAAAGATAAAAAATCCCATGTTTAAATGGGCGCTTGGCGGAACGGCGCTGGGAGTTCTTATTTTCGTTTTCCCGCCACTTTATGGAGAAGGTTATGATACTATAAAAGAATTACTTACAGGACACGCTACTGCCGTTTTCGACCGAAGTCCGTTTCAGCCGCTAATGAGCAACGAACTTATGATGATTTTTTATTTAACTTTAATTATTTTACTTAAAATCGTTGCATCTGCAAGCACAACAAGCGGTGGTGGTGTCGGGGGAATTTTTGCTCCTTCTCTTTTTGTCGGCTCTATCACAGGTTTTGTTGTTGCCAAAATATTGATAATGTTAAGTTTTGTTGTGCCGATTCCAAATTTTGTTCTCGCGGGAATGAGCGGGGTGATGGCTGCGGTGATGCATGCTCCGCTGATGGGTATTTTTCTAATTGCCGAACTCACAGGCAGTTACGATTTGCTGATGACACTAATGATTGTTTCTGTAACTGCTTATGTGACAATAATTTTCTTCGAGCCACACAATTTGTATGCTATGCGCCTTGCAGCAAAAGGCGAACTGCTCACACATAATAAAGATAAATCGGTTCTTACTTTGTTGAAAATGGAAAATATGCTGGAAACCGACTTAAACGTTGTTTATCCTGATATGACTTTGGGTGATTTTGTAAAAGAAATTTCTAAATCGCATCGCAATATTTTTCCTGTGGAAGAAAAACAGAGCGGACGAATGATTGGTATTGTTTCATTAGATGAGGTGCGTAATATTATGTTTCGTCCTGAACTTTATGACCGCTTTACAATAGCGCAAATGATGACTTTTCCCCCTGCTGTTTTAAAAAACGACATGCCGATGGAAAAAGTCATGGAAATTTTTGAAGATACTCGTGCTTGGAATTTGCCTGTTACCGATTCAAACGGACATTATCTTGGTTTTGTATCAAAATCTAAAATTTTCAATTCCTACCGTGATATTTTAGTTAATTTTTCAGAAGAATAATATCATGATAAAATTTATTCATTTTTGTTTATAAATTCTTTTCCAATTTATTACAAACAAATTTTAAGAACTTTTATGTAAATTTGCAACACTATTCGGTAATTTTTTTTTAAATTATTATAAAACAAACAAAATTATAACAAACCATGGCTCACATTCTAATTATTGATGACGAAAAAACAATCAGAACAACATTGAAAGATATTATTGAATTTGAAAATCACAAAGTAACGCTTGCCGAAAATGGATTACAAGGGTTTGAAATGCTCGAAAATGGTGGCTTTGACCTTGTTTTTTCTGATATTAAAATGCCCGAAATGGACGGTATAGAGTTATTAACAAAAGTTCGCGATCTGGATATTGAAACGCCTGTTGTAATGATTTCGGGACATGGAAATATCGAAACTGCTGTTGAATGTATCAAAATCGGTGCATTTGATTTTATTGAAAAACCTATTGACCTTAATCGTTTGCTCGTTGTTCTGCGTAATGCCTTAGATAAAAAGAATTTAGTGAACGAAACGCGTCGATTGCGAAATAAAGTTGATAGTCAAAATCAGATGGTTGGACAAAGTTCAGCAATAAGAAAAGTAATGGAAATGATTGAACGCGTTGCCCCTACCGATGCCAGAGTTATGATAACCGGCGACAATGGAACGGGGAAGGAGGTTGTGGCTCGGCTGCTGCACAAATTTAGTAATAGGGCTGAAGCCCCGTTTGTGGAGGTCAATTGTGCCGCAATTCCGTCAGAACTTATTGAAAGTGAATTATTTGGACACGAAAAAGGTTCATTCACTTCGGCAATCAAACAGCGAATCGGGAAATTTGAGCAGGCAGACGGAGGCACAATTTTTCTTGACGAAGTTGGCGATATGTCGCTTTCTGCACAAACGAAAGTGTTGCGCGTATTGCAGGAATCGGAACTTACGCGCGTTGGCAGCGACAAGTCAATTAAGGTTAATGCGCGTGTTTTTGCCGCAACAAATAAAAATTTAAAAAAAGAAATTGAAAAGGGAAATTTTCGCGAAGATTTTTTTCATCGTCTAAATGTTATTCCAATCCACGTTCCTACTCTCGACCAGCGCAAAGAAGATATTCCTGAACTGATAAATCATTTTTGCCAACTTATTTGCAAAGAACAGGGAATTGCGGTGAAAACATTCGACCAAAAAGCGATTGAAATGTTGCAACATCGCATTTGGACAGGTAATATACGCGAATTGCGGAATGTTGTTGAGAGGTTAATTATTCTTGGGAGCAATCCAATCAAAATAAAAGATGTTAACGATTTTGCAATGTTTGAATAATTTTTTTCTACTTATTTTTGTAATTTTACTATCTTTGCCGACAATTTAATAATAATTTTTAATAATTTCTTTTGAATTTTAAATTATTAAGTGCCTCTTGTACTCCAAAATATTATCAGATTTATAGTACTTGTAATTGCCCAAGTACTGATTCTCAATAATATACAATTTTTGGGTTATATAAATCCATTTTTGTATATTTATTTTATTCTTGCCTTGCCCGTACAGATTCCACGCTGGGCAATACTGTTTTTGGCATTTGCTTTGGGGTTAATTATTGATATTTTTTCAAATACTGCTGGCTTACACGCTCTTGCTACAGTGTTTGTAGCATTTTTACGCGCTCCGGCAATTAATATACTCGTTTCTATTGATGAAAATCCAGCCTTGCAGCCATCTGTGAAAACTTTCGGATGGATGACCTTTTTACGATATGCTGGATTTTTAGTCTTAATACACAACGTAGTAATATTTATTGTTGAGGCATTTTCATTTGTAAATTTTGGAATTATTGCACTTAAAATTTTACTAAGTTCTGTCGTTACTCTTCTACTTGTGATTGCAATTCAAATGTTTAAGAAAAAATAATTTTATAAAATCTTAAAAAATAATGTTGTTGCCATATCACACTGAAAATTTGCTTGAGGCAGGCTGCGACGAAGCAGGACGCGGTTGCCTTGCAGGTGCGGTATTTGCCGCAGCAGTGATTTTTCCGCCAGATTTTGTGTGCAAAGAATTGAATGACAGTAAAAAACTTACAGAAAAACAGCGAAATAATCTTGTTCCTATCATAAAATACAATGCACTTGCGTGGGCGGTTGCCAGCGTTGATGCTAAAATTATTGATAAAATAAATATTTTGAACGCATCGATTTTGGCAATGCAAAAAGCCATTGAAAAACTGAAAATCAAGCCACAACATCTGATAATTGACGGAAACAGATTTAAAAAATACAAAAATATTCCGTATCATACTATTATCAAAGGCGATGGAATATATATGTCTATTGCAGCGGCTTCGGTGCTGGCAAAGACCGCACGTGATGAATATATGCTATTGATTAGCAATAAGTTTCCGCAATACGACTGGGCAAAAAATAAGGGCTACCCAACCCAAAAACATCGTCGGTCAATTCAAAAATTCGGAATTACCACTTATCACCGCAAAAGTTTTCGCCTTGTAGATTTCAAACTTTTTTAAGTGAATGCTTTTTTGTATAAGTTTATTCTCAACGTTTTAGTAACGAACTATCGCCATAACTGAGGAAACGAAAATCGTGTGAGAGCGCGTAATTATAGATTTTTTTCCACTCGTTTTGTCCAACAAACGCAGCCACAAGCAGTAGAAGGGTGCTTCTTGGCTGATGAAAATTCGTGATTAAAGAATCTGTAAATTGAAATTTATATTCAGGGCGAATCATTATTTGGGTTCGGGCAGCAATATGGGTATAATTATTTTTGTTCAAAAAAATTAAAATATTTTCTAATGATTCTGCGGCAGTAAGAATGTGTTTTTTTTCATAAGGAGAATTTTGACTAACAAAAAAATTATTTTGATTTGGATTTTCAAATAATTGACAACCAATATAATACAAACTTTCCAAGGTTCTCAAGGTGGTAGTTCCTACGGCGGTTATTTTTCCTAAATTTTCAAATAATTTTTCTATTTCTTTTTTTCGTACCGAAAATACTTCTTCGTGCATTGTGTGTTCTAAGGCATTTTGAGTTTTTACGGGTTGAAAAGTTCCCGCTCCAACGTGCAAAGTAATTTCTCCAAGTTGTATATGCTTATTTTTCAAAGAATTAAATACACTATCAGTAAAATGCAAACCCGCTGTTGGAGCAGCCACCGAGCCATCAATTTGCGCATAAACCGTTTGATAATCAATTAAATCATTCCTTTGCGTCTTGCGGTGTAAATATGGCGGTATTGGCAACTCTCCTGCCGTATTTAGAATTTGAGCGAAAATAATTTGATCATTATCCCACGAAAATAAAATGCGTTGTGAATTTTCGGAAGTTTCAATGATTTTTGCCGAAAGATTTATTTGTATGTCATTGATTAATATTGATTTAACTAAGACATCCTCTTTTCTCCATTTTTTAAAATTTCCAATCAGACATTCCCATTGGCACTGCTTGTCCGCCAAAAGGGCATGTTCGTAATCGGCTGGCCCAAGCGGTTTTAAACAAAAAATTTCAATTTTTGCACCCGTTTGTTTCTCAAAAATCAATCGTGCATTGATTACGCGAGTATTATTCACAACAAGCAACGATTTTTCCGGCAAAAAATCGGCGATTTCCGAGAAAAAACTTTCAGAAATATTACCGTTTTGATATATCAATAACTTCGATTTATCTCTCTGATTTACAGGATATTTTGCAATTCTATCATCTGGTAAATCGTAATTGTAATCTGTTATATTTAAAACCATTTATTTTTGTATTTATTTTAACTGATTTTTACTTCATAAACTCTTTCTTTTAGCCACTGAGTCCATTGCAGATGAGTTTTCGTTTTATCAAAAGTTGTGTAACTTATTGGTTTTCCGAAATATATAGCATGCTCTTTCCCGCGTTGTTTTACAAATTCGTCAACAAGATACAGCATTTCAATATTTGTTTTAATTTTCAAAAAGGTACGCAAATTTGCCAAATTGTAGAAAAAATTTGAGTTTCGTCCTTCAAAATATACAGGCACAATGTCCCTTTCAAATTGAACTGCCTTCGCTATTACATTTTTCTTCCATTGGTCGTCAATTATTTTTCCGCCGATTTTTCGCGAACATTTTCCAGCAGGAAAAGTAATCAGGTGGCTGTCGGTGGCAAGAAATTCGTTGGTAGCATCAGCGCTGTTGCGCCCTACCATCCCCGTTTTGTTAATCGGAATAAACAAATCGTTGAGCGGACGGACAAAAAGCAAAATATCGTTTGCATATATTTTCACTTTGCCATCATATTGATTTCCAATGTAATACGCCAAACTCACGCCATCCATTCCTCCAAGTGGATGATTGCTTGCGAAGATATAACGCCCGCCGTGCGGCAAATTTTCAATTCCAAAAACAGAAGTCGAAACATCAAAAAACTCGTGAATACCTGCGATAAACTCAAAATTGCGTTTATGGTCGTATTTTTCCATAAAACGGTTTAATTCGTCCTGATGAATAATGCGTTTGAGATAACGCACAACAAACTTCGGCAATTTTTTATTCGGCATTTTTTCCGCTAAAATTTCTTCAATATTAAAACGAATCGGCGTATAATTTTCGTTTTCCATAAATTAGAATATAAAATTTGTTTAAGAAAATAATTAAATTATTCTAATTATCTGATTTTCAAAGTAATAATTGACAATGCGGCTAAAATAATTCCGATAAGCCAAAAACGCACTGTTATTTTTGATTCGGGAATGGTTTTTTGTGGTTTATCCCAAAAAACGTGTGGGACAGTGCCGCCTGCTGTTTGAAAATGATGATGAAGAGGTGTTTTTTTGAAAATTCGATGACCTTCTCCGAATTTTTTCTTTGTAAATTTGAAATAATATCTTTGCAAAATAACGGAAATAACTTCTATCAAAAATACTCCACAGAGAAGCGGTAGCAACAATTCTTTACGTACAAGGATAGCAAAAACGCCGATAATTCCGCCGATTGTCAGACTCCCTGTATCGCCCATAAAAACTTGCGCCGGATATGCATTATACCACAGGAAACCGATTGAAGCGCCAATGAATGCACCTGCAAAAACGAACAATTCGCCGGCGCCGGGAATGTACATAATATTCAAAAAACCAGAATAATTTATATTACCCGAAAGATATGCCAAAATTCCGAGTGCAACACCGATAATTGCCGAACTGCCTGCTGCCAGCCCATCAATTCCATCAGTGAGATTTGCACCATTCGACACTGAACTAACAATAAAAATCGTTACTAACACAAATAAAATCCAGCCGTAAATAGTGGCATTTTTGCCCAAAGATTTGAAAAAAACGGAATAATCCAAGTTGTTATTTTTCACAAAAGGAATAGTAGTTTGCGCCGTTTTGATGTTTTCTTTTGAATAATTTGCTCCGGCAACGCGCTGTTGCTCAATATTCATCACTTCCTGATTTTCACGAATAACAATATTAGGACTGTAAATCATTGTAAATCCTACAATTAAGCCAAGTCCAACTTGCCCGACAATTTTATATCTTCCGTTTAAACCATCTTTATTTTTTTTGAAAACCTTAATATAATCGTCAGCAAAGCCGGTTATCCCAAGCCAAATGGTTGTTATTAACATTAGAATAATATAAATATTTGTCAATGAGGCAAATAACAATGTAGCCACAACAATTGCCAAAATAATAATTATTCCGCCCATCGTAGGAGTTCCTGCTTTTTGTTGCTGCCCTTCAAGTCCCAAATCGCGTATTGTTTCGCCAATTTGCTTTTTCTTCAAAAAATCTATAATTCTTCGCCCAAAAAGTGTGGCAATAATTAGTGCAGTGATAAACGACAACGCAGTTCTAAAGGAAATGTAGTTGAACATTCCCGCACCCGGAAAATTCAGTTCGTCAAGCCAATGAAATAAATAGTATAACATATTTTTTTTAATTATGAATTATAAATTATGATTTTTTTGAGTTAAGAGTTTTTTTCCCTATTTTCTTTTCAACATTTTTAATGGTTTCCAAATATGCCTGCTCAACTGATGAAAGCGTTTTTACCTGATATTTTCTGTATTCGGCAAGCGCCTTTTCTACCGCTTGTTCGTGTGAAACAGAACCTGCATTTTGTAAAACATCTTCACCTGTCGTTGCCAAAATTTTATCCAATTGATTTATATAATCTTCCATATACATTGGCTTATGTTTCATCGCCTGAATCTCCGCAAAATCAAAATACCCCGAAACAAGGTTATTCAAAATTTTCAATTCTTTTTCCGATAAATAGTTTTTTGCAATGGAAATATCTTTTTGTACAGGTTGATTTCCCGAAAATGTTGTAAGTCCCATAAACGGTTTATCACTGTCGGCTCGCTCAAAAATTATTTCCGCCGCTGTATGTCCGTGAACAGCATAGTGCAATTTGTTTTGTATTATTTTGAAAAACTCAATAGAAAGCAATGATTTAGGGTCATAATCAACGCTTGTTGCGTACAAATCAAGCACCTGACGGTACATTACCTTTTCAGAGGAACGAATATCGCGAATACGATTTAACAGTTCATACCAATAACTGCCGCCGCCGATATTTTTCAACCGCTCATCGTCCATAGTAAAGCCCTTTATGATATACTCT
>WQYU01000050.1 GCA_009781075.1 Paludibacter sp. | reverse complement strand
TACCGTGAACCGAACTTGGAATAGTAAAGTTACTTGTAAGGTGTTCGCAATCATAAAAGGCATAATCGCCAATGTTGTTAATTCCATACATCAGTTTCAATACACTGATGCCGGTTCTTACGTTGTACCAGGGCGCACCGCCCTGCGTAAAATTCTGCATTGCGCCCGTTCCGCTGATAGTTAGCGTCCCGCTTGCAAGCGTTGCTGTTACATCGGCTGCATTTGGCGAGCCGATTTGCCACGTTTGTGCAAATGTTGTTGTTGCACTTGTGCTCAAGCCAAAAATGGCGAGCATGATAAAGAATCTGTTAAATTTTTTCATTTCTTTATAATAATTTTTTTATTAATAATAATTTTAATTAACGCCGCAAAAATATAGTGAAAAAAAATTCTGCAATACCCCCAAATGGGGGTTTTTTTAGTCAAAGTGAAATTTTTTTTTGAAAAACCCATTGGTAGCATAATAGAGAATGGAAAAATCATAAATTTGCAATGATTTTTCCATTTAAAATCGTGAATTTCTATTGTTTTTATGTTTTTAACATAAATATTCTACGTTAAAAACGCTTTACCATTAGCCCCATCGTTACAAACGAGGAGCAGCAAAAAAATCATAAATTTGCAATGATTTTTCCATTTAAAATCGTTATAAAGGATAAATTGGTTATTATTATAGCCGTGCGCTGTTGACACACGTCTATAATTGCACAAACGCTACGCGTTTTTTTTCTCAATTCGTAATTCGTAATTTAATCCCCCCAAGGCGTTGCCATTGGGCTGGATTATTTTGGGCTTACAGCCCGCAAATACATAATTTTTTGTTTCCATTCATTTTTAAACGAGTGGAATATTGATTTAGAAATACTGCGTAAAATAATTCAGGAAGAAATTGGCAGACAAAATATATGATTTTAACTGTAACACAATAAAAAAGCATATAAATTACTTTGAATTTATACGCTTTTTTGTTTTGAAAAATAAAAGAAACAATATTTGATGTTATTTTCTGTTCAAAAACTTTAAATATTCATTTTTTGTTGAATCGAAAGTAAAAATATCTTTTATATATGGTAAGTTTTGAACATCTAAAACTTTGGGCACAAGATATTTAGCGCATTCAAGTTTGTCATCTTCCATATTGAAAAGCAAAGCAAGCCGCTTAACTTGATCGCAAGTAAAAAACGAATTAAAATTGCTTGCTGTTTTTAGCGTACGCATTTTGGTATCAGCAAATTTTTCATTTCTCACCGAATTATACAGGTTGCTAAAATCGGCATCAGAAATTGGCATCGGCTCAGGTATCGGCGGCGGTACAACTACAACAGTATTGTTGCCTTTTTTATTGAAATTGTTGTAATCACGCCATTCATCTCTCATATTACCTGCAAAAAGTGCTATTGAATTCCGGTCGTATTCCTTTGTAAAAACCAAAACCGCACTTGCATTCATACGGCAGACCGTACGTCTTTCACTCTCAATATCGATGTTTTGAGAAAGTTTAGTCATTTGTCCGCCTCTGCCGCCGCTTTGAAATTCAACTGATAATAAATAACGTCCAGGTAACAGATTAGCAATAATTATATTGTCGGAAATCGGAAACTCAAATTTTTGCAAACCCGATTGTAAAACAATAATTCCAATGCGTTTATTAATGTCGTTTGTAAATTGAAAACTGCCCGATAAAACGGCGTTTTGTGCATGGATAGCCGACAGGCAAAACAGCACAAGTGTAAAAGAAACAAATAAAAATTTAATGTTTTTCATAAAATATTAATTAAGTTTGAATTTTATTAACTCATGGCTGCAAAATTAATAAAAAAAATGAATTTCAAGCAAATAAACAAAATTTACAAGGTAATTTACTGAAATTTTAACTATTTTTATTATATAAAAATAATAAATTAGCAGTACCTTTGCAAAATATTTTATATAAATATAAATTAATTTAATGAAAAAAATGAGACAAAATATTCTGTAAAAATATTTGCCGTTTTATATTTATATACTAATTTCATTATAAATCAATAAAAAAATATAAGATAAATTTGAATTATGGCATTAAACAATTTTATATCAAGAATTTTCGGAGGAAATAAATATGAGCGCGATTTGCGAGAGATATCTCCATTTGTAAAAAAAATTAAGGAAATTTATCCTGAAATAGTAACATTGTCGAACGATGAACTTCGGGCGCATTCAAGAGCAATAGATGAGAAAATTTCGAATGCGGTTAGCGAAGAAAAAAATAGAATCGAAGAATTAAAATCATCGATTGAAGACATGAAACTTGAAGAGCGCGAAAAATCGTGGGCAGAAGTTGATATGTTGGAAAAATTGATATTAGAAAAGCAAGAACGGGTTTTGGACGAAGTGCTTCCCGAAGCGTTTGCCATTCTCAAAGATACCGCCCGAAGACTTGCCGGATGGACATGGGAAGGGTACGATAACGAAAATAAAGATATTTGGGTATGGAAAAATTCCGAATCAGAAAAACCGGCGCCCGGCTCTCCGTATCCTTTGATAGAAATTGAAGTTACTGCAAATGATTTTGACCGAAATTTGGCAACTACTCACGATTTTGTACGTATTGAGGGAGACAAAGCCATTTACAAAAATCATTGGATGGCAGGCGGAAATGAAATCGCTTGGGATATGATTCATTACGATGTCCAATTGTTTGGAGGAGTTGTGTTGCACAACCATAATCCCCAAAAGTTTAATAAGGACACAGACGACCAGAAACTCAGTAAAAGAGTTCGCGGTTATATCGCCGAAATGGCAACAGGTGAAGGAAAAACTTTGGTAGCAACGCTTCCTGTTTTTTTAAATGGAATGGCGCATAATGGAGTGCATATCGTTACCGTGAACGACTACCTGTCTAAACGCGACTCCGAATGGATGGGACCTTTGTATATGTTTCACGGCTTGTCGGTCGATTGCATAGATAAACATCGTCCCAATAGTGAGGAACGCCGCGCTGCTTATGCTGCCGATATTACTTTTGGTACAAATAATGAATTTGGTTTCGATTATCTGCGCGACAATATGGCAACATCGCCTTTGGATTTGGTACAGCGTCAGCATAATTATGCTATTGTAGATGAGGTCGATAGTGTGTTAATTGACGATGCCAGAACACCGCTTATAATTTCAGGTCCAGTTGCAAAAGGAGAAGACCAACTTTTTGAAACATTTCGCCCGCAAGTAGAAAGGATTGTTGAAAAGCAAAAGCAACTTGCTACGCAATACCTTTCCGATGCTCGCCGATTGTTAAAATCCGATAAAAAAGAAGACCAGGAAGAAGGTGGATTGTCGCTTTTCCGCTCATTCAAGGGCTTACCCAAAAATACTGCTCTGATAAAATTCCTTTCCGAACCGGGAGTTAAACAGATACTTTTGAAAACAGAAGAATTTTATATGCAGGAAAATAACCGCAATATGCCAAAAGCAGTTGAGCCTTTATATTTTGTTATTGATGAAAAAAATAATACTATTGAACCTACCGATAAGGGTTTCGACCTTTTGAGTGAAAGTACTAACGACTCAACGTTCTTCGTTTTACCTGATGTGGGAGGCGAAATTGCCGAAATGGAAAAAGATGAAAAACTTTCGGCTAATGAAAAACAACAGAAAAAAGATGAACTCCTGCTTAATTATTCTATAAAATCGGAACGCGTTCATACTATAAATCAATTACTTAAAGCATATACTCTCTTTGAAAAAGACGTTGAATATGTTGTTATCGACAATCAGGTAAAAATTGTTGATGAACAAACGGGGCGCATAATGGAAGGTCGTCGATATTCGGACGGACTTCATCAGGCAATTGAGGCAAAGGAAAAAGTGAAAGTTGAGGCGGCAACACAGACATTTGCAACAATTACTTTACAAAATTATTTCCGCATGTATCACAAACTTGCAGGAATGACCGGTACTGCCGAAACCGAAGCAGGCGAACTTTGGGATATTTATCGACTCGATGTTGTTGTTATTCCTACAAATAAATCTGTTATTCGAGATGATAAGGAAGATAGAATTTATCGTACAAAAAGAGAAAAATATACTGCTGTAATCCAAGAAATTGAGAACTTAATACAGCAAGGGCGTGCGGTTCTTGTTGGTACAACTTCTGTAGAAATTTCGGAACTTTTGAGCCGAATGCTAAACGGACGTAAAATTCCGCATAATGTTCTTAATGCCAAATTGCATCAGCGTGAGGCAGAAATTGTTGCTCAGGCAGGGCGTAGCGGTACAGTTACTATTGCTACCAATATGGCAGGGCGCGGAACCGATATTAAACTTGCACCCGAAGTACGCGATGCAGGTGGTTTGGCAATTGTTGGTACCGAGCGGCACGAAAGCCGCCGTGTAGACCGTCAGTTGCGCGGACGGTCGGGACGTCAGGGAGACCCGGGAAGTTCGGTTTTCTATGTTTCGCTTGAAGACGATTTGATGCGCCTTTTCGGCTCCGAAAGAATTGCCAAACTAATGGATAGAATGGGCTTTAAAGAAGGTGAAATGCTGGAGGCTAAAATGCTTTCCGACAGCATAGAACGCGCTCAAAAGAAAGTAGAAGAAAATCATTTTGGAATACGGAAACGCCTTTTGGAATATGATGACGTTATGAACTCGCAGCGCGAGGTGATTTATACCAAACGCCGCCACGCACTTATGGGTGAGAGAATTGGAGTTGATATTACAAATATGATTTATGACGCTGCAGAAAATGTTGCCGCTGTGGCAAAAGACGCTGACGATTTTGAAACCTTAAAAGAAGACATTCTTACAACTTTTGCAATGGAAACTCCTATAGATGAAAGTGAATTTACAAATATTCGTGTAACAGAACTTTCGGAAAGAATTGCAGCAGCGGCAATGGAAAATTTCAAACGCAAAACCGACCGCATGGCAGAAGTCGCAAATCCTGTTATTCGTCAGGTTTTTGAGCAGCGCGGGCAGGATTTTGAAAATATTCTTGTGCCGATAACCGACGGACGGCGTGTTTTCAATATTACTGCAAATTTATCTGCCGCCTACAATTCCGAGTCGAAAGAAGTTGTTAAATCATTTGAAAAACAGACGCTTCTGTATGTTATTGACGATGAATGGAAAGAACATTTGCGCCAACTTGACGAACTTCGCAATTCGGTTCAAAATGCCTCATACGAGCAAAAAGACCCGCTTTTGATTTATAAATTAGAAAGTTTTGGGCTGTTTAAGGAAATGATAAATTCGATAAACGAAAAATCGCTGTCAATTTTGATGCGTGGGCAAATTTACCTTCAAGACCCGCAGCAAGTCAAGCGTGGGCAAGCCCCTGTGCGCTCCGATTACAGCCGCTATCGTACTCAAAAAGATGACATGGCAACAGAACGTGCTCGTACTCAACAGGTTGCAGGACGAGATACCCGTGAGCCGCAAAAAGTTGAAACCATCCGCAGAACCGAAGCAAAAGTAGGACGGAACGACCCATGCCCTTGCGGTTCCGGTAAAAAATATAAGAATTGCCACGGGAAAGATTAAGGATAAATACATCTTTTTGTCAAAAATATTTTTTACTTTTGCGAAATTTTTTACGGATTCTATAACAAAATGTCCATTGGGATAATTGTTAACAAATATTTAATTTTCTAATGGACACCATTAGAAAATGTTATCTGTAATGAATTGATAATTAGCGCATAATTTTGCATTAATTGTTCAAAAACACGATAAATAAATGTTAATAATGCCTAATTTAACATTTGAGGTTCTAATGGACATTTTGGGATTAAGTTTAACAATTTCTTTTTTGAGATTTGATGTTAATTTTCGAGGTATTTTCATACGCTCTTTTCTCATTTCTGCCGTATCCTGCGCATACTCAAAATAGTATTTACCTTTTGGAGCGGCATTACGTTTCAACTCTCGAATTTGTCCTTGCCGATAGTTTCAGCAATAAATTTTTGTGTACATCTTTGCTTGTGTAAGCAATAAATTGTGTACCTTTGCTCTTGGGTAATATGTTCCTTTTTCATCAAAAAGATTTTTGAAGATAAATTTTTGTCTGAAGATTCAGTTATTCGAAATTTTTGAATAGTTCAAAATAGTAAATGGGTAAATCGCTTTTGCACAAAGTTATTTTGCCATTCAAACTCGAAAAGTGGAACTGATTGACGTACAACTGCAACTGCTCTCTCGCTTGGAAACACGCGAGAAACTACGCGTTGCCGATTGGATTATTGACATCGGACCGGAGGCAGGAAGAAATTTTTAAAGGGTAGTCTCCAAAATAATATATTGTTAATCAATGTTTTAATTTTTTTTTATATTTTTAATTTTTAATTGAAAAAAAAATAATATCTTTGCGAATTAATTTCAACTTAATTTATACAGGTTTGACTTTAAAATAATTATTAAATTTTTCAAATGTTTTTATGAAAAAAATACTTTTATACATTTTAGCGGCATTTTGTGTTTTGCCGGCAATGGCAGACGAAGGAATGTGGATGTTGCCGCTTATCAAAAAATTAAACATCAAAAAAATGCAAGGTTTGGGCTGCGTACTTACCGCCGAAGAAATTTACAGCACTGACAGCGTCAGCCTCAAAGATGCTGTTGTGATTTTTGGAAACGGCTGTACGGGCGTTATGGTTTCGCCTGAGGGTTTGGTTTTCACTAATCATCATTGTGGTTACAATGCGATTCAGGAATTGAGCAGCGTGGAAAACAATTATTTGAAAAACGGTTACACGGCGGTAAATATTTCAGATGAAATTCCTGCACCCGGTCTTACGGTTACTTTCCTAAACAGAATAGAAGATGTTACTGAGCAGGTTTTGTCGAAAATTCCTGCCGATTTGACAGGTGCGGAACGTTCCAAACTTCAGGATTCTATTTGTACGGCGATTGCCAAAAATGCAAATGACACTACATTGAAACTTACAGCGCAAGTAAAACCGTATTTTTCCAATAATCAATTTTATTTGCTTGTATATCAAAAATATAACGATGTTCGCTTTGCTTATGCTCCGCCTGCGTCAATAGGAAAGTTCGGTGGCGACACAGATAATTGGATGTGGCCCCGCCATACGGGTGATTTTTCCGTTTTTCGCGTTTATTCCGATAAAAACGGACTTCCTGCCGCTTATTCTGCTGATAATGTGCCTTACTCTCCGCACCGTTTCGCTAAAATCTCGGTAGCAGGATATAAGGAAGGCGATTTTTCAATGATTTTGGGAAATCCCGGCTCAACGGAGCGTTACGCAACCTCGTGGCAAATTCAAAGTATGGTAAATGGTGAAAATCAGGCGAGAATTGACGTGCGCGGGGCAAAACAGGATGTTTGGAAATCGTTTATGCAAAAAGACGAGGCGATACAACTTGCATACGCATCAAAATATGCCCAAAGTTCAAATTACTGGAAGAACAGTATAGGGATGAACAAGGCAATTGCTAAGTTAAAAATTATCAATGTAAAAGAGAACGAACAACGCACTTTTGAAAAATGGGTAAAACAATCTCCCGAACGCGTGAAAAAATACGGTAAGGTACTTGATAATTTAAAAACTTCAACCGAAAATGCTTTTATTTATGAAAAAAATCTGAATTTAATGTACGAATCGTTGCTTTCAGGTGTAGAAATGACAATGATTGCTTTGCGCAGCGGTCGTATTGGGGGCAATAATCAACTTTCGCGGGAAGAAAAATTTGCACAAATAAAAAAACTGTACGATGATTATTATCCGCAGGTAGATAAAGCAACGATGGCTAAAATGCTCGCAGTTTATCGTCAGTATGCCGATGAGCAGTTTTTGCCTTCAATTTATAGTTTTATAGACAAAAAATTCAAAGGAAATTATGAAAAATATGCCGATTATGTATTTGAAAAATCCGCTTTTACTACTTTTGACAAATTGCAAGCCGCAATAAATAGCAAAAAAGGTCTTGATACAAAAAAAGACCCGGGATATGAATATTATCAGAGCGTTATTACACTTTATCGTCAAATAATTTCCGAAGGAGAACCATATTCTACACAAGTTGATAACAATCAGCGTATTTATCAGGCGGCATTGCTTGAAATGGCACAGCAGACGGGTAAGGCGCTTTATCCTGATGCAAATTTCACAATGCGGATGACTTACGGTACAATTGGCGGATACGTTCCTGCCGATGCGCAAATTTACAAATATTATTCTACCGTAAAAGGAATTTCGGAAAAAGGAGTACCCGGAGATTATGAATTTGACGTACCAGAAAAACTTTCCAAAGCGTTGAAAAACAAGGAATATATCAAATATACCGACCCGAAAACAGGCGAAATGAATGTTTGTTTCCTCTCAAATAATGATATTACAGGAGGAAATTCGGGAAGTCCGGTTTTCAACGCAAAAGGTGAACTGATTGGTTTGGCTTTTGATGGAAACTGGGAGGCAATGAGCGGCGATATTGTGTTCGACAACGACCTGCAACGCACTATAAGCGTTGATATTCGTTATGTCCTTTTCATTATGGACAAAGTTGGAGACGCTCAACGGCTGCTCAAAGAACTTGAAATCGCAGAATAAAAACAGGATATTAATTATATATTTTTTATTTATTATGTATAAAAAAATAATTTTACCATTATTTATCTTATTACCGATTTTTGCTTACGGGCAAACATCAATTAAAGGGATAGTTACTGATGCAAAAAGCGGTACAGCGCTTTCTGTAGTAAATATTACAGTAATAGAACAAAATATTTCTACTCAAACTAATGCTCAGGGGCAGTTCTCATTGACCTACCTCGATGCCGGTGATGCGGAAATAAGTTTTTCGCTTGATGGGTATTTTACTCAAATCAAAACTGTAAAACTTGTTTATAATCAAGAATTTGATTTAGGAACTATTACACTCACCCCCGATGCTTTGGCTGAGGCAAAGCAGGATGTTTTATTGCAAATGAGTGAAACGCAATTGTTTGATGAGGCAGACCGCTCTTCGCAAACAGGTACTTTCGCTTCGCAAACTGATGTTTATCTGTCGCAAACGGGTTATAATTTTTCGTCAATGCGTTTTCGTACACGTGGTTACGACAACAGTTATGAAAGCATGTACCTTAACGGAGTGCATTTTGTTGATGCTGAGCGTGGCGGATTTAATTACTCTATGATTGGCGGTTTAAACAATGCTACGCGAAGCAAAGATATTGTTTTTGGACTTTCGCCAAGCAGTTTTGCCTATGGTAATCTTGGTGCAAGTACCAATATTAACACTCGCGCAAGTGCAATTGCAGCAGGAAGTAATGCAAGCGTTGCCTTTACAAATAGCAATTATAATGTCCGTGCACAATATACCTACGGAACCGGAATCTTGCAAAACGGATGGGCATTTGCCGCATCGGGAATTGTAAGATGGTCGGTTGGAGATTTGCCTATTGCTGACGGAACATTCTATAATTCAGGAGGTTTATTGCTTTCGGCAGAAAATTTTATTAACGACCGTCATAGCATTGCACTCACTTTTATTGGTGCACCAACGCGTAGAGCAGGGCAAGCAGCAATAACAAAAGAAGTACGCGATTTGACAGGTTCTATCTATTACAATCCTAACTGGGGTATGCAAGATGGGAAAGTGAGAAATTCACGAATTACAGAATCTTTTGACCCTGCTGCAACTTTTTCACACGACTGGAAAATAAGCCAAACACAGCGGTTGCGTACAGGTATCGGATTTCATTATAGTATTTATAATAATAGCGCTTTTGCGTACAACGGAACTCATCCTTCCCCCGATTATTACCGCAATATGCCAAGTTTTGTAACCGACGACCAAACAATTAAAGATTGGCAAACAGACCTTTGGCAAAACGATGAATATACACGTCAGGTAAAATGGGATGAAATCTATTTTGCTAACCAAAACAACAACAGATATAATCTCCAAATGGTTATTGATTCGTTGCAAGCGCCATATATTCTTGAAAAAAGGCATAATGATTTGATGGAATCTATGCTAAATTCCGTTTATCAAAATCAATTAACCGATAATTTGAAACTTACCGCAGGAATTGAAGCCAAATGGTCGGAAGGTCATCATTATAAAACCATTGATGATTTGTTGGGTGCCGCTTATTATATTGACATTGATAATTATGCAGAAAGAGATTTGACAGGCGGAACATTGCAGGATGCCGATAAAAGTATGATTCAAAATGATTTGAGAAATCCTAATCGAACTGTAAAAGAAGGCGATATTTTTGGCTACAATTACAATATCAATTCTAAAACTGCAAATGCTTTTGCTCAAGTAGAATATAATTGGAACCGTTTGTTTTTATATTTAGCAGGAAAAGCCACATATACAGACTTTTATCGCTATGGCTATATGGAAAACGGACGTGCTGCTTGGTTGAAAAAAACAGGCAGAGAAGATGTGAATTCTTTAGGTAAAAGCAAAACATGGTATTTTGTTGACCCATCGCTAAAAGGTGGATTTGTTTATAATATTGACAACAGAAGCCGTCTTGCTTTCAATATTTTAGCAGAAACACGCGCTCCGCTTGTTCAGGATGTTTATGTATCCGAACGAGTGAAAGATAAAATCGTTCCGAACCTCAAATCGCAAAAGGTTTTGTCTATGGATTTGAATTATACCTTTAATTACAAGCCAATTAGAGGGAGAATAAGCGCTTTTCGTACCGTAATCAAAGATGCTATTGATAAATACGGATATTATGATGATGAATATCAAACCTTTGTAAATCATCTTATTAGCGGTGCTAATAAAATTTATCAGGGAGTTGAACTTGGTTTTTCCGTGCCGATTACAAAATGGCTCTCCGTTAATGCAGCAGGAACTTATGCCGATTACCATTTTACAAACAATGCTATTGGTATTAAAAGTGCTGAAAACGGCTCGTTTGCTGACGTTACGGAAAAAATCCTCACCGAAGATTTGAAAATCAACAGCGGTCCACAACTTGCTGCTAATGCTACTTTGAAATTTTTCTACAAAATGTGGTTTTTGGATGTAACTCTCAATTATTTTGATAACAATTATTTGGATTTTGCGCCAAATCGCTTTACCGTAGCCAATCAAAATTTATTTGCTAAAAATTCAGATCCGGCGGTATATCAAAAACTTGGCACTCAGGAAAAACTAAAAGGCGGCTATACGCTTGATGCTTCGCTTGGTAAATTGATTTATCTGAAGAACAGAAACCGCATTAATTTTAATTTGAGTGTTAGCAATATTTTGAACAATACAGATTTGATTACAGGTGGATATCAACAGGCAAGAGTACCGATGGCAAGCGGCGCCTTAAATACAAAGGGATTGGATTGGTATTCAAATAAGTATTATTACGCATGGGGATTGAATTGTTTCTTTAATATCGGGTATATTTTTTAATAATTTATAATTTTAAAAATAATTTTAATATGAAAAATTTATTTAATTCATTAATAATCATTTTTTTGGCTGGTTTAACTTCCTGTTCGCAGTACAATTTTAACCAGCCTGATACTTCAACCAAAGGTCAAAGGATAGAATCGACAACCACAATTCAGTATTTGGAAAACACTTACATGGTTACTGATTATACAGATAAAGGTTATTATACTGCCGACCGTATTTCTTCAGCAACACCATTGGTTTTCAACGGAATTGTAACTTCCAACGATTTGATGGGGAATCAGTATAAGTACATTGTTGTCCAAGAAGACAATGTATTAACTGCAAATCCGCGTGCAATTCGTATTTCTATTGATGCAAATAATGTGTCAAATTTTTATCCGACCGGACAGCGCGTTTCTGTTATTGCAAACGACTGGTGTATAGGGAAATACGGCAATTGTCCACAAATGGGAATTTATAGTGAACGCCCAAGTGACGGTCGTATCTCTCCGGGTGCTATGCCTCTGAATATTGTTCGTCAAACGATAATTGCCTACGATATTGCTGATATTGCCTCAGTGATACCAAAGGAAATGACCATTGCACAGATTAAGGCATACAAAACGCATCACATGGACATTGACTGGCAGTTGGTGAAAATTAATAACGTGCATTTTACAGGTTACGGCGAAATTAATTTTTCTCGAACTCAATTAACTGCGGAATCGTATTTTTTCGGGCTGCCGAAACCAAATGTTACGGGTGCGCCAATTCTGCGTGAAATCTCTGATAAAACAGATAGTCTCTATATTGCTACCAGTGAGTTTGCAAATTTTGCCTCAACACCTCTTCCTTCAACTAATGTAAATGGTGATGTTGTCTGTGTTGTTAGTTGGTATCAAGGACGAGCTACAGATGCAGGCAGTTTTCAAGTTACCCTGCGTTCTTTGCACGATTTAGGTATAGGATTTAAATGATATTCACAAAAGTTTAATAATTAATAATAGTATAATTTAATAATAAATATATTTAATTTTTAATAAATATGAAAAAAGTAAAATTTTTATTTGGAACAATGATGTTCGCAGCATTAACTTTTGGTTTTAATGCTTGCTCTAACACAAATGATGAACCTAATCCTCCTGATACGGATAAAAATGATGGTTCAAAAGAAAAACCCTACGATGTAACAGACATACTTGGGTTTTATGATACTAACAAACTTCCTGCTGATACTGTTTGGGTTACGGGATATATTGTTGGTGGTGTAAAAACTAATGTGTCCGGTGGAATCACACCTGACAATCCTGCAGGAAGTACAGTTCAATCGGCAGATGATGTGGTTTTTGGTACCGTCGACATTCGTTCTACGGCTGTATTAATTGCTACTTCTCCTGATGAGACTGACTATCTGAAATGTGTGGCTGTAAAATTAAATGACCCTCAAACAAATCCTGCAGATTTTCGTGGTAAGGTAAATTTAGTAGATAATCCGACAAATCTCAAAAAAGCGCTTATTGTAAGGGGAAAAATATATCGTTATTTTGGGTTGCCCGGAGTTAGAGATATTACAAATTATGAATTTAATGGTGGTGGTGGCACTAATCCGGAAAATGACCCAAATCCTGTTGCTTCGCTTACAGAAGATTTTGAAGGATTTACCGAAGGTACGGGTGCTGCATATATGGGAACTCAAACCGATAACAAAGGCTGGTTTGGTTATGCTACGCAGGGAACTTTGCAACCGGATGTTCGCGCATACGACAATAACAAGTATGTACAATTTTCGGCTCATAGAAGCAACATTACAAATGCCACAACGCAGGAAATGTGGTTAGTATCGCCTCGCTTGGATGTTTCAGCGGCAAGTTCAAAAATACTTTCATTCGAAATTGCAGCGGGATATTTTAACGCAAACACAACATTTAAAGTTTATGTTTTCAAAGGAGATGGACACGACCCTGCCACTGCAGACAAAACAGAATTAACGGGATTTACATTGCCAACGGTAGCCGATGTTCCCACAACAAGTCCTTATACTGCATTTATCCCTTCGGGGACTATTAACTTGTCCGCTTATTCGGGAACTATCCGCATAGCATTTTATTATAGTGGAACAAGTGGCAGTGGAAATTCAACCACATACCAACTTGATAATTTTGCTTTTGGTACATCAATGACCACACTTGGCGTTTCTTCTTCTTCCCTTTCATTTGTAAAAGAAGGCGAAACAAAATCGTTTGACGTAACCAGCAACACTACTTGGACAGCGATTTCATCTGACCCTGCAAACTTTTCTGTTGCTACAAGCGGAAACACGGTTAATGTTACTGCGGCAGCAAATACAGGTTCAGCACGTACAGCAACTGTAACTGTTAAGACAGATAACGGTGCGGCAACCAAAGTTGTAACTTTGGCACAAGCAGGAACTGTTTCAGGTACAGAAGTATTTGTAGAAACATTTGCAAATGTAGCAGGTACGCCTTGGACAGCAGGAACTACCGAACTTACCGATTTTAGTTCGTTTGACAATGCAGGTTGGACAGGTTCTAAAGTTTATCCAACAGGTGGAGTTATTAAATTGGGAACAGCATCGATTCTTGGTTATGTAACAACGCCTTCTATCGACCTTTCGGCAAATGGCGGCAATTTCACGCTCGTTTTCAAAGCGTTAGTTTGGTACAACGATACAAAAAAAATTAAAGTCTCTGTTAATGGGACTTCTTATGATACGGTAGAGATAGGTCAGTATAATACTGCAAGTCCGACTCCTCCGCAGGAAGTTGTTATGAATCTTTCAGGTGGAACCGCCAACACTCAAATTAAATTTGAAGGTTATCAGGCGGCTAACGGCAGATTCTATTTAGATGAAGTAAGAATTTTGCAATGATAAATGATGTTTAATAATTGATTATATTGAAAAAACCAGCCACCGAAAATGGTTGGTTTTTTTCCATTGTTCCCACTCGTTTCCAAACGAGTGGGAATTGGTAAAACGTTTTTAACGTTTTCTTCAATAAAAATTATAAATATTAACAAAAATGTCATCAGAAAATTATCGTATAATTAATCAAAATGCTGCTTACTTTTTGACCTTCACAGTTACGGATTGGATAGATGTCTTCACACGTATAAGTTACAAAAATATTATTGTTGAATCTTTGGAATTTTGCCAAAAAAATAAAGGATTGATGTTATATTCTTGGTGTTTAATGACTAATCATCTCCATTTAATATGCAGAGTAGAAGAGCCTTTTAGAATGAGTGATTTTATTCGTGATTTTAAACAATTTACGGCGAAAAAGGTTTTGAATGAGATAGAAAATGCGGCAGAAAGTCGCAAAGATTGGATGCTTTATCGTTTTGAATATGCAGGAAAATACGATAAAAGGATAACAAAATATCGGTTTTGGCAAGATACCAATCACCCGATAGAATTAAGTTCTAATAAGTTTATAGAACAAAGAATGAATTACATACACCAAAATCCTGTCAAAGTCGGTTTTGTGGAGAATGCAGAGGATTATTTGTATAGTTCTGCCCGTAATTACGCTGGTTTAGGTGCATTGATAAAAATTGAAATTATATGAACGGTACAATAATGATAGCGTTACAAACGCAAAAATATTTCCCCCTCGTTTGGAAACGAGAGGTAACATGACTTTTATAATAGCATGAAATTAGTGGCTAATAAAACACATTGCTACCACTCGTTTCCAAACGAGTGGTAATTGGTAAAACGTTTTTAACGTTTCTTCAATAAAAAAAATTATAAATAAAATTGTAATTTGTAAATTTTATAAAATATGCAACCAAAATTATATGTTGTTCCTACGCCGGTCGGGAATTTGGAAGATATGACTTTTCGCGCAGTTAAAGTGCTAAAAGAGTGCGATTTGATACTTGCAGAAGATACGCGTACAAGCAGTATTTTATTACGAAGTTATGATATTCGTACACCAATGCTTTCGCACCACAAATTCAACGAACACAAAACCGTCGCAGCGATTGTTGAGCGTATAATAAGCGGGCAGCAGGTTGCACTGATTTCCGATGCAGGTACTCCTTCAATTTCCGACCCCGGGTTTTTACTTGTGCGCGAATGTATTAAAAATCAAATAATTGTGGAGTGTTTACCCGGCGCAACGGCTTTTGTGCCGGCGCTTGTTGCATCGGGGCTGCCTTCCGATAAATTTTGTTTTGAAGGATTTTTGCCTCAAAAAAAAGGACGGCAAACTTTGTTAAATTTATTGAAAAATGAAACACGTACAATGATTTTTTACGAATCGCCGTTCCGTTTACTAAAAACTCTGACTCAGTTTGCCGATATTTTTGGAAGCGAGCGGCAGGTGTCGGTTTCGCGTGAGATTTCTAAAATTTATGAACAAACTGTACGTGGTACATTCGCCGAACTTATTGCTCACTTTACCGAACACGTTCCAAAAGGTGAAATTGTGATTGTGGTTGCAGGAGAATAAGAGTTTTTATGATTTTTGAAATAATTTTTTGCAAAAACAATTTTTTATTGTACTTTTGCAGTCGAAATAAGGAAGGCTATAATAATACATAAAAATTATTTTTTTAACAGGACCCTTAGCTCAGTTGGTTAGCAGCACCTGACTCATAATCAGGGGGTCGCTGGTTCAAGCCCAGCAGGGTCCACTCAAAAATTAAAGTATTGATTATCAGATAAATAACGCAGATAATCAATACTTTTTTTGTTATGACTTTATTATTTTACCCAAATGTCTAATAATCATTAATTTGTTTCATTTCCCTGATTTTCTACGATTGCAATTTTTACACAGCATTTGACAATTTTCTTCGGTTGTTTTTCCGCCTTCGTGCCAAGGCGTTATATGGTCTGCTTCCATTTCGGCAATGTCAAATTTGATTTTACATTTTACGCAAAT
>WQYU01000049.1 GCA_009781075.1 Paludibacter sp. | reverse complement strand
CCAAATCCTGTTACTCGTTCTCTTTTTGCCTGTTTACAGGATATTACAGGTTGTTCTCCTATCGGAGCCCAAGCGGAAGATAGAGTAGCGGTATTGCTCAAAGAGAACTCATCCTCAAATAAAGCAAGTCGATAGAACGGAAAAGAATATGATTTGTAGGAGTTGAATCATTGCGCGTACAGAAAGTGCCTGTCAGCCAGCAAACGGATAAAATAAAATCCTTTAATGAAATATCGGGCAAATTTTTATACGGATAAAACATTGAAGGAAAATCAATATCACCGAAATCAATGTCATCCAATACCGAATTATCATCATAATTTGCAATAATATTAAAACTAAAATTTGTTAAACTTGGCGGCGCTCCGCCAGATTGCGTTGTTTCGAGCATAAATCCAATATTTTTATGTGTTAATTATGTGCAAAAATTATTTATAAAATATTAAAAATCAAATATTTATAGATATTTTTTATTTGTACACAAAAATAAAAGTGTGTTTTATAAATTGCGAAATGCTGATAATACATTGATTATCAGCATTTTTTTAATCTTTTTGTCGGGATGACAGGATTTGAACCTGCGACCACACGCCCCCCAGACGCGTACTCTACCGGGCTGAGCTACATCCCGAACAAGTAATTCCTTGGAACAAAGTATTGTTTGTTTGCCGCAAAATTACAACAAAAATTGAGAATCCAAAAATTTTTTCAAAAAATCAAATCGCCATGCAACTTTTCACTACCTTTGTTGCGTCTAATACAAAAAATATGTTTAACCATTTAATTTATTTTGTATTATGTATGGGTTAGAAGACTTAGAAGACATTTTAGTTCCGATTGCGTTTTTTGCTACAGCAATTGCCATAATTTTCATCATTTTCAAATATTTGAGTAATGATAAAAAACGGCGTTATGCAGTAATTGAAAAGGCAATTGAAAGCGGGCAGCAAATTCCTGAGAATTTTTTAATCGTCAAAAAAGCCGAAAAAAGTTCATTTGATTATTTCAAAAGCGGAATCATTTTTACTTTTTTAGCAGTGGCTTTCTGGTTGGCGTATCTTTTGGGAAATGATGACCGAACAGCCGACAAAGGATTCGGATTAATGTTCGTTGCTGCGTTTTTTTCAGCATTTGGGTTAGCGTTTATCTTGATAGGTCTGCTACGCAGAAATCAGGAAAAAACCGAAGTCAAAACAACAGATGAATAATGCAGACGATTTGACTTTGATTGGTAAAGTGCTGATACTTGGCGATAAACGTGCTTTCGACACTTTGACGCTCAAGTATCAGGGCTTTGTCCGCAGGTTTTTGAGAAATCTATGTGAAGGAGATACTATTTTCGCAGACGATTTGGCGCAGGAAACATTTATCAAAGCATATCTTAATTTACAGCAATTCAAAGGGATAGCAAATTTCTCAACATGGCTTACGCGTATTGCATATAATACTTTTTACGATTATCAGCGCAACAAAAAAGATGTTTTCGAACCTATAGAAAGTGCCGCTTTAGAGATTTCACAAACTCACACACCGATGGAAAATTATGATTTTGAACAACTTTTGAAAACTTTAAATCCACAGGAACGCGCTGTTGTATTGTTGTTCTATATGGAAGATTTTCCGATAAAAAAAATTGCGAAATCAATGCACATACCAACAGGAACGGTAAAATCATTGCTTTTTCGCTCAAAAAAGAAAATAAAAAATATATTTGAAAATGAAACAAAAATTTGATGACAACGATTTGATGATGATTTTTAGAAATCACAAAAATGAAATTTCCGATGAAGGTTTTTCTAAAAAAGTTTGCGAAAAACTTCCTTCGGACAGCAACTTCTCTGCAACAATATACTCAATCCGGATAATTATGTCGATGATTTTGATAACATCTATATTAAAATATTCAAATTTTACAGATAGTTTCTGTTTTTTTATATTGCATGTTTCAGAAAAATTTGCAAGCAATTTAACCTTATTTTTTAGCAGTCCGAAAATTTATATCACAACATTTGTGTTCTTTTTAATTGCCGGTGGCTTTGCAATGAAAAAGGAAATGCTGTTTTAATCATAAAATTTTCAGTGCAATTGCTGCACATGCTTCTGCATCGGCAAGTGCGTGGTGATGATTTTGCAAATCGTATCCGCAAGCGGCAGCAACGGTGTGGAGTTGGTGATTCGGCAATGATTTTGCAAAAACTTTGCGCGAGGCACGACAAGTACAAAAGAATTGATAATCAGGGTAATCCATTTGATAAACACGAAAAACCGCCTTCAAACAACTGCTGTCGAAAGGGCTATTGTGTGCTATTAAAGGAAGATTTTCAATTTTAGGCACAATTTCAGCCCAAACAGCAGGAAAAATCAGTGCATCTTTGGTGTCTTCTATCGTTAATCCGTGAATTTTTGTATTCCAATACGAATACCATTCGGGTTCCGGACGGATAAGCCGGTATAATTTTTCAGTAATGCCCCCATTTCTAACAATAACAATACCTACACTACAAACACTTGATGGACAATAATTTGCAGTTTCAAAATCAATAGCAGCAAACGATTGCATTAAAACTTTATTATAAAAATATAAGGAAAAATAATTTACTATTAAATATCATTATCGTCCGAATAATATTTTTTTCGCTGTTCGACTTCTCGACGCCTTGATTTTGAGAAATAATAATTGCCATAATATCCGTATTCGCCATATTTTCCGTATTTTCCGTAATAAAAATTGTTTTCAATTTCAGCGTCATTTAGAACGGAATAAATTTTGGTAATTTTATCGGCTTTCAACTGAGTAAGTATCCTTTTTACAAATGTTTTGCTGGTTTTGTTTTGTCGAACAATAAACAAATTAATATCTGCAATTTGCATTAAAGAGTAGGCATCGGCAACCAACCCAACAGGACTTGTATCCATAATAATAAATTCGTAACGCTGGCGCAGTATTTCAAACAATTCTTTTAATCTTTCTGAATGTATCAACTCGCCCGGATTTGGCGGGATGGTACCGCCCGACATAATATCAAAATCAATACTATCAATCTTTGTTATCGCCTCTTCGAGCGAACATTCGCCGATTAAATAGTCGGTAATTCCGTATTTTGCCGCTGCATTAAACTCCTTTATTACAGATGGCTTGCGGATGTCCATATCAATTAACAGTGTTTTACGCTGCGTGAGCGCATAAACCGATGCCATATTGGTAGCAAAATAGGTTTTCCCATCTCCACTTTCAGTCGAAGTTACCAAAATCAGTATGTTTTCTTTTCGCTGCACAATAAATTCTATTCGAGTACGGATAACGCGAAACATTTCGGTAAAAGAAGATCGCGGATTCTCTGCAGCCAAAGTAGGATGAATTATTTTTGAATGCCTGATTGTACCAATATTTGGGAAATATGCAAGTTTTTCGAGTTCATCGCTATTGCGAATAGTATTATTTAGTAATTCTTTTAAAATAATTAAAACCAAGGGAATAATCAAACCAATAGCAAGCCATGTACTTAATGTTTTCTGCCGTGTTCCACCATTTGTCAAACTCAATTGCCGCGCACGGTCTAAAATTTCATCGTCTGCTGTGTTTGATGCTTTTTGAATTGCAGCCTCAGCTCGTCTTTGCAAAAAATAAGTAAAATAATTGTCATCAACATTATATTTGCGCTGAAATGAACGCATTGCCTGTTCTTGTTGAGGTAATACAAGCATGCTTTGTTGCGCTTGTTTCATTTGCTGTTGCAAATTATTTTTTTGCATAGTCAAAGCCGTACGCATCGCTTTTATTGATTCTTGAACTCCGCTTTTTGCCAACTGAATTTCACGGGAATATTGTGCATAATAGGGATTATCGGTTTTAACAGATTTTCTCTTAACAATCAGTTCGTTAATACGATTAACAGAAGCATTTAACATTGGCTCCGACCACCCGAAACTTGACGGCGCCATAATTGAGTCCTGTTGAATATTCCTGTTCAAATAATCGGAAAGAAAATTCAAATAACCTTCACGTTGCGTCAAATCATCATAGGAGGTACGAGCGTTATTCAATTTTGTCATCACGTCGGACGACATCGTCTCCGTGCTTATGATTTGATGTTGTTGCCGATATTGATTCAAATTATCTTCCGAAGCCGAAAGCGATTGTGAAATATCGCTTATTTGTCCGTCAATAAAATTGATTGTTCGCGTTGCAACTTCATTTTTCTTATCCAGTCCATTTTCTATATAAATTTCGCTAAGTTTATTTAAAAAATCGATATCGCGCCTTGGTGATGCACTCACCAATGACAAAGCCATAATAGACGAAGCGTCAGAAAGCATCCGAACATTAATACGGCCTGAAAATTCACTTATTAAACTTGTTCTGTTTAGAAACCGGAAATAAATTTCGCGTTTTTGTCCATCCGTATTATCATGAATTGTTATGTAAAAAGAATGATACTGCACCGGCTCATCAAAATGTCCTGTTATAACAACCTGTTTTTCACCTTCTTCAACTCTATCCGATTGAATGGCAAAAGTTCCATTCCCGTTGAGCGTAAGTCTATAGAATTTACCGTAGGCATCAGGAGCAATATATGTATATGAAATTGTTACAGGCGATATTCCATACAAATTATTTGTTTTGAAACGTCCTCGTGAAGTATATTCTACCGTAAAGTTAGGCAAACTGTCGACTACCCGCCCAATAAAGTCATGAGAACGAATGATATAACTTTGATTGTCGTATTTTGTGTAATTTTGCTGAATGCCGAAACCGCGCATAAAAAACTGGTCACGTGTTGCCAATTGTCCTCCGATGAGAATTGTCCCTTCGGTACGATAAGCTGGAATCCATTTACGATTCTTCCAATAGGCATAGCCAAGTGCAAGCAGAATACAAATTACAAACAAATACCAATGACGGATAATTAGTATTATCCATTTCATCAAATCGAAATTTGATTGCTCTTCGGTAAAATGAACCTGCTGATTTTGAATATCTTGATTATTTTCCATATCGATTTTTATTTTTATTTTTTAATTTATTATTTGTTAAAAAGAAGAATTGTTGCCAAAAAATTGAAAGTAGAAGTAACTAATCCCAAAGTAGCAGTAAAGTTTTGTACTTTATAAAAACTATTAGGGTCTCTGCGTACATAAATTACATCATTTGGATAAATGTAATAGTATTCGGAATTAATTACCGATTTTGGTCTGATGTCAAATTCAATTATTTTTGAAGAGCCATCGGGTTGCTGACGCAGAATTTTAATGTGTTTACGGTCACCAACAACGGGCATCATGCCTGTCTGCGCTAATGCCTGAAAAATATTCATCCTGTCTTTATAAATATAATGTTCATTATTGCCCAAATCGCCTATTGTATAGTAATTATTATCAGCCAAAGCAATTTTTACCGTTGCATCGGGAATCATCGCTCGCACTCGCCGCTGTATCTCTTTTTCGGCATCTGGCAAAGTCATTCCACCAATTTTTATTTTTTTAATATAAGGAATATCTATTGTTCCATCTTGATAAATACGATATGTGATCATATTTTGTCCTCCGAATCCTGTACCCAAATTATTTGCTCCGCCAAAAATTTTTGCCGATTCGTCAACCGAAATTATTCTGTAAATAATAGCATCGTTTGGACGCAAATGATATGCTTTAAATGCAACCGAATCGTATTGAGGCAAACTATTGCTTGTCTGCAAAAGGTTTTTATCGCGGTAAGTATAACACGAGGTCATCGCAAATAAACTCAAAATGACTATATAAAAACTTTTTTTCAACATATTATCAGTATTTCAATTTTAAAGATTTTAATATATTCAAAAACAAATTATTAATTATTTTTACTTCGGAGTTGTCAATTTGTAAACCCAAAAGCCGAAAGAGTAAGTTGTTAATACAAAAGAAAATAATGTACTCAAAGAAGTAATTCCCCAAAATTGCTTGCTCATAGTCGGAACGTAAATAATGTCGTTCGGCTCAATGTAATAATATTCGGAATTAATAATATCAACACTTCGCAAATCAAAAGATTTTATAACCGTTTTTCCATTTATCTCTCTGATTAACTGTATTTTACTTTTGTCGCTATATTGACCTAAATCACCGGTCATTGCCAGCGCCTCGAAAATTGTTAATTTTTCTTTGGTAATGGGATAACGCCCGGAATTTCCCTCGCCAATAACGCTGAAATATTTCCTAACTAACTGAACATCAACAGAAAAATCCATTAATACTCTGGTTAATTTTTTTTCTAATTCGCCGTTTACCTCACGAATTGTTTTTCCACTCAAATTAATTTTTCCCACTAAAGGGAAATCAATATTTCCCTGTTGGTCAATAAGATAAGTATATAATTCGGATACAGGCGATTCACTCATCCCTATGCGGTTGCCCTGTATAGTACCACCCACTACAGCAGAACCGTTAAGTATTTCGGTCAGATTGTCGTCAATGGCATATATTCTAATATACAGATAATCCCCATTTTTGAGTTTGTAATCGCTAAATGAAAGCGAATCGCCATAACTTTGAATGCCCCCACCCGCTTCCTGCATATAATTAATATTACGTGCTGTAACACACGAACCCAAAATTATACCACAACAGAGCGAGAACAAAACGTAATTCAAAAGTTTTCGCATAATATTGAAAAAATTTTTTGCAAAGATAATATTTTTTCTGCATTTGTAAATTTTTTTCAAAAAATGTTCAATTTATCTGCATTTTGTTTTGTTTTATAAAAAATAATATTTTTGCGCAATGAAAAATTTAATACAATATATTCAGGCGCAGTTGGCTGACAAATTTTCCAGAAACGAAATTATTGTTTTGAATAATATGATTATTGAAAAATTAACTTCCTTGTCATATTCTAATATTTTTCTTAATGATAATTTTCAATTAACAAATGAGCAAATAGTTGATTATCAAACTATTGTAGAACGCCTTAAAAAAGATGAGCCAGTACAGTATATTTTAGGATATATATATTTTTATGGACTGAAATTTATTGTAAATCAAAATGTTATGATTCCGCGTCCGGAAACCGAAGAATTGCTTGAATGGATTTTACAAAAAAATAGCACAGGTTCAATACTCGATATTGGAACAGGAAGCGGCTGTATTGCAATAACTCTCGCAGAAAAAAACCATAATTTGAAACTTTGGGCATTAGATTGTTCAAAAGAAGCATTGGAAATAGCGAAAAAAAATGCAATAATTAACAATGTTAATATTACTTTTTTAGAAAATGATATTTTGCAAATTCCTCATTTTGAGCAAAAATGGGATATTATTGTTTCTAATCCGCCATATATACCTCAAAGCGAGCGAGAGACGATGCAAAAATCCGTAAGCGAATTTGAGCCGAATATTGCACTTTTTGTAGGAGATGAAAATCCTTTGATTTTTTACGAAAAAATTATTCAATTTGCTAAAAATCAATTAAATGCAAATGGGAAAATTTATTTTGAAATTCACAAAAATTTCGGAAATGAAACAAAAATTTTACTTAAAAAAAATGGTTTCAAAAATATTATTTTAAAAAAAGATATTTCCGGGAATGATAGAATGATATATGGAGAATTTGATATAAAAAAAGATTAAATTAGTTAAAAAAAGAAAAGATATATTCACATATATCTTTTCCCATCAAAATATCTACAAAATATGAGTTTTCTTAAAAATTAATATGCGTAAAAATTGTCATTGTTGATTCCCATATCAAAGCGACCGTCTGAAAAATGCGCAGGGAAATCGTTATTGTCCAAATATTTAAAATCAAAAGTTCCCGAAAGAATTGCACGATTTTGCTCATCATCGATATTGAGCATTTGTGCACGGCGGAAATGCAAAATTCCTTCTACAATATTCAGAGTATCAGTAGTTTCGTGCTGCGTTTGCGATGTATATCCAATTTTATTTACAATCACAATGATATTTGACAATGAAAGTTCATAATTTTTATCATTAAGTATAACTAAATCAGAAAATTGACTTATATGTTCGAGCGGAAAACAGAATGTTAAAGTCATTCTTGTGTTTTCAGTCGAAGTGTAACGACCGATAAGCGAAAAACGCAACAAACCTTCTTTATAAAGCACTTTACAAGGCAATAAATCATTAGTGGACAAAAAATATTGTCGGTCAAGTTTTGCACCGAAAGCGTTGTAACCCCATTCGGTGTAAGCGGGCAATTTTGGGTCAATTTCATCAGGAATAAAAATTGTTTTGTCCATTTGCGATTCGCTTTTTGAACACGAGAAAAATAATGCTGCAATTGTTATTATTAAAAAATATTTTTTCATAAAAATTAATTTATTTTAATTAAAAAATTAGTTGTATGTAAGAATTTAACGTTTTGTGCGATAGTTATAACTCAATTTTTCCTTGCCTGCCGGTAAATATATATGCGCAACCATTGCAAAACTTAACGGAGTTGAATGTACAAATGATGATGCTAATTGATTTTCCATTAAATTTATTGGCATTTGAATTTCAATATCTCCAAACGGATTAGTCATTCTGCCGATTTTTAGCCCCATTGCAATTATTGCCTGCGCAGAAAAGCCGCTTGGCTTTTGCAACTGCCTCTTAATTTTGTCGTCATATTTATTTTCCATTTCGGAATTAACAAAATTTACCTTTGTTGAACTGCCGACAAGCGCATTAAAAAACAATCCTGTTTTAAAATAATGTCTCACACGAAGGTCGCGTTTGCTTGTAAAAATTTTCAATTCCAACGGAATTCCCAAATAAAAATTATTTTGCTCAAAATTATTAATTCTCACATAATCAGTAGTTTGACTAACTTCGGCAACTTTCCACAAAAAATATTGACGGTCGGAATTGAACACGCTGTTGTTGTACATAAAACGCAATCCTGCTGCAACGGAAAAATAATGATTCAACGAATATTCGGGCTTAAAACCAGCGAAAACGCGCGTATAGTCGTATCTGTTGAACATATAACCACAATAATACAAATCGTCATTATAAGCGGGGTTGTAATATGCTGACTTGTTTTGACGGATTTGCGGCATATCTACCGCTTTCCCTGCCGTTGTCTCAAAACCAAATTCCGCACCCCAACGAAAACGAGGATATTCGTATGTGTGTTCCACTTGAGACATCAAGACTAACGGCATAAAAATTAGACTTATTATTAAAATTTTTTTCATTTATGATAAAATATAATTTGGACATCTAAAAACAAGATGCGCAAGGGTGGAAAAACGTTGCAAAAAAAATGAAAATTAAGTTTTTTTAAGAAATAAAATTTTATTCAAAACTTAAATATGGAGTAACTTTTTGATACCAGTCTGCGGTGAAATCTTTTTCATTAATAAATTCCTTTTTCAAATCATTGATATTCTGCAATTTACCTTTTTGTCGGCGAAATTCATAAATTTTTTGTGCGCGATAAAAACCAATGTATGGATGCGATTTAAGACGCTCAACGCTGGCGGTATTTATTTTAATTTTTTGAATTTTATCTATATCAACGGTAAAAGAATTTTTGATTTTTTCATAATTTTCTGTTCGCATATTTTTCAGTTCCATAAGTTGTTCAATGCTCGCAAATCCGCCGAGTTGCTTGCGGTAAGATACAATTCCTTTGGCATAATATCGCCCTATGCCACGCACAAGCATAAGTTCGGTTGTGTCGGCGATGTTTAAATCTACAATAATATTTTCTGCAAACGATTGATTATCATTTTGTTGAGATGTAGTTTTGGGTTCAGTTTGTGAGTTATTTTTATTTTCAATAATAATATATTTTTCAAGTTCATTGAATTTATTATCACTTATTCCATAAATTTTTGCGAAATCGGATTTTTCATTAAATTTGCCTCCTTTTTGTCTGTATTTCAATATGTTAGATGCGATATAAGGTTTCAAACCCAAGCGAACAAAACCTGCCGAATCAAGTGTATTGGGATTAAAATTAAAAAGTGTATAAGTGTCTGATTTTGAGAAAGTTTTATTTGCATTCCAATTTGTATAATTTTGTCGGTATCGCTCTTCGTATTGCTGCTGCCACTGCGCCTGACGGATGCTATCCAACGAAAGCAAGTTTTGTTTAAATAATTCGGCATCAGCGTTAAATTGGGAATTAAACTCCTGTCGGTCGGTTTTTATTATTTTAGGTAAAAAAATATTTAACAAAAACGCAACGATAATTAGCACAATCAACACACTTATGCCAATACGCTGCCCTTTTGTAAAATAAAAAAAATCCTTTATACCCATAAATTTTTATATTAAATTCTAACACACACACACAAATATTTTTTTTTATAAACAGCGGACAGCATTTATTTTGGCAGTTTCTTTGATTTTTCCTACTTTAGCAACAAAATTTGTATATAATTGAGAAAGTTGGTTTTTCATTGTATTATATATTTTTTTACAAATTCGGGTTCCAAATAAACTTTTATTACATCAAAAGGAATTGTAATTTCAGCCATACCACAAACATAAGGCATTATTTCGTATTGATTATAAACAAAAGTAATAGATTTTTCGTCAAAATAAAAATTATCATTTATAGGTATCGTATCAAAAAGACAATCTATTACATCTAAATTTTCTTCATTAAAATATTTTAACAAAATTTTGCTTAAATCCTTGCTTTCAACATCTTTAAAAATATCTGTATTCAAAATCTTTTTGTTTTCTTTTAAATCAAAAACTCTGTAAAAAATACCATACCAGCCGTGTGCTGCTCCTGTCACATACCCCTCGTCTGCATAATTTACAGTAAGTAAATTGTTATTTTTTGAGAAAATTGTCATATAAAAAGAACGTTCGGAATCACAACATTCTTCATCATCAATATCATATTCGCCAATATCTTCAATCTCATTTTTTTGATTTTCTTTTATGGCAGCCAATAATTCTTGTTTTGAATAGTTATTTGCTTGAATATTAGCAGGTTTATAAATGTTGTCCAACAATTCTTTATTATTTATCGTTGGAAAAACCAATAAAGAATAATCAAAATGATAGAAAAGATTTTTGCCGATTTTCACCGAATCATTAACAATCACCGAATCAACGGCAATAAAATCTTTTTCGTTTTGTGCATACGAATTTATGCTGCACATTAAGCAAAAAACTGAAATTAAAATTATTGGTATTGCTAAGTATGTATATATTTGCATAAAATTATGTGCCAAAAATCAATAATTGATTGGGTTTAATATGGGTTTAATCTATACTTATTTAGCAATGCCATATTTTTTTGTTCATTTCTTTAAAACAGAAAATCACCTGTATCTTATTGATAACAAATAATTTGGAAACTTTTTGTGGAGCTGGAGGGAGTCGAACCCTCGTCCAAACAAGGAACAAATATGCTTTCTACACGCTTATTTTCGCTTGACTTTTCGAGTGCAAACAAGGGGCGAAACAACCCATCTTGCACCTTATCCTCTAAATTTTCATCGGAAGTTTGAGGCAACTTCGCAACTATCTTCGATTTTCCTGCACCCCTTAACCAAACTGCCTCGAAGAACGGGCGTTTGAGAGATGTCTCGTTTCAGCACTTGCACCGAAATTAAGCCGAATCTACTATTCTTCAATCAGGCAGCGAGAGCGTAATTATTTTCGCCAATTAATTTTTTAAGAACCAAGTTTTACGAGCCGCTTTCTCATTGCTCGACGTGCTTACATGCCCACTCTACTTGCTGTCAAAACCAAACAGCCCCAAAATATTTAAATCTCTTAAATCTAAATACATTAAAAATTTGCAATTATTATTTCAAGTTGCAAAATTACATAAAAATTTTGAATTACGCATAGTGAAAATTTTTTTTCAAAAATTAATTAGGAAAAATAAAATATTTAATATTTGATAAATAAAAATTTGTATCTTTGCAGCACATTTATTTTTCATTATAAAATTAATAATATCTAAAACGATGAATCGTATGACAAAAAAATTTTTAACTTACTCATTATTAGCATTTTTAGTGCTGATTTTTACTTCGTGTTCGAAAGATATGGGCGCACTTGACCCGACTTATTTTTCGGCAAATCCGAATCCTTTAGTGCTCCGAGGCGGCAAAGTTGAGGCGACCGTCACAGGAAAATTTCCTGTAAAATACTTCAATAAACAGGCAACCGTAACAGTTACTCCGGTACTGAAATATGCCGGTGGCGAAGTGCGTGGAGAGCAAATGACTTTTCAAGGAGAAAAGGTGCAAGGTAATAGTAAGATAATAAACTACCAAACTGGAGAAACTTTTTCGATGCCTGTAAGTTTTGATTATGCTCCTGCAATGGCTGTTTCGGAATTGTATTTGGATTTTGACGTTGTTCAAAAAAAGAAAGAGTATGCTATTCCAAGCATAAAAGTTGCTGACGGAGTGATTGCTACCGAAAATTTGCTAAGCACCGATGCCGGTGAAATTGCACCTGC
Organism: Paludibacter sp.; assembly: GCA_009781075.1. GTDB lineage: Bacteria > Bacteroidota > Bacteroidia > Bacteroidales > Paludibacteraceae > WRGS01. The sequence continues at coordinate 4,231 of WQYU01000049.1, read as the reverse complement.
AACTATTCCTGATGCCTTTCAGCAAACAATTCAGCAGGCGCAGCAGGCAGATATTATGTTTTTGATTGGTCAGGCAAATTTGCGTAAAAGCGAAACACAAAAGGAAACAATCGTTAATTTGCTTAACAAAATTAAAAATGTTCAAAACGAAGAAAGTCAAACAATTAACCGCATTGACATTTCCGGTTACGCATCTCCCGACGGCTCGTATAATTTCAACCAAAAACTTGCTGAGCGCCGTGAAGGAGTTGCCGTTGATTTTATGAATAACGAATTGAAAAAACTCAAAGCATCTGCCAATATTGACTCGAAATTTACTGCTGAGGACTGGGACGGATTTCAAAGATTGATGGAACAATCGAATATTCAGGATAAAGATTTGATATTGAGAGTTTTATCTATGTATCAAGACCCCGAACAGCGCGAGGTTGAAATCCGCAAAATTGCAACTGCATATCAAACCATTGCACAGGATATTTTGCCGCAACTGCGCCGCTCGCGTATGAATATCATTGTTGATGTTACGGGAAAATCGGACGATGAGATTATGCAAATCGCATCAAGCAACCCTTCGGCGCTAAATGTTGAAGAATTGCTTTATGCAGCCTCGCTTTTTGACGGACCAAACGTAAAAGAGACAATTTACAAATCGGTAACAGAATTGTTTCCAAACGATGTACGCGGATGGAACAATTTGGGTGCTGCACAATTTGCCATCGGAAAAGTTGTTGATGGACAAAAATCGCTTACAAAAGCCGCTTCTTTAAATTCCAAATCACCCGATTTGAACTATAATTTAGGCTTGATTGCCCTTAATGATGGCAATTTTTCTAACGCCGAGCAATATTTGAGCAAAGCCGCCGGTACTACGGGCAATTTGAATAAAGCATTGGGTACTATGTATTTGAAGCAAGGCAATTATAATAAAGCCGCAACATATTATGGCTCTGATATTTCCAATAATGCAGCAGTATTGCAGATTTTGAATAATAATTATAGCGCTGCAAAAAACACTCTGAATTCAATTTCACAACCGACTGCAAAAACGTCGTATCTAAAAGCAATCGTTTCGGCAAGAACCAACGACCGAGACGGCGTTTATAACAACTTGCGTCAAACGCTTCAAACAGACAAAGATATGGCTAAAAAAGCGCTTACAGATATAGAATTTGCTAAATATTTTACAGACCCGACATTTTTGTCTATTGTGAAATAAAAAAATAATTTTTATTGTGCCAAAAACGTTAAACTTTGTTAATTTTAGCGTTTTTGGCAATTTATTTAAAATAAATTATTGTTTTTATAAAAAAGAAAAGTAACTTTGCACTCGAAAAATATTGTTTTTTGTAATCAAAATAGAATTTCAAATGAAAAATATATTATCCATTTTATTATTCTTAACAATTATAACGTATCCGGTTAGGGTTTTTGCGGGTGAAATTTCCGTATCGGCAAACGAATCTCCAGAAAAAGAAAATGTAATTGCTCCAAAAGTATTTGTCAGCGGTGGAATTTTGCATATTCAAAACGTGGACGATGGCGCAAAAGTAGAAATTTACAGTATTGTCGGTATTAAGGTAAAAACTGTAACACTAACCGATGGAGTTGTTGATGTAAGTGATTTAAATAAAGGTATTTACATTGTTAGAGTGGACAAAACAAGTCAGAAAATAGTGATACAGTGAATAATATAAATCATTATCTTTCTTTTTTAACAAGTTAAAAAGTCCGTAAAATATTTTTTCGGACTTTTTTTAATATCAAAATATTTTGTAAAACAAAAATAAAAAATGTCGAACAAAACAATATCTACAACAAAACCGCTGGTGGTACTTTGTATTGCTGCTTTTATGGTGCCTTTTATGGGGTCGTCTCTCAACTTGGCTGCACGGCAAATAAGCGAATTCTTTTCGATGAACGCAGTTACGCTGACCTGGGTTTCAAGCATATATTTGATTTCTACTGCAATTTTTCAAATTCCATTTGCCCGAATTGCAGACATCGTAGGGCGAAAAAAAATGTTTCTTTGGGGTGTTCTGGTCTTCAGTATTTGTACTTTCGTTTGCGCTTTTGCGCCAAATACGGCTATTTTACTTATTTTTCGTTTTTTTTCCGGACTTGGAAGCGCCATGCTTTTCGGCACAAATATGGCAATTCTAACTTCGCTTTTTCCACCACAAAAACGAGGCATGGCTTTGGGGATAAATACAGCGGTTGTTTATGCCGCCTTAGCAACGGGACCTTTGGTCGGTGGAATTTTAACAAATTATTTCGGTTGGCAAAGTATTTTCATTATTTCGGCAATTATTGGACTTTCGGTTGTTGTTTTGGGAAAAATATTTCTGCTCGGTGAATGGATTGAAGCAAAAGGTGAAAAATTTGACATTAAAGGTACCTTGATTTATGCAATTGCGCTGTCGGGGCTGATTTACGGTTTTTCTAAACTTTTTGACAAAAACGGAATAAATTTTGTCTCGCTTGCTTGCCTTCTAATTGGGATTTTCGCTCTTTTGATATTTATTTTGATAGAAAACCGAATGCGATTTCCGATTTTCAATATTAAACTTTTTTCGGGGAACAGAGTTTTTGCGCTTTCTTCTTTAGCAGCGTTGATAAATTATTCTGCTACTTCTGCAACGGTTTTTATGATTAGTTTGTATTTGCAATATGTCAGAGGTTTTGAGGCGGCTAATGCCGGAATAATTTTAATTTCGCAGGCGGGAATTCAATCTGTTTTTTCGCTGCTGGCAGGAAAATTTACTGCTCGTTTTGAACCCTCAACATTGGCTACAACAGGTATGAGCATTATTGTAGTTGCTCTGGTAGGGCTGTCGTTGCTTTCTCCAACTACATCTATGTGGCTATTGATTATTTGGTTAATGTTGTTAGGAGCAGGATTCGGAATTTTTTCGTCGCCCAATGTTACTGTTATTATGAATTCAGTGGATAAAAAATATTACGGACAGGCATCGGCTACAACCGGTACTATGCGTCTGACAGGGCAGGCTTTCAGTATGGGAATTGCATCAATGGCAATGTCGCTGTTTTTGGGAGATAAAAAAATTATCCCCGAACTGTATCCCAATTTTATGAAAAGTTTTAATACGACTTTTATAATTTTTGCAGTGCTTTGTCTTATTGGAGTTTATGCATCTTCGGTAAGAAATAAAAAAGCAAAAAAATGAAGCAATTTTATTTTCTCTTTATTAATGCTTATTTTTTTAATACGTTTTTTGTATTTTTGTACAATTAATTCATTTTTGGAATGAAAACTAAAAATATCCGAGAAGAACAAATTAAAAATCGTGTTGCTACGGATTTTTTCTCAAAATTCAACTGCGATTACATTTTGGGTGATATTGATTTTGCCGTAAAAATAAAACGTCATGCGAATACTATTGATTTTCCCGACGAATATTTGTTGTGGGCAGAGGCGAAAAAAGAGAGTGAAAATATTATCTCAATGCTCGCCCAACTTGTAATAACTATCGGCAAAGCACGCACTTTTAACGAGATTTTGCCGCCCGCTTTTTTGGGCTGTTTCGACAGCGAAAAAATCGCTTTCATTCCATATTCCGAAATTCAGGATATTTTTTACCAAAACGATTTTAACTGGAATGTTGCCCCTTCAAATACCAAAACCAAAGAGTTTCAACTCGTTGTAAATCAAATAGATAAAGTTATAAATAATGATATTCCGTTCAATACTTACATTTTTTATTTTGAAAAAGATGAGAAGGATTTAAGGCAATTTATCAAGGAAAATTTTGTTATCGGCAAAAGTGATGCAACAAAAATTAAGATTGATAAAAATAATTTTCTCACTATTTATCTTAAATGGCACGAAATGGTACAGCCAACCATTCAAATAAGCGATTGGAATACGGCAAAAAAACTTGGAATAATTGATGGCGATTTTTACCTTGCCGACCTTTTGTCGGACAAAAATAAAACGTTAAAAGAAAAACTGAATGTACTTCTTCAGTCCGACCATTACGAGTTAGAAAAGAAAAAAGGCAGAGTTGCCGAGTTTGAATTTATGCAAACAGGGTTTTCCGACAATCAAAAAGCGCACAATATTTTTTGGGCAAAATACGAGCGACCGCCGTTAAGAGAATATTGGGATTTTATTGAAAAAAGACGTGATTTGCTCGTTCCGCAAGATGTTCGTGAGCGAAAGGGCAGTTTTTTTACGCCGCAAATTTGGGTAGAACTTTCGCAAAAATATTTG
>WQYU01000048.1 GCA_009781075.1 Paludibacter sp. | reverse complement strand
CTACACTATATTTGTGTACATTTGAAAAATGAATTTCCTAAAGCATTGTCGTACAATCGTTTTGTACAAATAGAACACCGCGTTTTCATACCGATGATGTTCTTTTTGAATACCGTTTGTTTTGGCAAATGCACCGGTATTACATTCATAGACAGCACTAAAATTGCTGTATGCCACAACAAACGAATTTATCGGAACAATGTTGAACATTCACGACATCGTTCTATTCACAACTTCATCATTATGAACCTGATTGCTGCGCTCGGTGCATACTGTTTTTTTGATAAAAACCCGCCATCAAGGTCAATTTTGAACCTCAATACGGGCAATTATCTATATTTTAACTAAAATCATTATCCAAAACTCAGGTTATTACTATGGAAATAAATAATTAAACCACTTTCAACTTAAAGCCGAAAGCGGTTTAATTGTTTAAATAAAAAGAATAATAAAGTTTAAATAAAAAAATAAATTCGCTTTTTGGATAGTTATCTTTTGTTAAGAAAAACGAAAAACTTTTCAAAAGACATTTTAGATTTTCTTTACCTTACCCATTCCGCTTGTATCCGCTTTCACAGCAGCATTTCCCTTGTATTTCACCGATGCCATGCCTGAAACATCGACTTTCAAGTCAGTAGAAACATTCACAGTTGCTGCACTCATGCCCGACGACGAAATATTTGCATTTTGTATCACAAAATTTTTTGCATTCACTTTTGAAGTGCCTGATAATTTCATATCAACATTTGTTGCCGAACCTGTTAATGTAACCGTACCAACGCCGCTGTTACTAATTTTCAAGGCATTGGTTTTCAGGGTTCCCGTTATTTTTGCTGCTCCCGACAAATCCAAATCGGTTTTACCCGTTACATTTGCCGTTATTTCCATTTTACATGCACCGTTCACCTCTACGTCTAACTGATTGGTATTCAAATTTACCGTCAGTTCTGTTGCACCGCTGCACTCGGATTTAAACTTTGCAGGAGAAAACAAATCTTTGGCAGTAAGTTTGCAAGCGCCAGAAAGTGTTACATTCTCCAAATTTTTCATTACAATTGATGCCTTCAACAATTTGATATTATTCAAATTATTTTTGTTGTCCAAATACAAATGTAATACACCTTTACGTACTTCACTGCGTACATATTGCATTACGTTCTCTTCTGCTTCAATAACAAGTGATTCTACATCTCCCTTGGTAACGGTGATGTCGAACATGCTGGAGGCTTTTATTCCTGTGAAACCGGATACTTGACGAGTCTCAGCTTTCTGACCGAATGCCATTGTGGGCATTAGTCCAATAATCATTAAAAATAAAACTACTTTTTTCATTTATTAATTAATTTAAAAAAATTATAAAATATGGTTAATTTTTCAGTCGTTGCTCTATGGATTCCAAACTTTCCAGATTTTGCCTGTAATAATCCGAAACAATTGACCTTGTTTCTGTGTTTGGAAGTTCTTTTGGAATTTCACTTTCTATGCCGCTTTGTGCCATGTCAATAATGCTTTTTACTGCCATTAATACTTGTTGTTGGTCTTCGGGATTCATATCTTTGGTCAATGTGGCAATCTTTCCTGCAATCAAATTCATTTTACTCAAATAACAACTTTTCATATCGGAAGCATTTTCACATACCGTTGTGCTGTTGTTTGTCTTTTTAATATATTGAAATACAAAACCTGCTGCACAAATGATAGCCGCAGAGGCAGCGATAGACATGCTCCACCGCAAAAAATTTCGGCGATGCGGCTTTTGATTCATTTTTTGCTGCATCCGTTCCCAATGACCTGAGGGAGGTTCCTGTTCAAACAGAATTTTGTTTTCGTGTATGTATTGTTCTATTCTATTCATTATTTATTGATTTTATTTTTTAATATTTTAACTAATTTTTCTCGTCCGCGAACATATTGCGAACGTACAGTAGATTCGTTGATTTGTAACATTTCGGCAATTTCTTTAAATTCACATTCATCAAACAGACGCATCGATAAAATGATACGGTAGCCGTCGGGTAGATTATTCAATTCTCGTTGAATAGTTTCTACGGATAGTTGTATCTCATAATCCGGCTCCTCGTTGGCAATGGATAAATTATCATCAATCTGTTCAAAAATCGGTTTCGATTTGCGCATCCTGTCGATTGACATTCTCACTGCAATCATTCTGCTCCAAGAATAAAACGCCTTTTCGTCTTTTAATTTTTCTAAATTGTCAAACAACTTTAAGAATACATCTTGCATAGTTTCTTCAGCGTCCAAAGGATTCCTGACTATTCGCAGACAAGTGTTGTATATCCTTTTGTAATGAAGTTTATACAATTCCCGTCGGAACACTTCGGATTTTTTATCATTATGAAATAAAACCATTATTTTTATTCTCTTTTATTAATTTCAAATATAAAGACGTATTTATTCCCTTTTTGCTGCATCAAATATAAAAAAACATCAATAATTTTAATATTTTGCCTTTTTTATTTACCTTTGCACTTTGGTAATTGTGGCAATAAAGAATTATTTTCATTGTCATAATCCAAAAATACTACTTTATTCCCTGATTACCAAATTCTTATTAAAGCATACTTTTTGAAACACAGCCAAAATTTATACTTATCATAATGTAAAGTTACATATCCTAAATTTTCTTGTACCTTTGTATTCTTATGTTTTCTTAATTAACTTTCATTAATTTTTTTATTTGCAAATGTATTTTTCATATCTTTATGAAAACTAAAAATGTAGACATTATTACTTTGGGCTGTTCCAAAAATCTTGTGGATTCCGAACAACTTATGCGGCAATTTGATGCTTTGGGATATACAGTACGACACGATTCACAAATAATTGATAGCGAAATTGTTGTGATAAATACTTGCGGATTTATTGATGTAGCAAAACAAGAAAGTATTGAAATGATTTTGAATTTAGCCCGAAAACGAAAGAATGGAGAGATAGACAAACTTTTTGTAATGGGATGTTTATCAGAGCGTTTTAAAAGTGAATTAGAAAAGGAAATTCCTGAAGTTGATAAATATTTTGGGAAATTTAATTATTCGGAAATCATCAAAGAAATTGGTGAAAACTATCGCGCTGATCTTAAAAATGAGCGAACTCTCTTAACTCCAAATCATTATGCCTATATTAAAATCAGCGAAGGTTGTAATCGGTCCTGCTCATATTGCGCAATTCCAATAATTACCGGAAAACATCGTTCGCGTTCAATGGAAGATATTGTAAATGAGGTAAATATGCTTGTTGGTACCGGTATAAAAGAATTTCAGATTATTGCACAGGATTTGAGTTATTACGGGCTCGATTGCTATAAAAAGCATAAACTCAGCGAATTAATTCGAAGAATTTCCGATGTCAGAGGTGTTGAGTGGATTCGGCTGCATTATGCCTATCCTGCCGGCTTTCCTTTTGATATTTTGCAAGTTATGCATGAACGCGAAAATGTGTGTAAATATCTTGATATTGCTCTCCAACATATTTCCGATAAAATGTTAAAATTAATGAAAAGAAATATCACTAAATCAGAAACTTACAATGTGCTAAAAACTATTCGCTCAGAAGTTCCTAACATTAATTTACGTACAACTATGTTGCTCGGGCATCCGCATGAGACAGAAGATGATGTTTTAGAACTTATTGATTTTGTGAAAGATATGCGATTTGAACGACTTGGTGCATTTGCTTTTTCTAATGAACAAGGAACTTTTGCATACAAAAATTTTATAGATAATATTTCTCAAAAAGAAAAAAATCGGCGTGTAGAACGTATTATGAACATTCAACAATCTATTAGTCAAGAAATTAACCATTCAAAAGTAGGGAATATTTTCAAAACGATTATTGACCGTCAGGAAGGTGATTATTTTGTGGGACGGACAGAATTCGACTCGCCAGAAGTTGATAATGAAGTGTTGATATCCGCTAAAAATCATAAACTTATAATTGGGAATTTTTACAATGTTAAAATTTTTGATGCTTCGGCATTCGACCTTTTTGGAATGTTAATTTAAAATCATTATCCGCATAATATTCTTTTGAAAAAACTTTATATGATTTTTTCGTAAGTCTTTTTATAAATATTTGCAGATAATATAAAAAAACTTTATTTTTGCACAAAATATTTAAAATTTTAATATGAAAAGATGCTTTAACATATTTATTAAGCAGATTTTCTCCCTGATAACATGATAAATACTTCCGCTAACTGTTATAGGAAAACACACAAATTCTGCAAAAGGTAATTCTTTTGTTATTTTTATTCCATCTTCCCCATAATTAAAAAATGGTGGGGAATTTTTCATTTGTATTTTGTTTTAGTATATTTGCAAAAAAAAAATATACTAAAATGAAAATTATAATTATCGGAACAGCGTATCCATACCGCGGGGGATTGTCGGCTTTCAACGAGCGGCTTGCAAAAGAGTTTGTACATGAAGGACATAATGTTGAAATCCAGACCTTTACCTTGCAATATCCAAAATTTTTGTTTCCGGGCAAGACGCAATTTTCGCCCGATGCCGCACCGAAAGATTTGGAAATTGTTCGCAAAATCAATTCTATAAATCCACTGAATTGGTTAAAAACAGGCAAAGAAATTCGTTTGCAAGCCCCTGATATTGTAATTTTTTGTTATTGGATGTCGTTTATGTCGCCATGCTTTGGCACAATTGCCAAAATTATCGGCAAAAACTCCAAAATAAAGCGTATTGCACTGATTCATAATATGTTGCCACACGAACCAAATATTATGGATAAATTTCTGCCCAAATATTTTGTCAAACATATTGATAAGTTTGTAACCCTCTCAAAATCAGTTATTAAGGATATAAATTTATTTGACAAAAAAAACCTGCCCAAAGTTTGCAGTCCACATCCGATTTATGATAATTATGGCGAACCGATGTCCAAACAAATTGCACGTAAATTTCTGAATATCAACGAAAACGATAGAGTTGTTCTGTTTTTTGGATTTATCCGACATTATAAAGGACTTGATTTACTGTTCGAAGCATTTGCAAATCAGAGAGTTAAAGAACTGAATTTGAAATTAGTTGTCGCCGGAGAATTTTATGAAGACCCTCAATCGTATTACCACAAAATTAAGGATTTACATATTGAGAATCAGGTTATTTTACACACCGATTACATTGCCGACAACAAGGTGAAATATTATTTTTGTGCGGCAGATATTGTTGCACAACCCTATCGGGCGGCGACTCAAAGCGGAATTTCACAGATTGCCTACCATTTTGAAAAGCCGATGTTGGTTACCAATGTTGGTGGCTTGCCCGAAATTGTCCCCAATGGAGATGTCGGTTATGTTGTTGTGCCGTTGCCCGAAGAAATCGCTGAGGCATTAGTTGATTTTTTTGAAAAGGAACGCGAAAAAATATTTATCGAAAATATTAAAACCGAAAAAGTTAAATATAATTGGGAAACATTTGCACATGTTGTTTTGAGCAATGATTATTAGAGATTTCCCTACAAATACCGCCTCCCTTTTCCTCACCTACTTTTCTGTCATTGCTGTAGAAATTGAATAAACCCTTCTGATTTATCTTATCGTTAATGAATCTTTTTATACTATCTTAAAAAAAACGAAGATTAACTATAATTTGTTTGGTGAAGTCATAGAATTCGCAAATCGGTGAAAATATACAAACTTTTTCACAACTATTTAACTAATTGTTAATAAGTTGTTAGGTATTTAAGAAATGACTAAGTGTAATGTTTTATTCATAATTCAAATTTTTTCCTGTAAATTTGCAAAATTTTATAGATTTTTTAATATAAAAATTATATTAATAATGTGCGATTTAATGATAATTGGAGGCGGTCCGGCAGGTTATGTTGCCGCTGAGCGTGCAGGACATAAAGGTTTAAGTGTCATATTATTTGAAAAAAATACTATGGGCGGCGTTTGCCTCAACGAGGGCTGTATCCCGACAAAAACACTCCTTTACAGTGCAAAAACTTATGAAAATGCTTTGCATGCAGATAAATATGGCGTTTTTACTGAAAAAGTACATTTTGATTTTGAAAAAATTGTTGCGCGTAAAAACAAAATTGTTCGCAAACTTGTTGCAGGAGTAAATAGCAAAATGCAGCAGAATAATGTAACGGTTGTCAAAGGCGAAGCAATGATTGAAAAACGAACGGCTGAAGGAATTGAAATTCAATGTAATAATGAAAAATATGTTGGAAAAAATCTGCTTATTTGCAGCGGTTCGCAGGCACTGATTCCGCCGATTGAAGGACTGGCAGATGTTGGAGAAACAATTCTGACCAATCGCGAAATTCTGAATTTGAAACAGCAGCCCGAATCGCTTGTGGTCATCGGTGGCGGTGTGATAGGAATGGAATTTGCCAGTTTTTACAACAGCATTGGCACAGAGGTAACCGTTGTGGAAATGATGCCCGAAATTTTGGGTAATAACGATTTTGAAATTTCGGCAATGCTGCGAGAAATATACTCAAAAAAAGGAATTAAGTTTCATTTGGGAGCAAAAGTAATTCGCATTGATGGCAATAAAGTGTTTTTTGAAAACGAAAATAAGCTTGAATGTATTGAAGGTGAAAAAATTTTGATGAGCGTTGGCAGGCGACCTGCAACCGAAGGTTTTGGGCTTGAAAATATTGGAGTTGAACTTTTCAGGGGCAGTATCAAAGTTGATGAAAAGATGCGTACAAATATTGAAAATATCTTTGCTGCAGGCGATGTAACGGGCTTTTCGCTTTTAGCACATACTGCCAGCCGTGAAGGCGAAGTTGTTGTAAATAATCTCACGGGACATGAAGATTTTATGCGTTATAATGCTATTCCGAGCGTGGTTTATACAAATCCTGAGGTTGCAGCCGCAGGCGAAACAGAAGAATCGGTAAAGGCAAAAGGCATTGAATATAAGGTATTTAAGTTGCCGATAACATTTTCAGGGAGATTTGTTGCCGAAAACGAAGGAGGCAACGGGCTGTGTAAAGTTATTACCGACAAAAATGATGTAATTATCGGTGTTCATATTTTGGGTAATCCTGCAAGCGAGATAATTTTTGGTGCATGTATGGCAATCGAGCAAAATTTAGCACTCTCTCAATGGCAAAAAGTGGTTTTCCCGCATCCTACCGTTTGTGAAATAATTAAGGAAACTATTTTTTTATAAATAATTTATAATTTTTTGCAATAAATCTATCTTTTTTTCGTCTCTGATAATTGTATATTGAGAATGAAAATTTTCCGTACCAATGTTTTGTCCGTTAGAAAAAAAACTTACCGAATTTTGACGAATTTTTACAATATTATCCGTTTGATTTTTAAAAATTATTATTGCGGAATACGATTTTCGCGCTTCGAGTTCTGCAGAGGCAAATTCTGAAATTTCATAATCAAATTCAAGGGTAGATATGTCAGGCGATGTTTTTTTATTTACAGACAAAAGGAAAACAGTATAATCGTTGTTCAATTCAAGCACAGCGATTGCCTGATTGCCGGTGGCTTTTTGATAATCGGTAAGTAATTGTTTATCAGTTAATTGTGTGTCATAATTTTGATTAAAAAATAATGAATCGGACACCTCTTCCATTTTATCTGAAAAAAATATTTTTTGAAAATTATAATTATTTAATAATAAAGAAATTAGTGATATTGAAGTAATAAAAACCAACATTATTGAAAAACCGTTTTTGTCTTTTATTAAGGAAAAAATTGCGGCAATTAAACTCACGGCAAAAAATCCGGTTATCAGATAATTAAAATTATCGGAAAGAAAAAAATCTTTTTGTAATACAATGGGAATCAGCAAAATACAAAATGAAATTGCTGTCAATACAGCGGAAATTTTCGTTCGTGAGGACATTCTATAATAATATGATTATGTGTCAAATTTTATGACATTATTATCTTAACTTGAATAATTTTGTACTGCAAACATACTTGAAATTTTCGACATTACCCATAGAATAAAAATTTATAGTGGAAAGATTACATTTATGATTAACCGAATTTTTAATATTTTATACTTTTTTAAATAAATTATTCTTTATTAAAATATTCATAATATTTTCTGTCACCGCTTTTTTTCTTTGGAAAGTTCCGCAAGCAGAATATCATAGTAGCCTTCTTTATCGCCTGATATCACAGCGCGGCGTTTCAATTCCTCGACAAATTGAGTGGTAAAAAGTTCTGTCAATTCATATTCGTATCACCCCACTCAGATTTTGAGCGGAAACAGAAACTGCCGCAAACAGCAGGTAAAAAATTACTAACATTTTGATTTTCATATTATTAAAAATAAATTATTTTTATTATTCGGGATTTAAATTATAAATAAAAGGCGGCGCTAATTTACATCGCGGGTCCGTGAAATTCCAATTTTCGTCCCCATAGCCCTTTATTACATCTACATAACATTTATTGTGATATTTGATAGCATTCGGCAAATGTACACAAAAGTTTGCACTTATACACAGACCGATAATTTAGTTTGCAAAAAAAATAGAAGAAAGATACTGCATTTTTTGGCAAAGACTTGTGTCTCTGGGATTTTAATCATTCACGGCAGATTCAACTCGTTGTTTACGAAAAAGCATAGAAAGAAGTTTTACTGACAAATTCAAAAATAAATACAGCAGAATAATGCTATGAACAGATAAAAACACCAAATTAACTAACGCAAAAACCGGACTCTTACGAACATCAATGGTATTAAAATATTCTCTTGCAATCGAATTTTTGATGGTATTTAAAAATTTATCTCCTACTAAAGCGCTTCGTTTTAATAACGTATCTTGAAAATTATCTAATATGAACGGGTAATTATTACTCAATATCCATTTTTGTGGGGTTTTACAATAAACCATTCCTGCAAATATATCTTTGTATTTGAGGTTATGCGTTTTATACCGACGAGGAAATAAATCCCAATCAATATTTCCGAGCGGACATTTATGGAAGTCAATCGCCCAAATACTATCCTGAATTTCAACGGCGGCAGCATCCAGTGTCCCATTCATTGGAGGGGAAATTAGTTGCGTTGTGCCACTAATTAGAACAACAGCAGTTTTTTCGGGAAATTTTTTGAAGATATAAGATGCTTCATTTTTCCCGATATTCCATGCATGTCGGGTATTGGTTATCAGTAAGCATTTTTTTGTCGCCAACTTATCATATTGATTGATAAGTTGGTACGCCATGATACTGTCTCGGTTGCTATTTTCAATAATACCGTCGTATTCTTGTTGATTCTTCGCTTTATTCCAAACAATAGTAGAATCTGTAAAAAACAGATTTATTCTATTATCTTTGTTTCTTATTTCATTGAATTTATGTAGATTAAGAATAAAATCATAAAAATTGGTATTAGGCCAAATGGGCCAAGTTGTACATTCTCTGGCAATATAAGCAGTTATACGTTGCAAATCCTCCTCTGTATCAAAATGCGTATTCATATACATATCCAATCGCTCTTGCTCCTGAGCATTACCAATTTCGGTAAAAACATTCTGCACTTTACCTGCAAAAGCATCATTGAGTACGACTTCCGAAAAAAAATCCCATTGGGTGGTTTCTTCATGCAGCCGTTCACAAAGAACAACAATATCGTATTTGTCAAACAGTTGCATAATGTAGTTGAGAGGGTCCTGTTTATAAAGTTGAATGTTTTTAATATAATAATTTTTTTCAAAAATAGAGATAGGGTATGCCTCGGTTTTATTATTTTGATAAAAATCATCAATATTAAAACGAAAATTTGAACGCAATATGGGGATAATAATTAGCACAATAGTTACACCCGAAAGAATGATAACCTGCAATTTGCTTGTAAACATGTTTTTTTGCAATTTCATTTGCGCACCTGAGCACCATTGCCATAAGGATTTTTTTGTAAACGGCAACAAAATGATAGACAGTATCAATATTAACAATACGTACATAACCAGCAAAATGTCAAAATGTAAGATTGATAACACTAATGGAATAACTGAAATGAAAAATAATTTGAACAGCAAATGATTCAGGGTACGTTTTTCAATTTCAATCCCGAACAGAAATTGCATAAAACTTCTTCCGAACAGTCCAAATGTCAATCCGAAATACAAAATAACAGAGCAAGAAAAATAAGCGCCTATGGGAAATCCGACAGGTCGGATAAACATTAGTAAGTAGAACAGCCCATACGCCAATGCCAAATCACATAAAAAAGCGTTAATTCTTCTAAAAATGAATTTTAAAGTTTTCATAATATAGATAAATATTTTATTTGCAAAAATAAAAAAAATATTTAAAATAAAAATAATTATCTATAAAATTCATTTATCGGCGGCGGTGCAAACGGACAACGCGGGTCGGGCAAGTCCCAATTTGATACAACAAAAGGGCATATTGAGAGCCGACATGCTTTCGTTATTGATTGTACTGTTGATATTGCAAAAGATACACAGCTTGAGGCATCTTTCAAAGGAAATGTTGATATTGAAAAATTGGAGAAACAACTCGCTGCTCAACAGAATCACACATTAAATCTGAAGTGCATAATATCGCCATCTTGCACAATATACTCCTTGCCTTCAACCGCCATTTTACCTGCTTCTTTAACGGCATTTTCCGAGCCGTAATGAACATAATCGTTATATTTAATTACCTCTGCACGAATAAATCCCCTCTCAAAATCGCTGTGAATGATGCCCGCACACTGCGGGGCTTTGCTTCCGCTATGAAAAGTCCAGGCACGCACTTCGTCTGAGCCGGCAGTGAGAAAGGTTTTAAGTTTCAACAGCGAATATGCCGATTTTATTAGCCGCACCGCCCCCGATTCCTTAAGCCCAATCTCTTCCAAAAACATTTGCCGTTCTTCAAAAGTGTTAAGTTCGGAGATTTCCGCCTCCGTTTTTGCCGCCAACAAAAGCACTTGCGCATCTTCATCTTTGACCGCATTTATTACCTGTTCAACATATTCATTGCCGCTCACAGCCGAATTTTCATCAACATTGCAAACATACATCACCGGCTTGTCTGTGAGTAAAAACAAATCATGTGCTACCTCATGTTCTTCTTTTGTGTCAAACAATACGGTGCGAGCCGATTTTCCCTGTTCAAGAGCATTTTTATATTTTGTGAGCACCTCAAATATAAGTTTTGCGTGTTTATCTCCACCGCTCTGGGCTTGCTTTTGCACTTTGGCTATCCGACTTTCAATAGTTTCTAAATCCTTGATTTGCAGTTCTGTATCAATAATTTCCTTGTCGCGTACGGGATTAATTGAACCATCAATATGTACAACATTTTCATCGTCAAAACATCGCAAAACATGCAAAATAGCATCCGTTTCACGAATATTTGCAAGAAATTTATTTCCCAAGCCCTCTCCTTTGCTCGCTCCTTTTACTAATCCTGCAATATCTACAATCTCTACCGTTGCAGGAATTATCCTTTCGGGCTTGCAAATTTCGGCAAGTTTGGTAAGCCGCTCATCAGGCACGGAAATCATTCCCACATTTGGTTCTATGGTGCAAAAAGGAAAATTAGCCGACTGCGCCTTAGCATTTGACAAACAATTAAATAACGTAGATTTGCCGATATTTGGCAGTCCAACTATTCCGCATTGTAATGACATTGTTTTTCTATTAAAATTTTGTGCAAAGATAGTAAAAAAGTATTTACAAAAAGATAAAGTTGTTTCATTCAAATACACTTTATGAATGTCAAATCCGCATTAATCTTAAAATAAATTTTTGCAGGATACTCAAAATTTAAAAAAAATCATTTATATTTGCACGGTTTTTTTTAATAAATGACACAAAGTAATATTTTTGTATATTAAATTGCAATAAACTTTAAATTAATATATTATGGAAATTCCATTTGCAGAATCATTTAAAATCAAAATGGTAGAGCCTATACACAAATCCACGCGCTCGCAGCGAGAAAAATGGCTTAAAGAAGCATATTACAACGTTTTCCAACTCAAAGCCGAGCAAGTTTACATTGATCTTCTAACCGACAGCGGAACAGGTGCGATGAGTCAAAGTCAGTGGGCGGCAATGATGCTCGGAGACGAAAGTTACGCAGGAGCAACTTCTTTTTTCACTATGAAGGACACGATTACAAAAATAACCGGTTATCAATATGTTCTGCCGGTACATCAGGGGCGTGCCGCCGAAAATGTACTTTTCTCGGTGCTTATCAAACATGGCGACCACGTCCCCGGCAATTCGCATTTTGACACAACAAAAGGGCATATTGAGAGCCGACACGCTTTTGCTATCGACTGTACTGTTGATATTGCAAAAGATACGCAGCTTGAGGCACCTTTCAAAGGAAATGTTGATATTGAAAAATTGGAGAAAGAACTCGCTGAAAATAAAGAAATTATTCCGTTTATCATTGTTACAATAACTAACAACACCGCAGGCGGTCAGCCCGTTTCTATGCAAAATTTACGTGATGTTAGAGCGTTAGCCGACAAATACGGGAAAAAAGTTGTTTTTGATGCTGCTCGTTTTGCCGAAAATGCCTATTTTATCAGAATGCGTGAAAATGGTTATAAAAACAAAAGTATCAAAGAAATATGTCTTGAAATGTTTTCTTTTGCCGATGCAATGACAATGAGTGCAAAAAAGGATGCAATTGTCAATATGGGTGGTTTTATTGCTACAAATATGAAAGAGTGGTATGATGCTGCAAAAGTGTTTAGCATTGTATATGAAGGTTTTATAACTTATGGAGGAATGAACGGGCGTGATATGAATGCTTTGGCAGCAGGATTGGAAGAAAATACCGAATTTGATACACTGGAAACACGTATCAAACAAGTCGAGTACCTGGCACAAAAACTTGATGAATACGGAGTTCCATATCAACGTCCAGCAGGGGGACACGCCATCTTTGTCGATGCTCCAAGAATTTTGACACATGTACCTAAGGATGAATTTCCTGCGCAAACTCTTACAATAGAACTCTATTTGGAGGCGGGCATCCGTGGATGCGAAATAGGTTATCTGCTTGCCGACCGCGACCCAATAACGCGCGAAAATCGATTTAACGGGCTTGATTTAATGCGTCTGGCAATTCCACGAAGAGTTTATACCAACAATCATATTGACGTTGTTGCCGTTGCTCTGAAAAATGTTTTCGACCGCAGAGAAAGTATTACACACGGAGTAAAAATCGTTTGGGAAGCAGAGGTGATGAGGCATTTTACTGTGCAATTAGAGCCGATAAAACAATAATTTATAATTTTTATCCACTTTACACTACTAAACATTGAACAGCGCAAAATAAAAGTAGAAAAGTTTTTTGGGAAAAAATATTTTTAAATTTTATAAAAAATGGAAATAAAATCATTAAAAAATATAGATTTTGACACTATATTTAAGGCGTTCAGTAAAGCGTTTGCCGATTACGAAATACAATTAAATGAGGCGCAACTTCAAATGATGTTAAAAAGGCGTGGTTTTAATGCTGACCTGTCTTTTGCTGCGTTTGAAGGGAACGATATTGTCGCTTTTACGTTTAACGGCATTGGAAATTTCAACGGAATTTTAACGGCTTATGACACAGGCACAGGCACTTTGAAAGAGTACAGAGGAGAGGGATTGGCAACAAAAATTTTTGAATATTCAATACCATATTTAAGAGAGGCGAATGTAAAGCAATATCTGCTGGAGGTGTTGCAGCATAACCCAAAAGCGATTTCCGTTTATAAAAATCTTGGGTTTGAAACAACGCGCGAGTTTAACTATTTTGTGCAGAAAAAAGAAGAAATTAATAACGTAGTTAAAACCGTTGAAAGCCCTTATTCTATTGAAAAAATTGATATTGAGAAGTTTAAATTTATTTCGGATTTTTGGGAATTTCACCCTTCGTGGCAAAACAGTTTTGAGGCAATTAAAAGGGCAGACGAGGGTTTTATAAACATTGGTTTTTTTGTGGAAAATAAACTTTTAGGGTATTGTGTTTTTGAGCCGATTTCGGGTGATATTACGCAAATTGCCGTTGATAAACAGCACAGAAGAAAAGGTATCGCAACATTATTACTTCAAGAAATGATAAAATTAAGTAAAAATGAAAACATTAAAATCGTAAATACTGATATCTTGTGCAGTTCTATAACCGATTTTTTGAAAGCAAAAAATATAGAAATAAAAGGCAAACAATTTGAAATGATAAGAAAAATAGATTGAATTATGAGCGAACAGGAACGTGAGGAGATGATGAAGTTGATGAGAGACAACTTTGATTTTCAGGACGAACCGAAACTTGGAATTTTTTGGTACGATGAAAACGAAGATGTGCTTTTTGGCGTGCTGAAAGCTGATGCCAGAGATGTGGCTTATGCCGGTAATGTACCTCGTAAAACAGTAAGCAGTTTGCATAAAAATTGGTGGACAAAGCAAAAAATGCGTTATCGTGCGGGCAAAGAGAAAAATCGGATTTACGAAGGCGACTACACAAAAATACCGCGCGGCAGAATTTTTCAGCGTAAAACCGACAACGTATTTGAAGTGATGTGCGGCTCGTGGATGACCGAACATATTATGGAGTTGGTGATTGACGAATTTGATTTGCAAACCCAAAATGTGGAAAAAGTCATTGACGAACATTGGGAAATCGGACACGGGTGGAGTGAAGAATTTTAGTAAAATTTTAATAAATATAGAAATGAAAAAACAATTTTGTCAAAGTTGCGGAATGCCTATGGGGGAAGACCCTCAGGGCGGCGGCACAAATGCTGATGGTAGTCGGAATGAAAAATATTGCAGTCATTGCTACCAAAACGGCGAATTTACATTTAACGGAACGGTAACTGAATTTCAGGAATTTTGCCGAAAAATGATAGTGGAAAGCGGTAAGCCGAAATTTTTGGCGTGGCTTTTTACACGCGGAATGAAGCGTTTGGAACGCTGGAAAAATAATTAGAAAACAATACACGTGTCGCATTAAGGACAAAATATTTGTAGAAATTATTAACGAAATCAAAAAATTAAAATAAATGGAAGACATAAAAAATATAATTTTAGAAGCCGTGCCTGATGCGGTGATTGAGGAAAAGGCGATGCTGACGGTGAGAGTCGCACCGAAGGAACTGCACCCGCTTGTTAAAACATTGAAAGACAATGGGTTTGACTACCTTTTGGCTCTTATCGGAGCAGATTGGGGCGAAGAGTTGGGCGTAATTTATATCTTGTCGTCTTCGGCAGATGTTACGCAACAAATCAAAATCAAAACAGGAACTTCGGACAGGGAAAATCCGTTATTATATTCTGTTACAGACATTTACGAAACGGCTCATCTCAATGAGCGCGAAATTTATGCAATGTTCGGCATCAGGTTTATCAACAATCCCGATATGCGTAAATTTTTGCTGAACGAGGACTGGCTCGGATTTCCGTTTCGCAAAGATTATGATGCAACGCCGATTTTGAATCCTGTAAATACCGAGAGTAGGGAAATGGTCGATGTAACGCACTTCGTAAAGGAAGACAAAGACGGCAACCTTGTGGAAGGCAAGGCAGATATTTTTGACAAAGATGATTATGTAATAAATATCGGACCGCAACACCCTTCCACTCACGGAGTTATGCACTTCCGCACTTCGCTTGACGGCGAAATTATCAAGCATATTGACGTACATAGCGGTTATATTCACAGAGGCATTGAAAAACTTTCGGAATCGTTGACATATCCGCAAATTTTGCACTTTACCGACCGTATGGATTATCTTTCGGCAAATATCAACCGCCACGCGCTTTGTATGTGTGTGGAAAAAGCCGCCGAAATTGAGGTGCCTTTGCGGGCGCAGTATATCCGCACCATAACAGACGAATTGCAGCGTATCAGTTCGCACTTGCTGGCTTTTGCCGCACAAACCAACGATTTGGGTGCAACCACTGCTTTTATCTACGGAATGCGGGAAAGAGAAGATATTTTGAAAATATTTGAAAACCTTTGCGGCGGACGGTTGATTATCAACAATAATGTGATTGGCGGTATGATGTTTGACACTTATCCCAATTTTCAAAAAGATACAAAAGCGTTTATTGTAAAAATGCGTAAAATGTTGAAAGAGTATGATGCCTTTTTTTCGCATAATGTTATTGCGCTTGGACGAATGGTTAATATTGGCGTTTTGGAAAAACAGGACGCTATCAGTTATGGCGTTAGCGGTGTTGCAGGCAGGGCTTCGGGATGGAATTGCGATATACGAAAGTACGTTCCATACGCGCTTTATGATAAGGTTGAATTTAAGGAAATAATTCGTACCGAAGGCGACTCTTATGCAAGATATTTGAATCGGCTTGACGAAATTGAGGAGTCGTTGCACATTATTGAGCAGTTGATTGACAATATTCCCGAAGGTGATTATTGTGCAAAAACGAAAGCGGTAATCAGGTTGCCCGAAGGTGAATTTACCCAACGCGTGGAAACAGGCAAAGGCGATTTTCTTGTGTATATCGACAGCAGAGGCGACAAAACACCGTATCGCATCAAATTTCGTTCGCCGTCAATGTCGCTGGTGTCGGTTATGCCGTTGATTTGCAAAGGGCAAAAAATTGCTGATTTCATCGGCATTGGCGGCTCAATGGATTATGTAATACCGGATATTGACAGGTAAAAAGTTTAACAAAAGTTTTTTTATAAAAATTTTATTTACAAAAATAGTAGTGTTGCGTTAACTTTTAACATTTACTTGTAAATTATTGATATACATATATATATACACGTTTTTTGATTTTTCGACTTGAATTGACATAATTTTGCAATAAAAAGCAAAATT
>WQYU01000047.1 GCA_009781075.1 Paludibacter sp. | reverse complement strand
TTTGCCGAAAATTTCTATTGAATCATAAGATTCGGCACCGGATAATACCGCAAGTATACTTAAAATAATTATATCCAATAAAGTATGAAGTTTTTTGCGATTAATGCGAGGGTCTGGCAATGAACTGAATGCTTTGTGCAATGATGTTTGTTCCATAAGTTTTGTATAAATTAATTATACAAAGTTACAAAATATATTAATAATGTATTATACTTATACACAAATAGTTATCAATACACCCCGCTCGATTTTGTTGATAACTACTCATTTTTTATTTTTTTATGCGTTGACCCTGAATAATCAATGTTATAAAGAAAGTTTAATTTTATCAGGTTTTAAAATTTTGTATCCCCGGTGGGGCTCGAACCCACGACCCATTGATTAAGAGTCAATTGCTCTGCCAACTGAGCTACGGAGACAATTACAAAAATCAATTAAACAGAAAGAAAATCATAATATATTATCTATTTACTCCAATCGATGCTATTTAATTTCAATGTCCAAATATCTGACAATGAATTATTTAAAAAATCTTTTCCCCCTACAATTACAATACGATTTTGATCATCGACAAAAACAGATTGAAAAGTTCGTAAAGAAAAATAGGTTGGAATTTTGATAGCTGCAGTGTCTGCCCTACTCCACGAAAAGCCCTCATCTACAGATATCTGAACAAAAGTAGAATCAACCATTCCGCCGAACATCAACAGCTTATTATCGTAATTTACGATTGACATTCCCACAGAAAGCAAAGAATCTTGTCTAAATGGCTGAAAAACAATCCAATCCAAACCATCTTCCGTTGAGAATGCTTTTGTAGATTCTACATCATCTTTTGTCACCCCACCGTAGACATACGCTTTTGGATTACCTGAGTGATTGCTGTTCGGCACAGCAGCAAATTGCCAAATAGGAAAATCATCCGGCAAAAGCGAGCCGACCTGCCAATTTGTACCATCGACGGAAAATGTTATATAATAATATGTATCATCTTTAATTATTCCCCAAAGTTTGTTTAAATAATTCATTATCAATACTTCTGTTGTATATCCGGAAAGAGGAAAATCATTAGATGTCCAGATATATCCGTCTTCTGTCGAGTAAATTTTATTTGTTCCTTTTAAAAAAAAGAATAATTTATTATTGAACAATATAATATTTTGTAAATACGACGGTTGCGGAAAATTTTGAAGCATCCATGAGACATTGCTTAAATCGGAATAGGACATACCGGCATTATACAAAAATCCATTATTATTATAATTTATAAAATAAAAAAACTGATTGTTGAAGACAGTAGCAAATTGATTATCAATACCTTGCCCTACAATATTGTCTGCTACATGAACCCAGTTGTACAAATAAGGTATAACCTTATGAACGTTGACTTTAATTCTGTAATAATTTTTGTGCGTTCCATCGTTGGCAGTCACCTGAACAATCATCGGTCGAGCAAAATTCAAAGTGTCAGTTCCATCCCCTGCAAGTAATTTCTTATCAAAATTATCGGTATAAATTGCATATGTGGCAGAAGGATATTGGGCAAAATAAAAAGTTGTTACAACTTTATCAATAGGAGTTCCCATTGGCAGCGAATCCAAATTTACAATTAACGAATCAATATTGACATTTGTCAAATCTACCATAATTTGTTCAGGAGCCTGATACTGCAACACAAATTTTGCCGTTTCCAAATTTGGAATTGAATCATTTTTTGTAAAAGTTAGCGAAACAAACGAAACAATAGACGGATCTGATGGTGACGGCGTATCGTCAGAATTTCCTAAACAACTTATAAAAAGTGTTGAAATTAAAGCAACTACAAATATTTGTAAAAGAATTTTTTGCATTTTTTAATTTAAAAAAAATTTTTCGCAAAAGTAAGAAATGTTTTTTAGTTATGCAATTTTACAAAAATTTTTCTTTTTACATTCATATTGTATTCGATGTATGTGTGTTGTAAAATGTGAAATACACGATAGTTTTTTAACCGTTAATAAAAAGTATCGGCAGCAAAGTGATGACAAAACCGACAGCAAATCCTGCGAGTGTCTGATTTTGATCGTGTGCTTTGAGTTCAATACGCGAAACCGCTAAAAGTAATGTAATTATTAACATTGTGATTATATGCCACATAGGATTGATTCCAAACTTAAAAGATACCCCAAGTATAAAGGCAAAAGCACCTCCTGCGCTACAAAGGTGTGCGCTGATTTTCCAACTATAATTTATTATTATCATAACAACCGTTGAAACGGCTGTGGCAACTGCTACAGAAACGATAAAATTCGGCATTTGCATATTACGCCACAAAAAATATGCCCACAAAAAATATGCAAGAAAAGCGAACATATATGGGAAAGTGCGTTGTTGACGTACAGAAATATTGATGTCTGTAATTTCGCCACGCACTAACAGAATTACGATCGGAATAAGCGGTAAAATTCCCGTAAAAATCAGAGTTCCGATAATGGCAAACAACTTATATCGTACGGATGTAAATTGATATTCAGTTACAAACATCAGCCAAATAATTGCATAAGTACTCATCAACAATGGATGAAAAATGATTGAAATTATTTTATAAAAAAGTTTCATATTTATTAAAAAAAATTGTGCAAAAGTATTGTTTTTATTTATTAAAAAAAAATTACTACTTTTTGTATCGGTTTTTGGTTTTCTAAATGCATTTATAATATGCTGTTAGTAAAAGTATTAGGAAACTCTAAACTATAATTCTAATTTCAATATTCATTGTATATTGACAATGAATTATGTTAAATAATATTAAATATTGATATCCTTTTAAACTGCACAAGTTACCTATTGTCTAAACATTCAAATTCATAAAATTCAATAATAAAAAGCAAGCATATTTGCAAAAAATTAATTTAACACGTAGAATTGATATGCCGATTTTACATTTAAAATTATAAATATGAAAAAGATAGCAATTTTAGCAATTTCATTAATGTTTGTAGGGGGGGGGGCTTTTGCACAAACACCAACAACTCCACGTATCGTTCCCCCACAAGGGAAAAACATGCAAGTTCATCAGAAAAAGACTCCAGAAGAACGTGCAGAGCAGATGAAGAAAGATTATAACCTCACAGATCAGCAGACATCTGAACTCACAGAGTTTTTTAAAAAACAGCAGGAGCAACGCGCCGAGCAGATGAAAAATGCGCAAAACAAGCGCGAGGAAATGGGTAACAATAAGAAGGAAAACGAACAGGTATTGCAGAAAATTCTTGGAGACGAGAATTACAAAAAATTCATGGAACAGCGTGATGCTCGTATGAAAGAAAATCGTGAATGTTTTAAAAAAGATGACAATTCACAAAAACAGTGCGTTGATGGACAAAAACCATTAAAACGACAGAAGAACAGTGTAAAAAAACAGAATATAGAACCTGCAAAAGTTAAATCCGCTGAAATGCAAAAGAAATAGATCGTCATGACCTATTTAAAAACATAAACGCCTGAATCAAATTCAGGCGTTTATGTTTTCATTTTCAGCTCTTTGGTAATTTTATTTTTCCCCTCCTACTTCAAAATTCATTCCCTCGTTTTAATGTTTCTATAAATTCATCAATGCGCTGCATCTCTGTAGGAATACCAATACGTTGAGGACATTTTGGCACACATATTTTGCAGTTAATACAATGGTTCGACTGGCGCAGAGTTGGCACTGCACGGTCATATTCAATTAAAAATTTGCGGCGTGCGGAGCGGTAATTTTCATCTTGTGAAGATTTTGGAATTGAACCTTCATTTACCATTTTATCATAAAACAAAAATACACCCGGAATATCAATTCCATAGGGACAAGGCATACAATAATTACAATCGGTACAAGGGATAAGCGGATATTGATTATACTCAACGGCTATTTCTTTTAAAAGTGAATCTTCTTCAGGTGTACAAGGAATAAGGGGCGAAAAAGTACGAATATTGTCCTGTAAATGATCCATAACATTCATTCCGCTAAGTGCAGTAAGTACGTTTGGGAGCGACCCTGCAAATCGGAACGCCCACGATGCACTGCTGTCGTCGGGACGGCGGCTTTTTAGTTGAAGGAAAAGGTGGTGAGGCAAATTACCAAGCCGCCCACCAAGCAAGGGTTCCATTACTACAGCAGGAATACTGCGTTTTTCTAATTCACCGTAGAGATAAGAGGCATCTGTATTGCGTCCGGATGCTAAATTCCAATCCACATAATTGAGTTGAATCTGCACAAAATCCCACTTGTATTTGTCGTGCTGAGAAAGCAGATAATCATATACTTCAATATTGCCATGATACGAAAATCCAAGATTGCGAATTTTGCCTTTTTTCCTTTCTCCTAAAAGGAAATCAAGTATCCCGTTATCAATATAACGCTTGTGTAACGCATCCATCCCGCCGCCTCCAATGCTGTGAAGCAAATAATAATCTATAACACTGACTTGCAAATTTTCAAATGATTGATTATACATCTCTATCGCACCTTCGCGCTTCTGACTGCTTGGATCAAAGTTCGAAAGTTTGGTTGCAACAAAATATTTATTACGTGGGTGACGGCTCAACGCTTTTCCCGTTGCACTTTCGGATAATCCCATATTGTAGCGTGGTGAGGTATCAAAATAATTTATGCCATGTTCGATTGCATAATCAACCAATTGATTTACAAGTGTTTGATTAATTTCATCTTTTTGAGTATTTTCATTAGTGATGATAGGCAGGCGCATCATTCCGAATCCAAGCAGCGAAATACGGTCGCCGCTTGTGGACATTGTGCGATAAGTCATTTTGTCGATTGGAACGTTGCCACTGTGTTTGCCCGACTGGTCGGTATCTTGTTCATTTTCAGGCGCACAACCATAAAAAGCCGCTGTGGTTGCTAATGCTCCGGCACCAACAATCTTCAAAAAATCACGACGAGAAATATTTTTATCGTTCATATATATATATTTTAATAATTTTAAAATTTAAACAATCTGCTTTTAGAATACAAAAGTAAAACTTTTTGTAGAACTATTGGAAATAATTTGTAAAACATTGAAAATTGAAAAAGTATCTCATTATTCATTTCGTCACTCGTGGGCTACTATTGCACAAAATGACTGCGAAACAAGTGTAGCATTACTTTTTTAGAATTTAAATAATTGAATATCTGTAATTTTAACTACTGCTTTCTTGTTGTAAATTTTGCTTTCTGCAAAAATAGCAGATTTTTGGATACACCCCAAATGAATGTCATAAAGTTCATATAGCAATAAATTTCATAATATTATAAAAATGCAAAAATAAGAGCGTCGAAATCAGGGAATAAACAGTTTATATTGTAAAAAAAATTGGAAAATAAAAATCCCTTATCTTCGCAGACAAGGGATTTTTTCAACTAAAAAATTAAATTGATGTATGTATGATATACTATTTCTTATTCAATAATTCTTTTTTCTCTTTGCGTTTATTTTGCCAAATCAGTACATCGTAACCAACAGGAACGGCGACATACAGCGTTGAATAAACGCCCAAAACAGAACCAATCAACAATGCAAAAATAAAACCTCGAACAGTAGTACCTCCAAAAATAAACATTGCTAACATTACCAGCAACACTGCTGTTGAAGTTGAGAATGTTCGGCTCAAAGTATCGTTCAACGCATCGTTTATCACAGTAATCAGAGAACGCTTGGGGTACAGGTGTCTGTGTTCGCGGATTCGGTCAAGAATTACAACTGTATCATTTACCGAATACCCAAGGTAGGTCAGCAAAGCCGCAACGAATGTTTGGTCAATTTCCATTGAAAATGGCATAATGGTATAAAATAATGAATAACAGCCGATAATGATAATTACATCGTGTGCAAGGCAAACAAGAGTTCCGATAGAAAAACCAAAGTTTTTGAAACGGATAAAAATGTATATGGCAATAGCCAGTATTGAAAGTCCCACAGCCCATGCCGATGACCTTGCCAAATCATCGGCAATAGTAGGACCTACTTTTTGCGAACTCAATACGTTGTAGGTACGGAACGTTTCGATATTTTCACTTGATTGAAGCAATGGTTTGAGTTTTTCAAATAATATCTTTGAAATTTCATTTTCTACCTCATCTCCTTCAACATCCGACTTGAATTTTGTTGTAATACGAACTTGTTTGTCGTTACCAAAAGTAATTACCAGCGGCGACTGTCCTTCCCCGAATGCATCGGTGAGCAGAGAACGTACTTCCTCGGTATTTACCGATTCGTCAAATTTAATAACATAATTTCGACCGCCGGTAAAATCAACACTCCAACTTAGTCCGTGTACAGCCAAACTTATTATACATATCAGAATAAAGATTGCAGAACCAATATATGCAATTATACGAGACTCAATAAATTTATATTTGGCATTTTTAAACCATGCTTCTGTAAAGCGTGTTGTAAATTTCAAATCTTTGGCACTCTCACGTTTTGCATACATTTCAAGGAACATACGAGTAAGGAATACCGAAGTAATAAATGATGTTACAATACCGATTACCAGCGTTACTGCAAATCCATATACCGGTCCTTGCCCAAATATCATAAGAATAAGTCCTGTGAGTAAGGTCGTAACGTTTGCGTCAATAATAGCTGAAAGCGCGGCTTTATACCCATCGGCTATCGCTCGTAACTGCGATTTTCCTGCCTCTTTTTCCTCTCGGACTCGTTCATAAATGATTACATTTCCGTCAACTGCCATACCCAGTGTAAGTACGATACCGGAAATTCCGGGCAAAGTCAGTACAGTTCCAAAGGACGCTAAAATTCCTACAAGGAAAAACACATTGATAAACAGCGTTGTATCTGCTATCAATCCCGGTATAAATCCGTAGTAGAATATCATAAAAAATAATACCAAAGCAAAGGCAATAATAAATGAAATCATACCTGCATTTACTGCCGCCTCTCCAAGAGATGGTCCTATAACTTCTTCCTGAATAATTTTTGCGGGGGCTGGCATTTTACCCGAATTGAGAGTGTTTGCCAAGTCTTTTGCCTCCTGAGGAGTAAAATGACCTGTGATTTGTGATGTTCCTCCGTCAATTTGCGTTTGTACAACAGGGTATGAATAAATTAAACCATCAAGCGAAATAGCAATACTTTTGCCTATATTTTCTTTTGTCAAATTTGACCATATTCGCGTCCCTTCGCTGTTCATTGCCATACTAACATTTGCGTAAGCCGAACCTTGTGAAAAGTCATCTCTGGCATTAGTAATAACATTTCCTGTGAGGGGAGCACGTCCGCCGCGAGGTTGTTTTATGGCAATAAGTTCAAAAAGTTCCTGATTATTTTGTACTATTTGTGGTTTTGCACTCCAGCGAAGAGAGAGGTCAGGCGGAAGCATTTCGCGCACCTGTTTGAGTGCGAAAATTTTATTAACTTCTGCTGTATCGCGCGATAATACTCTGCCTATCACAGGACCCTTAGAACCTCCACTCATATTAAGCAAGGAAAATAAAGGATTGTTTTTTCGGAACTGATTAATCTGATTTGCCGAATCGTTACCTGCCTTACCTGCATTTTCAAGTGCAAGTTTTAAACTGTCTTCTTTTGTCATCGGTGCAACTGCTACTTTCGCCGTATCTTTTACTGCAACATTAACATTAGTAGCATTAGCAACAGTAGTTACTATTGTACTATCAGATGAAGTTGCATATTTCAAAATATTCTCATTGTTTGCTAAAAAAGCATTAACATCTGCAATATTTTTAGAAATCTCGCTATAGTCGTATGTTTCCCAAAACTCCAAATTTGCTGATCCCTGCAACAGTTTTCGTACCCGCTCAGGTTCTTTGATACCGGGAAGTTCTATCAGAATTCTCCCTGTATTTCCAAGTCTCTGAAAATTCGGTTGTACAACTCCAAAACGGTCAATTCGTGTTCGAAGGACATTAAAACTGTTACTTATAGCAGAGTTTATATTATCCTGAAGTACTTTGATTACCTCATCGTTTGTTGAATTTAATGAAATTCGGTCTTTGAGAGTCACCGTGCTGAAAATTGTGGCAAGTTGTCCCTGTTGGTCAACCTGTTTGTATGCAGCAACGAACAAGTCAAGGTACGACTTATTGCCGTTTGTCTTTTGCATTTGCGTTGCCAAAGCAAGCGCTTTGGTAAAATTTGGACTTTGGTTATAATCCGAAAGTGCGCTTAAAATGTCAGGTACCGACACTTCCAACACGATGTTCATTCCGCCTTTGAGGTCAAGCCCAAGTCCGAGTTCGCGGTCGCGGCATTCTTTGAGTGTAAAACCTAACCAAACTTTTTCATTGCCAATCGAATCCAAATATTTGTATTCTTTATCCGCATCGCCATGTGCATATTCTTTTGCACGTTTGTTGTAATTAGAAGTAACAATGCTAAATGATAAATAATACACACACACAAGCCCCAGTAAAATGGAGAAAACTCTTATCAATCCTTTATTTTGCATAATGATTTTTTAATAAACTATTTTTATTATATTATTTTTAAAAAAAATTATAATTTCCAATTCATGGGTTCCAAATCTTAATTTGTAACTCCTGTAATGCATGGGTACCCCCTATTGAACGTACCATAGTTGCAATATTTAATATTTAAAAATGCGGCGGCAAAGATAATACTTTTTTTATTTTCAACCAAAACAGATAATAAAAATTTCGGATTTTTGTAGAGGTAAGATTTGGATAGATTGCACTGCGCGGTTATTGTATTTATCTTAGTCCTTTTTGTCTATACAAAAAGAGCCCAAAAACTCTCTGCAATTTGAAAGCGCTCCACCTGTGGCTATACTTGAACAGCAAATTGCAAATAAAAATTTCTGAATTTTGGATAAAGATTTTAATAAAAATAATGATTTAAAATTATTAAATACAAAAAAGCGATAATAAAAATATCATCGCCTTTTCTATCTATAAGTTCTATTTGGAAAGATTATTTATCCTTTTTCAAAAGATTAAAACCTGTTTTTACTTGTGTAGTAGACACAGTATTCCCTCCTTCTGAAACGTCTTGAGTAGATTCAAGTATCAAATGAAAAGTTGCATTTCTTAGTTGAACATACATAGCCAAGATAAAGGACTTTCTCCAACATAAGTAATTGAATGATGTCCATCAGCATTAGTAAATTTGACTACAATTTTTGACGATGAAATTTCGACCGTTCCGCCGGTAGTGTTTATATCGGCAGACGACACACCATCTTTAACATACCTATACACTGCATCAAAAAAAGTACCTGCGGCACGGTCATGTCCACTTTCTGATGAAAAAGTATAAGTGCCTGCTTTTGGGGCGCCGTCAAGAATTGATGCAGAATTTAAATCAACGTAGAAATATTCTCCGTTATTTCCGGTCCAATTACCGTATGAATCAAATAAACCTTTGGTATAGATAGCAAAATCAAAATTTTCCGTGCCATTATTATAGTAATCACCATAATAATAGCCCTCGAAAGTTAAATTTGTTGCCGTGGGAGTGTTGTTGTCATCTTTTTTACAAGAAATAAGTACTGTTGCTATCAGCAAACCCGTTGTTAAAAATTTTTTCATGATTCAAAAATTAATTATTTTCATATAAGATTATAAAAGTACAGTTTATTTTTGAGATAATAAAATTTTTGTTAAAATTTTAATGAAAATTAACAATGTAGAATTATTACTTACACATAAAAAGCGATTACCAAAAAGATAATCGCCTTTTCCATAAACTGGTAATAATTAAAGATATTTTTTACACAAAACAAAATACACCATTGTTATTTACTTTTTTCCTTCTTTTTTGGATGATGAGAAAATTCCCAACACACCCTTAATTCCAACTGTCATCACAATATTATAGAAAAATGCCAGAAAACTCAACAGCAAAAGTGTTCCTGCCAGCGCTGCCAATATCATATAAAGATTAAATTCTCCATCATGATAAACAGTTCTGCGAAGCATGCCTTTCAATCCTGCCATTCCCATAAAAGCGCCCATTCCTACGCCTCCTAAAAGGTGCGCCCAAAAATGGAAATTTGCTAATTTTTGGCTGTAGAGTTGCGCTCCATTGGTAAGGATAGGCAACAGGAAATAAATAGCCGAGTAAAGTGTCATTGTTAAACCGACCAAAACTGCTACATGTACATGAGGACCAACTATCCATTGTGTGTTGTGCAAAATACGATTCAAGCCAAGGTCTGCCTGCAATATACCTGCAGGAACAGCAAGGGCAAAACCGGTAAGACCTCCTAACAGGAATTTTAGAGGATTAGTCATTTTCAAAGGTCTTGCTTGCCAAAGTGTTGCTATTACAATAAAGAAAGCCAATCCCTGAGTAATCAGTTCAAAAGCGGTGAGCATTTCGCCTGAAAAAATCTTTAAGAATGCCGGCTGTGCCTGGTCAGACATTAAATGGTGCGACCATACAAACCAAGAAACAATCATTTCGACTAATAATGCAGCCCTCGCCCATTTTTCCATAAAAATATTTTTACCTGTAATGAGCGAAGCCAATAGATACCACGTTCCAGCCACAAAAATCAAAACAAGACCATCGGCAATAAGGTCAAGCCCCCACCAGAACCAGTTTTTATACAATAACGCATCAATAGAGCTATTTTTGAGGTCATATCCCAAAACGTGCCCTACCATATACACTAAAATAAGTACTCCTGTAAATGTAATGATACCTGCATTAAGCATTGTATCAACAGTACCTCTTGCAATAGAGGCAACCGGAGTGGGAACAAAATAAGAGCCGTCCTCATTTCTGAGTCGTTTAAATCCGAGAGCCGAGCGTAACGCTCCTTTTGGCTGTTTCGGTTGCCCCTCCGGGTGATAAGCAATAGTTTTGAAGATATTAAATACATAAAGTAACGTTCCCACCATAACGAGCGCAATTCCCAATATGAAAAATATTCCTCCTACTACATTAAATTGTGAGAAATCGGCAGGAAGAGGCCAATAGAGTGTGTAAAGCGGCGAATAGTGAGACAGGAATCCGGCAAACCAAAAGATAAAAGTACCTGAGGCAATGAGCCACAATGTCCACCGCGCCATTTTGATGCTCCAAAGCGGCTTTTTCATAAGAAAGGGAACTAAAAACAAAAATGCTCCGAAAACAATCGAATATGACGAACCGAAAATACCTACTAATGGATGAGCAGTCATAATAGCAAAATATTGCTGGTCGTTTTCCATTGCAAGTGGAATATTAAGATTCGGAGCAAAAAGATGCGTGCGCATCAACATACCTTCAATTACAACGAAAAGGTAATATACCAAACCTACTACTACAAATTGAAGTGTTAATTTTTGTGTCGGAGACAATGATTGAGGTTTAAATAAACCCTTTTCTCCATTGATAAGTGTGTCAGTAAATTTCATCTTATACAAATTTTAAAGTGTTTTTTTAATCATTGTACAATTACAATGTCTTTTTTATACATATTATATCCTTTCGGTCCCGAATATTCGGTGGAGCGGATAGAAAAGACCCCCGCTTTTTCGAATTTCCAAAGGATGTCATTTATATGTCCGGGCAATACCTGCATTTGGAACAGCATAGAGTTGTCCTGACGGAATAGTCCAAAGCCATACGTCAAATCTTCGGATGTAACATAAAATGCTACCAAATCTCCTTTGTTGATATACAAAGTGTCTGAAGGAAGAATAAACTGATGGTCGCTGACGCTGATTTCAAATACCTTATCAGGCTTGTAATCGCTTCGGTTAAGGTCAATTGGCTTCCATGGAATAGTTGCGTGAGTTACAAGGTGCAAACTTACGCCAACTACAACCAACAGAGCCACAAAAGCATAGAAAAATGCCGGCTTGATAATGCTTGTTTTGCCGCTGCGGGTAACTCGATAACCGAACCACGCCATTAGCAGCAACACGGCAATCGCATACAGAGTGTATGCCATTGTTTGTCCATTCAGGACTGTTGTTGTATCTACCATATTCGTATCTTTTTGATTTTTATTAAAAAAATAAATATTCCCTTTTGATAAAAAATTTCTTTATTTTTTGCAAAATTAAAATCATATCAACAATAAAAGTGTAACACATGTTACATAATTGAAAATAATTAAAAATAATTAAACAAATTTTTATAAAGAGTTATTTATGCCTTAGTAAAAAAAGTTTTTCCTTCACAATACCATGATTTAAATCCCTTTGACTTTATCATGTCGATAATAGGCATTGGTTTAAAGGGTACGGTCAATTCCATTATTTCTCCGTTTTTCAACATGTTTATAAGTTGAATAATATCCTGCATCGGGCTGTCTCCCGAGTCTATAACCGGAGAGGCATCGTAGCACATTGTTATTTTATTTTCATCGAACCATTCGGGTTGAGGTTCCGTCCTATTTTCATTACAATTATTCTCTTCTGTATAACTGATTTCGTTTAATCCTGCCTCCTTTCGTAGGATTTGTATCATTTGTTCAGGAGAGATATCTGCCATTTGTGCTGCTTGCTGCAAAGTGGCAACTTTGGCAACAGTTCGCCTTATTGTCGGATTTTGTAATCTGGCAAAAGCAGGCGATAACTCCAACAATGTTTTTTCCAAAGCAGGATACGCATCAAGCAAAGCAACTATCTTTGTCTGAAAATTTATTTCCATAAAACAATGTAAATTATTATTTTCCTTAATTCTTAATTTTTAAATATAAGACAATAAACGTTTGTTGCCTTCAATATTGCGTAAATTCGTGATATCTTGAGTTGTTTCAATAATTCCAAGATACTCGTTGTCCTTGCTTCTGAGAGCAGTATATTCTATATAAATAAAACGTCCCTGAAAATTTGAGAGCCAAAATGCAGCCCTATTTTCTTTTCCGTTTTTAAAATCATTTATAATTTTTTCAACAACATGAACGCTCTGCGGAGGATGACACATACGCACGTCGCGCCCGATAATTGAGCGGTTGCGTTCAAATACGCGATTTGGACTGTGGGAAAAGAATTTTACCTTATCATTTTTATCTACAAAGGTGATATCAACAGGCAGGGTAACAAATAGTGTTTCAAGTTCTTTCATATCAAAACTGCCTGAAGAAAGTCGTATTGCATCACCCGAAAGTAAAATGGCTTCGACATCTTCCACCTTTTCGGGTTTCCACTCTGTTTGCGGATCGAAAAGGCAAAAGCCATAAACAGGTGTTTCTTTATAAATCCTGTACCAATCGGCTTCTGTAAGAGTGTCCAAACACATTGGAAATAATATCTCTTCTTCTTTGAGAATCATACCTTCAATGGCTTCAATCATAGGTTTGAATACCAAAGGAATAAGCGATTCCAATTCTTCTGTTGTAAGATTGCTTGCCAATGCCTCATGTGCTGCTTTAAGCAATTCGCGCGTTTGGTCGTGTTTGCCCCACATCACTGATGGCGGACCTGTTATTCCTGCCTTTTCCATATATGGGAAAAGCAAATTTTCCTTACGCTTGTAATGTTTGTCCACATCCGACAAATCGTTGAAAAGTCCGCGAATTTGCATCAGATACCTTTGATTATCCTCATCCTTGAAATTTTTAAAGTCATCGAATAATGCCTCCAGTTGCCAGAGGCGTGTCTCCAAACTCCTGTTTTCTTGCAAAAAGGTATCAACAGGATGACCGGAGGCAACGGCTTTTGCAGCAGAAGTATCAATTTTTCCATCAAGAATATCGGTATGAATGTCGCACAGTCGCAACACTTCTTCAATAGGAAGTCCTTCGGATATTAATTCTTGCTCTGCTCTTACCACTTCATCATAAGGAATCAACTTTAGCAGCTCGGTCAAACGTTTGCGTACCTGTTCGGGTGCTTCACCGCCGTGTAATTGCAAAATCATGTGTTTGAGCAACTCTATTCTTTGTTCCGAATTATCTATTAATTTACTCATTATATATGTTTTTTTAATTATAAAATACTTTTAAATAGTTTACAAAGGTATTGATAATAATAATAAAAAAAGTAACACATGAGACATAATTGGAAAATAATTAAACAATTTATAAAGAGTTATTTAAAACAATAGATAGTGTTATGCAAAGTATGCTATTTAGACAACCCCATAATTTATATAGAAAAATATCAAATCAGAGGCTTTCAAGTGATTAAATAGTTTCTTGGAAAAATAGCAAGTTTTCCTGAATGCTCTTTGAATTTGAAGCTTTAATTTTTACAAAAATAATTTTGTTTTTTTACACGTTTTTTGCCGTTTTTCTTTATCTTTGCACTTTGGCAACCGTGACTGTAAAAGGTGATTTTTATTGTTATATTACAAAAATACAACTTTATTTCCTGATTGCCAAATAATTATAACAGCATACTTTTTATAAAAATGTTGAAAAATAAAAAGTATTTTTGTATGATTTTTTTATTAATAATTAAAAAATTTAATTAATAATATTATTATATGACAGTTGCAGCGTTGCTTTCGGGGGGGGTAGATAGTTCGGTGGTTGTACATTTGCTTAATGAAAATGGCACTAAACCTGATTTGTTTTATATAAAAATCGGACGGAATGATGATGAACTTTTGCATTGTTCTTCAGAGGAAGATATGGAAATGGCAAAGGCAATTGCTAAAAGATATGGAAATAAATTAACCGAAATTGATTTACACAGGCAATATTGGGATACAGTTGTAGATTATACTATCCGAAAAGTGCGTTCAGGACTAACACCCAACCCCGATGTGATGTGCAATAAACTGATAAAATTCGGGGTTTTTGAGCAGTGCGCAGGCAAAAATTACGACAAAACAGCAACAGGGCATTATGCCACAACTACAGAAATTGACAATAAAATTTTTCTCTCAACAGCAAAAGACACTTTAAAAGACCAGACCGATTTTTTAGCGCAAATTGATACTTTGCAGGTGCAAAAATTGATATTTCCTATAGGAAATTTAATGAAATCACAAGTGCGTCAAATTGCAACAAAAGTCAATTTGCCTTCATCAAAACGCCCTGACAGTCAAGGTATTTGTTTTTTGGGAAAAGTAAATTACAATGATTTTATTAGGCGTTATTTGGGGGAGAACCCAGGCCCGATTGTTGAATTTGAAACAGGACGTATTTTGGGACATCACAAGGGTTATTGGTTTCATACCGTTGGGCAGCGAAAAGGACTTTGCCTTTCGGGAGGACCTTGGTATGTGGTAAAAAAAGATATTGAGGCAAATATTATTTACACCTCAAAAGGATATGGTGTTTCAACGCAATACGGAACGGAATTTACAGTATGTGATTTTAATTTTATTGCCGAACAAGCAGCGTGGGCGCAAAGTAAAGAGCCGAAAGAAATTACCTTTAAAATACGTCATACTCCAGAATTTACCGAAGGTACTGTTCAATATCTAAATAACAACCGCTTTTTAGTTAAATCGCAAAAGCCGCTTCAAGGCATTAGTGCCGGACAATTCGGCGTAATTTACGACAAAGAACATAAAATTTGTTACGGCAGTGGAGAAATCTCTACTACACCCTGATTCTCAAAACCTCAATCAATCAATATAGCATATTTTTTGTCTATTTTTTCAAAAATATTATACCTTTGCAGTGTTAAACTTAAAGAAAAAATATGAAATCACAAATTAAAATTATTGTTTTATTACTTATTTTGTTTTTAAGTGGTAATTTATTCGGCAACCCATTTACCTCTTATAAAATGGAAATTACTCAAAATTCTATCAATAATTTTTCCGTAAAACTTGATATAACCTTGCAGGATAATTATTGCAGCGATGACACTGTTATTATTAAGTTTGGCGGTTTGTTTTCCAATGGAGATGATGAAGAAGAACCCTTTGACGCTGTTTCAAACCTTACAATTAAATCAAAACAAAACATTCCATTCGTTTTCGACAAAGAAAATTCAAAAATAAAAATATGTAAACAGGATATAAAAAACAATAAAATTTCTTTGGAATATGCTTTTGCCATTATTTTAAGTATGAGTCGCGATGAAGTAGTAACTTTATTTTATAATGGAATGGAAAAGCCGCTGCCAGTTGTGCAGAATATTGACAGCGTTTATTTTTCTGCCAAAATTAAAACACTGAAAATTTTATCTGTTTGTCAAATAATAACGGCGAATACACAGATATAAACGAAGTATCACTATGTTTTGTTGATACTGCACGCTCTATTCAGAAACATTTTGAAACAAAATTTTGTACAATAAATGTTTTTGTAAGCGACACAACTTTAACCGACAGTATTTTGAACAGATTGGGTAAAAAAACTACAGGATTGTTTGAATTACTTTACAACTAATATTAGCCCATACCGATTAAAAAATCTTAATGTTATTGAATGTGATAACGGATGGGGGTCTGTGTGCATAGGCGGTATTGCCTGCGTTAATAAATCTGATTTTAGAACCTACATAATGTTTCACGAAATTACTCACGCATGGATTGGCGGACAGGTTAAAATAAAAGATAACAGTAAGGGCGAATTTTTGCTAAAAGAGAGTTTGAATGAATATTTAATGACGCAGTTTTTAAGATATGAGGAAGGTGACAGTTTGTATCAGGTTCAAATAAAAAATTATACCGATAATTATGACAAATATTTATCTAAAAATGAGGATAAATCTATTTGGAATATTACTAAATATGCAGCCAGCACTCATCCGATTATTATGTATAAACAGGTAATTTTACTTGATGAACTGGCACAAAAAGTTGGTTATGATGAGTTAAACTCTGTAATATTTGATTTCCTAAGAAAAACCATGGGACAAAAGATAGAAGCAACACAATTTTTAAATGTCCTAAAAGATAATTTTGGGCAACCTGCCATTGATTATTGTGAAAAAATATAGGTTAGACAGCACTAAAATTGCTGTTTGCCACAACAAACGAATTTATCGGAACAAAGTGCTTAAGGACATTGCCAAACGCGGTAAAAGCACAATGGGGTGGCTCTACGGTTTCAAATTACACCTTATCTGTAATGACAAAGGCGAACTGTTATCATTCTGTCTAACAAAAGGTAATATAGATGACCGAGACCCGAACACATTAATGTTTCTCACAAAAAAACTCTTTGGTAAACTCTTCGCTGACAAAGGATATATCTCTCAACCGCTGTTCGAAATGCTTTTCGACAATGGTATTCACTTAGTTACAG
>WQYU01000046.1 GCA_009781075.1 Paludibacter sp. | reverse complement strand
GGCGCAATCCGCGTCGCTCCTGCTGTGGCGGGCAAATGAAATCATGCGCTTACGCTACATTTATTGCTGTTAACAGGGGTTTTTTAATTGATACATGGTTGAATTTATAGAAGAAAAGTACAAACTTATTTTTCTGATTAACAAATTGTTAATTTTTAGAAGTGCCCAAAAGTTGACATCTTTAATTTTTATCTGTAAACCTATTTCAGGACGAGTCACAATTACAGTTCCTCTCATAAATTTTATTGTACAATGAAAATTTTTGTTGTATTTTTGTGGAAAAAATTTTATGAGTAATATTGTTGCAATAGTTGGTCGCCCAAATGTGGGAAAATCTACTTTTTTCAATCGTTTAACAAAAAGTCGCCATGCTATTGTCAATGAGCAGGCGGGCACCACCCGCGACCGTCAGTACGGTAAGAGCGACTGGAACGGATGTGATTTTTCGGTAATTGATACGGGTGGATGGGTGGTTTCATCTTCGGATATTTTTGAAGATGAAATCAAACGGCAGGTGCAACTTGCAATAGATGAGGCAGACGTTATTTTGTTTTTGGTTGATGTGCAAAATGGAATTACAGACCTTGACCAGGAAGTTGCTGATATTCTGCGCCGAATCAACAAGCCCGTTTTTTTGATTGCAAATAAAGTAGATACCTACGATTTGCAATACGACGCTGTCGAATTTTACCGTTTCGGACTTGGCCAACCGTATGTTATTTCTGCAATTAATGGACTCGGAACAGGTGATTTGCTTGATAAAATAGTAGAGAGTTTTCGCAAAAACTCGCAAAAAGATGAACTTGAAAATTTGCCGCGCATTGCTTTTGTAGGGCGACCTAACGTTGGTAAGTCGTCAATAATCAACACCTTACTTGATGAGCAACGAACCATTGTTACTGAAATTGCCGGAACAACGCGCGATTCAATTTATATTCGTTTCAACAAATTCGGACACGATTTTTATATTATTGACACTGCAGGTATTCGCAAGAAGGCAAAAGTGAGCGAGGACTTAGAGTATTTTTCGGTTGTGCGCTCAATTCGTGCAATAGAAAATGCCGATGTGTGTGTATTAATGATTGATGCTACACGAGGCATTGAAAGCCAAGACCTTAATATATTTTCTTTAATTCAAAAAAACCGAAAAGGACTTGTGGTTTGTGTAAATAAATGGGATTTGATTGCCGAAAAAACGAACAAAGATATTAAGCAATTTGAAAATATAATTCGACAGCGACTTGCACCCTTTTCCGATTTCCCCATCGTTTTTACTTCGGCAATAGAGCGGCAACGGGTTTTGAAGGTAATTGATATGGTTTCAAACGTTTATGAAAATAAACAACGTAAAGTTCCGACTGCCAAACTCAACGACTTTTTCCTGCCGTTGATAGAAAATTATCCTCCGCCCGCACTCAAAGGAAAATATATTAAAATAAAATATGTAACACAATTGCCTGATACACAAGTACCTGTATTTATTTTCTTTGCAAATTTGCCACAATATATAAAAGATCCGTATAGCCGTTTTTTAGAAAATAAATTGCGCCAAAACTGGAATTTTAGCGGAACGCCGGTTCAAATATTTTTTAGGCAAAAATAAAAAACACAATATTATGCTTTCGCTGCAAGCAGTGTATTTTTCATTAACGAAATTATTGTCATTGGCCCGACTCCTCCCGGAACTGGTGTAATGAACGAACAAAGCGGAGCAACATTCACAAAATCCACATCCCCTTTTAGGCGGAAACCACTTTTAGTAGATGTATCGGGGACACGAGTGGTTCCAACATCAATTACCACCGCACCGGCAGGCACCATATCAGCTTTTAAAAATTCGGGCTGGCCAATTGCCGCAATGATAATATCGGCATGCAGGCAAATCTCTTTAATATTTGGAGTGCGGCTGTGGCAAATGGTTACTGTAGCATCTACCCCTTTTTGCATTAGCAGTGCAGCAAGCGGCTTCCCTACAATATTGCTACGCCCGAGAATTACACAATTTTTACCGCAAATATTTATATCATAACGTTTAAATAATTCCAAAATTCCTGAAGGCGTCGCCGAAACAAAGCACGGTAAACCTATCAACATTTTTCCAACATTTATCGGATGAAAGCCATCAACATCTTTGCTTGGCGAAATTGCTTCAGTGATTTTGTGCTCTGAAATATGTTGTGGCAACGGAAGTTGTACAATAAAACCATCAATGTCAGTGTTATTATTCAAACTCTCGACAAATTGTAATAGTTCCTGCTCAGAAATACTGCTCTCGAAACGAAAAAGAGATGATTTAAAACCAACCGATTCACACATTTTTATCTTATTTGCAACATATGTTTCGCTACCGCCGTCGTGTCCGACAATTATTGCTGCAAGGTGCGGACGTTTACCGCCAAAATCAACGATTTGTGAAACTTCCGCTGCAATTTCCTGTATTATTTGTTCTGCAATATGTTTGCCATCAATGATTTGCATAATATTATGATTTAATTATTTTGCAAAAGTACGCAATTTTTTTGACCATTATGTCTGACTTTTTGAAAAATTTTGTATTTTTGTAAATTATTTTTTTACAATATTTTCTTTAAAATCAAATGATTATATCGAAATATAAATATTTATTATTAACTTTTTCTTTCTTTTTGTTTTCGTGTGCGCCGGCGCCGGTTCCAAAACCATACGGATATTTTAGAATTGATGTGCCGCAGCACGCATACCACTCTTTGAGAGATACTTTGGACTTGCCATATACTTTTGATTTGCCGGTGTACGCAACTATCGGCAATAGCAATATTGAGATGATTG
Source organism: Paludibacter sp. (assembly GCA_009781075.1). Taxonomy (GTDB): domain Bacteria; phylum Bacteroidota; class Bacteroidia; order Bacteroidales; family Paludibacteraceae; genus WRGS01. The sequence continues at coordinate 14,312 of WQYU01000046.1, read as the reverse complement.
AGCAAAAAAAACTTATTACAAGCGGTGAAAAATGGATTAATATTGAATTTCCGAAACTGAACGCAACAATTTACTGTTCATATAAGTCGTTACACAATAATTTGTACGAGATTTCAGAAGAAGCACGTCAAATTGTTTATCGACATAGTGTTCGCGCCAATGCTATCAGCGAACAGCGTTATGAAAATCCTGATAATCATGTGTTTGGTATTTTGTACAATTTAAAAGGGAACACCGCCTCTACCACGCAGTTTGTCCTTACCGACAGCGTGCGTAACTTTTTCCGTGCGGCGGTGTATTTCAACAATGTTCCAAACAGCGATTCTATTGCACCAATGCGTGATTTTATTAATATTGATGTAAGGCATATAATAGAAACTTTTAGATGGAAACGTTGATTTTCAATACATTAAACGAAGCAATAGTGGCGGTCACAAAATTGACTGCCGACGAAAATTTGACAAAACGCCAACGTGAATATGCGGGGGCAAAAATTCTGTTTGAAAAAATATTAAATCAAAATGTTGAAATTGCTCACGATGAGAACGGCATTCCTTTTTTAAAAGATAATTCATTGAAAATTAGTATTTCACACAGTAAAACATATGTTGCAGTGATAAGTCATTCCACACAAAAAGTTGGAATTGATATTGAAGATATTTCCGACAAAATACTTCGGCTTGCAGAGCGTTTTTTAAGTAAAAAAGAACTTAAAATAATTCCGCAATCTCCTGAAAATTACACGATTGCATGGGCAGCAAAGGAAGCTGCGTATAAAATTATTGGAAAAGGAGCCACGAACTTTCGTCAAAGTTTGGAGATTCAAAAAATAGAAAAAGTTAGCACAGAATCAACAATTCCTTTGAAATATATAAACAAAAATAAAAACTTTATTTTTAAGTTTAAAATATTAAGTAACAGCGTATTAGTTTGGGGCAATGAATAAAAAAGAATTAAGAAACAAATATTTTTTCCAAAATGTTATTATTTTTGCAAATCTGTAATTTTAATTTAAAAGAATATAATGTCTTCGTTAAAAGAAATTAAATCACGTATTCAGTCGGTGGGTTCTACGCGCAAAATCACTTCGGCAATGAAAATGGTGTCGTCTGCAAAATTACGTAAGTCGCAGCGGGCGATAGAGTGCCTTTTACCCTACGAAAATAAACTTAACTCGTTACTAACCAAATTTTTAAGTGCCGATACCGACACCGAATCGCCCTTTGCCGAGCAGCGGCAAGTCGAAAATGTTGCTGTTGTAGCAATTTCCTCAAATTCGAGTCTGTGCGGCGCATTCAACAGCAATGTGGCGCGTCTTTTAACCCAAACAATCAAAGAATATGATGATTTAAAGAAATCGAATATTAAAATTTATCCTCTGGGGAAGAAGGTAGCAAAGTCGGCAGAGAAAATCGGTTTTTCGTTTGAAAATAATTTTGAACAGATGGTCGACAAACCGACTTACGAATTAGTTACAGAGGTTGCAGAGCAACTTATGAACGATTTTTTGGATAAAAAAATTGACCGCGTTGAGTTAATTTTTCATCATTTTAAAAATAAAAGTTCACAGATTTTACAGCGCGAAGTTTTTTTGCCGTTTGAATTAAAAAATGATAATGCAAATAATGAAAAGGACTTATATTATCTTGTGGAGCCGAATCGTGAGCAAATCCTTAACGAATTGATTCCCAAAGTTATAAAACTAAAACTATATGCGGCTTTGCTCGATTCCAATGCTTCGGAACACGCTGCGCGTACCGTGGCGATGCAAATTGCTACCGACAACGCCAACGATTTGCTAACCGAACTGACCTTACAATACAACAAATCGCGTCAGCAGGCAATCACAGCAGAATTGCTTGATATTACAGGGGCTACTTTCGGAGTGCAATGATATTTTATTTTTTTGCTAATAATTATTTATATTTATTAAATATTTATATAATTAATCTTCTAAATTCTTTTGTTAAAAAAAATCGCAATATTAGGTTCAACAGGTTCGATAGGAACGCAAACGCTTGATGTTATCCAATGTCATCCCGACCGCTTTGAGGTGTATGCTCTCACTGCCAACAACAATGTGGAATTACTTATTCGTCAGGCAATTACATATATTCCCGAATTTGTTGTTATCGGCAACGAAAATCATTATAAAACTTTAAAAAATGCTTTAAAAAATGAGCCGATAAAGGTTTTTGCCGGTTACGATGCAATTGCACAAGTGGCTGAAATGCAGGCGATTGATATTATTGTAACTGCAATGGTTGGTTTTGCAGGTTTGCAGCCGACAATTCGTGCTGTGCGGGCTGGCAAACGGATTGCCCTTGCTAACAAAGAAACGCTTGTCGTTGCAGGAGAATTGATAAATGAACTTGTATCTGAATTTCATGCCGAAATTATTCCTGTTGATTCGGAACATTCGGCTGTGTTTCAATGTTTAACGGGTGAAAATTCCAACGATATTGAGAAACTTATTTTAACAGCCTCCGGCGGTCCTTTTCTAAAAAAAACCTTGGCAGAATTGCAGACGGTAACTTCCGAGCAGGCTCTTTGCCATCCTAATTGGGAAATGGGTGCGAAAATTACCATTGATTCTGCCTCTATGATGAACAAGGGCTTTGAAGTGATTGAAGCAAAATGGCTTTTTGGCTTGCCGCCTGAAAAAATCGAGGTTGTGGTACATCCACAGTCGATAATTCATTCTATGGTACAATTTACCGATGGCTCAATTAAGGCGCAAATGGGAATGCCCGATATGCGTGTGCCAATTCAGTATGCACTCGGTTTTCCGGAAAGATTGGAAAGTAATTTTGAAAGGTTGAATTTTACAAAAATAAATAATTTAACTTTTGAAAAACCTGATTTACAGCGTTTTATAAATCTTGAATTAGCATATTCTGCAATAAAAAAAGGTGGAAATATGCCATGCATTCTCAATGCTGCCAACGAAATTGTAAATTATGCTTTTTTGGAAAATAAAATCGGCTTTTTACAAATGAGCCAAATTATTGAGACAGTGATGAATACATCAACTTTTGTTAAATCTCCAACTTACGAAGATTATATTGAAACCGACAAGGAAGCGCGCCAAAGAGCAAAAAATTTAATTGGATAATGTTTTATTATTTTTTTAAAAATTATTATTTTTGCATCTGAAAGATTCTTATAGAAATTCTGAAAAAAATTAATGCAATAAAACTCAAAAAATTTTATGATATATAAATTTAACATAGTTTCAGACGAGTCGGACGATTTTAGGCTTGTGGTAACAATTGACTCAGGAGCAACATTTTTGGAACTGAACGACATTATTCTCAAGTCGACAAAATATACAACCGACCAAATTACCTCATTTTATTTGTGTAACGAAGGGTGGGAAAAAGAGCAGGAAATCACATTAATTGAGATGGATACCTCTTTTGAATTCGATAATTTTGTGATGGACAAAACTATTATTGAAGACCTTGTAACCGAAGAAAAGCAGAAACTTTTGTTTGTCTTTGACATGATAAACGACCGTGTTTTTTATTTGACGCTTGCTAAAATTATTACAGGTAAAAATCAGGATAAACCTCAGTGTATTTTGTGTCAGGGAAGAGTGCCCAAGCAAATTTTTGACCCGGAAATATTTCGCGGCGGAGGTAATTCAACAGCATTGGACGAAAACTTTTTTGGCGACTCGGATTACGACTCTTCCGAACTTGATGAAGATGGTTTTAGCGATATGGATTTTGACGACAGTTCGCTTTATAATGATGACGGTTACTGAGAAATGCATACTCGTCCCGTATTAATTGTTGTTTTGGGTCCTACCGGAGTTGGAAAAACCGACATTGCCCTGTGGCTGGCGAAGCGTTTGGAAGCAGAAATCATTTCGGCGGACTCGCGGCAATTGTTCAAAGAGTTAAAAATTGGAACTTCCATGCCTTCTCAAGAACAGTTGATGGCTGTGAAACATCATTTCATCGGCTCACATTCGATTTTTGATAATTACAGTGCGGGACAATATGAAATTGATGCAATAAAAATTTTAACAAAGATATTTGAAAATCAAAAAGTTGCATTGCTTGTTGGCGGCTCAATGTTGTATATTGATGCCGTTTGCAAGGGAATAGACAATATTCCGAATGTTGATGAAAAAACGCGAAAATATTGGAATGAAATATACAGGGAAAAAGGGTTGGAATATATTCAAAATTGCCTCAAAGAACTTGACCCAAAACATTTTAACGAGCAGGTCGACATCAAAAATCCCAAGCGCATTATTCACGCTTTGGAAATTTGTACAATTACCGGACGACCATTTTCAGAGATTAGAACCGGAGAAATAGCACAGCGCAATTTTGACATTATTAAAATAGGAATAAATTTGCCTCGTCAAATTTTATACAATAATATAAATGTCCGCGTAGATAAAATGATTGCAGACGGATTGGTTGAAGAGGCGCAAACTTTTTATCCTTATAAAGAATTAAATACTTTAAATACAGTAGGTTACAAAGAACTTTTTGAATATTTTGAAGGGAAAATTTCACTTGAATTGGCAATTGAACATATCAAGCGCGACACGCGCCATTATGCAAAAAAACAACTTTCGTGGTTTAGGCGCGATGAGCAGATTACATGGTTTTTGCCCGATAAAAAAAATAATATTGTAGATTTTTTGCAAAAAAAAGTTATTTTTAATTGTTCATCTCATTCGGTCAAATAATATTTTTTACCTTTGTCGAATGAATATAGAAGAATAATATAAAAGATTTTTAAGAATTTTTTGCTCTATTTAAAGGCGAAGATGTTTGTAAATAGTATTATTTCATTGGTCTTTCGGTTATGTTTGTCTGAAGTTTAAAAGTGAAGCAAAATATTGGATTATTGCACTACAATTTGATACATTGCAGTTTTTTCGGGCATCAAAATTCTTTGACGGCAGGAACGATATTTTACGGAATCCGTAAGCCGTTGTTATTGTGGTCTCACATTATGTGGTGGATTGTTACTCAAAAAACAGGCGTAAGTGTAAGCAATGTGATGGATTTTATGGGCTTTGGTTCTGGCTCACCCGTAAAACCCTGTGTTTATAAAAAAGATCCGGATACCTTCCCGATTCCAGCCCAATCTCTTGAAAAGCATTATCATATAAATGGCACTCAATTAGAGCGACATTACAAGGAACATTTGAGTGATTTCAAAACTTGGAAACCATCATCACACGCCAGGAAATGGCTTGTTTCCCCTGAAAATATTGGGTCTAAGTTGAGTGTTGATGAAATATACTTTTAACAAAAGTATAATGAACTATAGACTTTTCCAATATAATATATCATTTTTTTTTATAATATTAATTTAATGTATTTTACAAAATATTGTAAAATAATATTTTATAGTCATGGATAATTGTTGTAATTTAGCACGCAATTTTTAGCCAAAAATTACGTTTTTTAAACAAGAAAAATAAAATTTAATATATTTGACGATGAAACACAAAATATTTACATTCACAACTGTTTTAATTGTTACTTTGCTGCTTGTTTCATGCTATAACAGGCCTGTTACGCGCACGGATACGGAAACGAGCGGCACGGCAAAATTCGGCGTAGACGAAAGTTTTGCACCTATCGTTGAAGAAGAACTTGCCGTATTCTCAGGGTTAAATCCTGATGCAAATCTGACGGTTGAATATTTAAGTGAGCCACAACTCATAAAAGCGATATTGGACGACAGTTTGCAACTGATTATGGCTGCGCGCGACCTTACCGACCAGCAAAAAGATTTTATCCGTAGCCGCAAACAAACCCCACGTTCACAACGAATTGCTATCGATGGTATTGCATTGATTATCAATAGGCAAAATACTGACTCACTGATTTCAACTGCCGATTTGAAAAAGATAATGACAGGCGAAATTACACGATGGAATGATGTTACAAATGCAGAAATGTCAAAACTCGGCGATATTCAGGTGGTTTTTGATAATCCAAATTCGAGTACGCTAAGGTATATTAACGATTCCATCGCGCATGGCGCTACTCTTTCGGACAAATTGCGTGCGCTGAAAAATAACAACGAGGTATTTGATTATGTTGCCAATACTCCCAATGCACTTGGAGTCATAGGAGTTAATTGGGTTAGCAATCCGTCTGATTCGCTTAAACTTACTTTCAGACAAACGATTCGTGTGATGTGGGTTAGTAGAAACGAACAACCAACATTCGACAACAGTTTCCAGCCAATTCCTGCGTATCTGCGAACGGGAGATTACGCTCTTACGCGTGATTTGTTTTTGATTATTACCGACCCTCGCGGAGGGTTGCCTTCAGGCTTTGTTAAGTTTTTTGCTGGTGACGCCGGACAAAGAATAGTTTATAAAGCAGGGTTGGTGCCTGCCACTGCTCCAACGCGGCTGATTAGCATACAAGAGATGTGATTTTATGCCAATTTCCAATGTTAATTTTTTTAATAATTAAAACGAAATGTTAAAAACGGGAGATAATGTTCGTTTTTTAAATATTGTTGGAGGTGGAATTATTAGGCGAATTGATGCAAAACAAGGGCTTGTATTTGTTGAAGATACCGATGGATTTGAAATTCCCGTATTAGAAATAGAATGCGTTGTGTTGCCAAAAACAAGCCCTACTACAAATATTCCACTAAGTGAAAATTCTTCTTTAAACGAAAATATTTCTGAAGAAAATAAAGAAGAAATTGAAGTTGTTGAAACGGAATACGGCGACAATCCATTAATTTTTTTAACATTTTTTGCAAAAAATTTACGAGAATTACAAAACACTGATTATGAATGTTATTTGGTAAATGATAGCAATTATTATCTGTATTTTAATCTGGCAAAAAAACAAAATAATAATTCGCTTTTAATAAAAGATGGGAAGATTGAACCTAATTTTCAGGGAAAAATTGCAGATATTCAAAAAACAGAAATAAATGAATGGGAAAATATTCATGTTCAGATAATTGCGTACAAAATAGACAAACCTTTCAATTTGCAAAAGGCAATGGATTTGTATGTAAAGATTCCGCCTGTTAACTTCTTTAAATTCCACTCTTTCAGTCAAAATGATTATTTTGACTCTCCGGCGATGTTGATAAATTTAACAGAACTTATAGAAAAAGAAAAACTTGCAAATATTTCTGCCGAAAATTTGCATCAGGCAATGCAAACAAAAAAAACCGACAGACAGCGAATTGCAAAACATATTTCAAAAAAGGGAAAAGCCGAAATAATAGAAATTGACTTGCATATCAATGCCTTGCTCGACACTACAAAAGGAATGACAAATGGACAAATACTTGAATATCAGCTGAATAAGCTTCACAGTACACTCGAACAATACAAAAATAATCGCGGACAACGTATCGTTTTTATTCACGGAAAAGGAGAAGGAATTTTACGTGCTGAAATTGAAAAACAACTCAAAACACGCTACAAAACTTATTATTTTCAAGACGCTTCGTTTCAAAAATATGGTTTTGGAGCAACAATGGTCATGATAAGATAGTTTTGCCCCAACAAATTCAAGGTATTACTTTTTTGGTTGTTGTTGAACAGGCGTTTGTTGAGTTTCTGGAGTTTCGCTGAAATCAGGTTTCACTGCCCCTGGTGTTTGTTGCATTTTTTGGTCAAGGTTCTGTTGAATAATCTGATTGTTGTCAACTTGATCATTGTTGCCAACGCGATGCACTCCCGCGGCAACAATAGATAAAACCACAATAGCCCCTACAAGCGACCACGTTGCTTTTTCAATAAAATCTGTAGTTTTGCGAACTCCTAAAATTTGGTTAGACGATTGAAAACCGGAAGCCAATCCTCCGCCTTTTGAATTTTGAACCAACACGGCAAGTACGAGAATAATTGCCAAAATTACAATTAATATGGTTAGCGTTATGTACATAACTTATTTATTATTAGATATTTGTAAAATTTTTTCCAAAAAACGAATTTGGTCTGCAAAGTAAATACTTTTTTTTGGAATATTCAAATTTATTTCATATAAAATTTCCAATGCAGTAGAGTATTTTTTTTCAGTAATAAGTTTTTTCGCCTCATTTTCCTTTTCTTGCCAATAAAAGTTATCTTTAATCGTTTTATTTTCAGCAGAATGCATTTTTTGTTCGGTTTGTCTACTTTCCGTTTGACGTTTTTGTTCCGAAAATTCATGCCTTATTTCTTTTAATTTTTCAGCCAAAGAGCGCAGCGATTGCCGAGTATCTCCTCCTGAGCGTTCAATTTTTTCCAACATATCAAAATATTCACCTGATGACTGCGTATTTATTTTATTATCAGTTGTTTGCTTTAATTTTTCAGGGAAAAGAAAGAAATAAAACCAACGGCGGTCAGATAAGTAAATGGTGGTCTGTTGCACAACAATTTTAAAATCAATACTTTGCGCTCTTTTCAATGATAAGGCAAGCAAAATACGTGCCGATGTAAGAAATGGAAAGGTTTCCAACATCATGCGTAAATCTGAAATGTGCGTATCATTCACATTTTCAGGATTTTGCAACAAAGATATGTATTCTTCTTGTGTCAAATAAAAATATAATAATATTGAGTACAAAAATAATCTTTCTTTGAAGTATACTTTTGTCTTGTTGAAATGAGAATAATTTTTTATGAATAGAAATAAATAAAGAAAAATTTTTGTTTATCCTTCGCTTATTTTCCCATGCATAATTTAACTAATCATCATTCTATCAACTTTGTTTCGCTCAGGTGTGCATAACGTCCAATAATCTTTTCATTGTCATTTATGTAAAATATTACAGGAGTGCCTCTTACACCATAATCTGTAAAAGTTTTTCCTTCAAAACCTTGAAAATCACAAAATTTATTTTTCCATTCAAAAGTGCGCGCTGTTTCTTCAAAAAGTGAAGGCTCTCTATCAGATGAAATGCTAATTACTTGAATACCTTTACTTTGAAGTTGTTTGTAATATCTTTTAAACTCAACAATTTGGTCCATGCAGTGCGGACAATCCGATTCATAAAAAAACAACAGCGTGTTTTTCAATGAATTAACGCCGTCAATTTTGGGGGCGATATTACCGATTTTTCCTCTCAGTACTTCTGAAGAATATTGATATGCAAAAGAAAATTTGTCTAAGCGCTTTGAGTCTACCAAATATTGAGCAATCATGTCTTCGGCATCAGCCCATGAATTACGCTGGCATTGGGTCATCACATCGTCGGCAAATGCAGAAAAAACCTTGTCAGAACGTATTTGTTGCATTTTTTCTATCATTAATACACCAAGTTGGGCTGTTGAATTAAGTAAATTTAACACAACGCTTTGCGTAGTAACATACAAATCTGACGTGTATAATTCATCGATGCTCAATGAATCGGTATAAAAATTAAGTAACTTGGAATAATTCAGCATTTTCTCTTCCGGAAGAAAAATGCGTTGCGAATAACCATTTGTAAAGTACTGCATTTTAACATATTTACAGGCATAAAGTTTACAATCGTTCATTTTAGCATATAAATCCGAATAATTTTTATCCAGATTTGCAAATTCATTTCGTAAATCAGTATTCAACTGCGAATTATCGTTATAAATCGACAACCCTCTGTAAATGAAATCAACTTTATTTAGAATGTTTGCAAAATCTTTCTGTAGCATGAAAATTTTGTTATTTTCAACACTTTGTCCAAATTCTAAAACATTATTTCGATTGGTAATCGTAAAATTTTCGTTGTTCATGATACAGTTCCACTGCCCTGAGCCTATTCCAAAACGCAAAATTCCATAATAGTCGGAATATCGAGCAGGCATTTTAAAAGTGAAAATTCCATCAGGAGGCACAATTCCGCGCACCAATGTATCGGTTTTTGCACCTTGAAAAGCACAAACCCAATATTGTCGACCTGCAAAGTCAGGCATATCATAACTTATTGTTTGCGCAAAAGAAAAATTCACGCAAAGCATTGAAACAAAAATGATTAAGTGTTTGTACATAATTTTTTTTAAAATTTATTAATAAAAATTATCTTATATCTAATTGATTTTTTATCAATTAGATATAAGATTTTAAAATGTAATTATATTTATTCTGTCATTTTTTTGTATCTTCCATATCTCCATTTTGCATTTTCTTCGGTTGCTTTAAACAATTCTTCGGCAATATCGGGGAACTGCTTTTCAAGCGAAGAAAAACGTACTTCACTTTTCAGGAACTCTTGAAATTTAGTCCAGTCAGGTTCTTTTGAGTCGAGTTGAAATGGATTTTTGCCTTCTGTTTCCAAACGCGGGTCGTAACGCCACAAGTGCCAATATCCACATTCAACTGCAAGTTTTTCTTCCATTTGTGAATTTGCCATTCCGCCACGCAAGCCGTGTGCAATACATGGCGAGTAAGCAATTATTATTGACGGACCGTCATAACTTTCGGCTTCTCGGATTGCCTTAACTGTTTGCGCCTGACTTGCGTTCATCGCAATTTGTGCCACATAAACGTAGCCGTAAGTTGCAGCAATCATTCCCAAGTCCTTTTTACGAATACGTTTTCCTGAAGCAGCAAATTTTGCCACCGCACCGGCAGGAGTTGCCTTTGAGGCTTGCCCGCCAGTATTTGAATAAACTTCGGTATCAACCACAAGAATATTCACATTTCTGCCTGATGCAATAACGTGGTCAAGTCCGCCAAAGCCGATGTCGTAAGCCCAGCCGTCTCCGCCGATAATCCATTGTGAGCGTTTTACAAAATACTCTTTTAAAGCAAAAAGTTCTTTGCAAAGTGTACAGGCAGGGCAGTTGCAAGTAGTTGAGCCGGATGCTTTTATTGTTTTAACCGTTTGGAGTGCATCGGGGTCGGAATTTGATTTTTCCAAATAATTTATAACATCGTCTAAAGTTTTGATATTCGGGTCGTTATTACAATTATATTCTGCAAAAAATTTAACCAATTCATCAATTGTAGCCACTCCCCATGCAAGTGTTTCAGCATATTCGTCGGCTGCTTTTCTGCCTGCCGAGCCGGTGTCATTCATATTGTCGAGCCAGTTTTGGGCTGCCTTCTTAATTTTTTCGTGTGTCCATTCAATCGCCATCAATTCTTTGGTTTTGATAACAATGCGCTCACGCAGTTTTTCGGTTGCAATCTGCATTCCGAGTCCATATTCTGCGTTATCTTCAAATAAAGAATTTGCCCATGCAGGACCTCTCCCATCTGCATTTTTTGTATATGGAGTTGAAGGAGCGGAGCCGGAGTAAATTGAAGTACAGCCGGTTGCATTGGCTATCATTTGTCGGTCTCCAAAAAGTTGAGACACTAATTTGATATATGGCGTTTCACCGCAACCCGAACAAGCGCCGGAAAATTCAAACAATGGTGTTGCAAACTGAGAATTTTTAACATTTAACGAAATATCAACTAATTGCTGCTTTGTTTTAATATTTTTTATGGAATAATCCCAATTCTTCTGATTTTCGTATTGAGTTTCTATTGGCTTCATTTCCAATGCTTTACCATTTTTATTTCCCGGACAAACATTAACACAATTTTCGCATCCCATGCAATCAAGCACATCTACTTGGATTCGGAAATTCATTCCTGCCATTGCCTGCGGCGCTTTCATTTCAAGTGAATTGTAGTCGGCAGGTGCATTTTCTTTTTCATTTTTATCCAAAACAAAAGGACGAATTGCAGCATGTGGGCAAACAAAAGCGCACTGGTTGCATTGCGTGCAATTTTCCATAATCCATATCGGCACACTTGAGGCAACTCCCCGCTTTTCGTATGCAGAGGTTCCATTGTCCCAAGTACCATCTTCGCGCCCTATAAAAGAGGAAACAGGCAGGTCATCGCCTTTTTGAGCATTAACAGTATGAACTACTTTTGTAATAAATTCGGGTTCGCCTGTATGAGTATCGGCATGCCACGCATCAACATCAATGGTTGCCCATTGTTCGGGAACTTCAACTTTTTGATAATCAGCGCCTCTGTCGACAGCCGCAAAGTTTTGATTTACAATACTATCACCTTTTTTGCCATACGATTTTTCAATCATATATTTCATTTGTTCAACCGCCAAGTCGTAAGGAATAACATTTGTAATTTTGAAAAAGGCGGATTGTAAAATAGTATTAGTACGATTGCCAAGCCCTAATTTTTCAGCAATACCGGTGGCATTTATTATATAAAAATTTATTTTATTAACGGCTAAATATTTTTTAACATAATCAGGCAAATTTTTCGTAACCTCTCGACTATCCCAAATTGTGTTCAAAAGGAATGTTCCTCCTTTTTTCAATCCTTTTGTAACGTCATAAAGGCGCAAATATGCCTGCACGTGGCAAGCAACGAAGTCGGGAGTATTTACTAAATAGGTGCTGCGAATGGGCTTGTCGCCAAAGCGCAGATGCGAGCAGGTAAATCCGCCGGATTTTTTCGAATCGTAAGCAAAATACGCCTGACAATATTTATCCGTATTTTCTCCAATAATTTTGATTGAATTTTTGTTTGCGCTCACTGTTCCGTCTGCTCCTAATCCATAAAATTTTGCCTCGTATGCACTTTCATCAAATTCTATTTCTGCTTTTTGCGGCAGCGAGGTGAAAGTTACATCATCAACGATTCCTATGGTAAAGCCATTTTTGGGTTCAGGTAAATTAAGATTTTCGTAAACCGAAAGAATTTGTGCAGGCGTCGTATCTTTTGACGATAAACCATATCGTCCGCCAACAATAATCGGTCGATTTTCTGCTTTATAAAAACAATCTTTTACATCTAAATATAGCGGTTCGCCGAGTGCGCCCGGCTCTTTCGTTCTGTCGAGTACGGCAATGCGGGTGGCTGTTTTTGGAACAGCCGCAAGAAAATGTTTTGCAGAGAACGGACGATATAAATGAACGGCAATAAGTCCTACTTTTTCTCCTTTACTTTGCAGATAATCAATAGTTTCGCGGATTGCCTCAGTGGCAGAACCCATTGCAATAATTACGCGGTCGGCATCGGGTGAGCCATAATAATCGAACAAGCCATATTTCCTGCCTGTTAAAACCGAAAGTTGATTTACATAATCTTCTACAATACCAACAACGCGATTATGATAAACATTTGTTGCTTCACGTGCCTGAAAATAAATATCCGGATTTTGTGCTGTTCCGCGTGTAACAGGATGTTCGGGGCTTAATGCTCTTTGACGAAATTCGGCAAGCGCTTTTTGGTCAATTAGTGGAGCAAGGTCTTCATTTTCAAGTATTTCAATTTTTTGAACTTCGTGGGACGTTCTAAAACCATCGAAAAAATGTACAAAAGGAATACGACTTTTAATAGCCGACAAATGTGCTACCGCAGCCAAATCCATAACTTCCTGCACCGAACCGCTGGCGAACATTGCCGCACCTGTTTGTCGAACAGCCATCACGTCTTGATGGTCGCCAAAAATTGACAAAGCATGTGATGCAATTGCCCGTGCTGATACGTGAAACACGCCCGGCAGCAACTCTCCAGCCATTTTATACATGTTTGGAATCATCAGCAGTAAACCCTGAGACGCAGTAAAAGTTGTGGAAAGCGCACCCGCCTGCAACGCACCGTGCATTGCGCCTGCTGCGCCTGCCTCGCTTTGCATCTCATCTACACGCACCGTTTCGCCGAAAATATTTTTACGACCGGTTGCAGCCCATTCATCAACATATTCTGCCATTGTTGAAGACGGAGTAATGGGGTAGATTGAAGCGGTTTCGGAAAACATATACGCAATATGCGCTGCGGCTTGATTGCCATCGCAAGTTAAAAATTTTTTCTTATTGAACATACATTATTTATTTTATTTATAATTGTAATAATCTGTCTTAATATTATACCATATAAATTATTAAAAATCAGTTGGTTAATTAATATATTTTGTAATTTTATGGTTATCAAACAATTACAAAGCATATATAATAAAAAAATCTCATTAACCTTCTGAAAAATTTCGGCAAAGTTCGTAATTTTTTCCCAAACAACAAAACGAAAAATATAAAATATCTCCAAAAACATACATATCTCTTATTATTATTATAATGAAGAGTATCAATATTATTTGGAAAAATCACACTGCAATTATATTATATTTTTCAGGGTAAATGAAAATTCCAATCCTCCGGTTTCTTTATTTCGTGCGCGGATGTTGCCTTTGTGAAAGATGACAGCATTTTTGACTATCGACAGCGCAACCTTTATTAAAGCGTTTTTAACGCAGATATTTTATGTTAAAAACATAAAACCAAATTCCACTCGTTTGCAAATGAATGAAAACAGAAAAAAAATATTTTTCGACTTTTTTTGTAAATTTTTAAAAAATATTTG
>WQYU01000045.1 GCA_009781075.1 Paludibacter sp. | reverse complement strand
CCGTTCCATATCTGCCCTGTTGCCATATAGTGCGCTACGGCTTCTTCAAAGCCGGGTCGTACTGTTACAACCACTCTTGCCATTCCTGCCTGCATAAAACTGCGGAAAAGAGCATCGTTGCTGTTGAACTTGTACAATTCAGCCCAATTTTCGCTGTTTGCCCAGTAGTAAGGATAGAAAGTGTAACTCATTAAGTCCCATTCAAATGCCTGCTCCATAAATTTCACAAAACTGCTGTAGGCATCCATTGTCTGGTCTAAATTAATTTTAAAATCAGTTATTGTTTCTCCATCGTACATTTTCTTTCCAAACTGCCTCTCTCTGCTGGTTGCTTTGTTTGGAGGGAGCAGATATGATATACAGTTTTGTCTTAATACTGTCTGCTCAATTTGACGGTAAAAGAGGGGATTGCTGTCGAGCAACTTTTCTCCTTCTTCTACTTTTCCTGCAAGCGATTGATTGTAGGCATCCAATTGGCGCTGATATCCTTCCATAATCTTTTCAAAAGTTTCCCTTTTCCATTGCACTATTTTAGTTTCATCTATTTTAAGGTTAATAGAAAAGGCAATACTGAAAGCCATATAGTTCAAAATACTGTAACCGAAAGAAATATTATCCTTATAACCTTTCAAAGTATATGTATTGGGATATATATTATTGTAACCCTTCATATCGCTTTCTATTAAATCTTTCTTTTCTGTAGAATACAATTTAGTATCACCGAATGCTATGCTTACAGCATGTCGTTGTTTTCCTTCGTCCTCGTCATATCTGCAAAAAAGTTTCAGCGAAGCGCTCTCAGTAATATAGCCTTCGGGCAGTTCAATATCAGCCGAACCTTCAAGTATTTCGTCTCCCCCTGCCTGCGCTCCTGCAAAAGATTTATTTACCTTAATTGTCTCTAAAGGATATTCATTAACAGACGCTTCATATTTTGCAGCCAAGCTCTGATAGTTATGTTCAGTGATTTTAGTAAAATCAGAGATGATGGTAGTTGTTGGGTCTATTGGCTTTTGCATAAGATTATTATTATTATCACCATTACTGCTTAAAGTCATGGCAATCTGGTGCAGTTTTGCAGGTTGGGGTATCATAAATTCATACATCAGCCGCTTGCCGTAGTTGTAGATACGATTTCGGTAAACGGCATTGATAAACCTGTACACTCCCGAAACATGCTCGCCGCTTTGCGTATTGTCAAAACGATGTCTGTTTTCCTCGGTAAATTCTTCGGTAGTGCTTACTGTCCTTTCATTTTTTACTCTTTGCAGAATCCGCTCCGAAGCCCGCTGCGTAATTTCCTTAGCCCTGTCAATTGCCTGACGGTTGCTCTCCTGCTTTGAAACATTTGAAGCATAACTTGCTCCTGCATTGATAGTTGCGGGTCCATAAGTAGCGCTTACATCAGCATGAGCGGCAAATTGCCGGTCTTCCTCCAACATTTTGGCAATTTCGGTCTGCATTTCAAACCTGTCGGTAGTAGAGATGTCGGTCATTTTTTCCGTTTCCAACTCCTGAGAGTCGGTTTCTACTATTTTGGTTTGCCGGAAACTTGTCGTAGTTTTCTCTCTGAGTTCACGAGCCATAACATTTTCTATATTCGCTACCTCTCCTGCTTCGTACCTGCATATTTTCGATACTACCTTTTGATAATCGGCAATGCCCAATCGGCGGTATCCAAATGAATTGGGTGTAAAGTTAATATCCAAATCGTCAATTTGACTATCGTCGATAACCTGTTCAAGTTTGCCGTCGAAAGTTCCAGTTAATTTGAAATTATCGATTTCAAATTTATATTTCAGTCCATTTGTAAAAGTAAAAATACCCGAAATGCCCTTAACATTGATGCTGTCGGATGTTCCAAGTCCATTATTAAACATCTCGCCCAAAGTCAATGTGTTTCCTTGACGCGATGGAACGAAATAACTGTCAATTCTATCTTCTCCGGTTTTATATTTCAAATGATAAATAAACTGCTGAACATCATAGCCGGCAGGCAATATCACACTCATATAAATATTG
This sequence comes from Paludibacter sp., assembly GCA_009781075.1. Lineage (GTDB taxonomy): Bacteria > Bacteroidota > Bacteroidia > Bacteroidales > Paludibacteraceae > WRGS01. The sequence goes on along the minus strand of WQYU01000045.1, from coordinate 15,533 downwards.
TTTCCGATTGTTTTTGGGTTGTTGACAATGAGAAATTTGAAAAGGTCCTCGGTCGGAACAATATCTTGCAAATCTACAGTTGTAGTGCCAACAACCACTACCGGAATAGTGGTTACTACTGTATCTACAATTTGATTTTCTTGATTGTGCAAATTATCTGATAGTATATCTGCCAGTTTGTCAACAGAACTAATATTACTTAATGTGCTAACTTGACTCGGAAGCACTGCAAGAGAGCCTCCCGAAAGTCCATCCTGTATTGCCTGTACATTAAGTACTGACGGAACAAATTGAAATTCAGGCAGTTCCGGATATTCCACATCGGGCTGGTTGTAAAGTTCGGTTTTGTCGTAAGCAGCGCCATTGTACCTTTGCCCAATGGCTCTTAACTGCGCATTATATTCTGCCTGATATGCGGCTAACTTCGACTTTATTTCTGCCTGATGTGCATTTTGAAAACTTGCCAATTCCGCTTTATACCTTGCTTCTTCATTTTCGCGGTGATTATTCTGAATTTCAGTTATTTCGGACAAAATTGCCTTAATATTCTCAGATGCTATTTTTGCATCCTGTATTTTCCGTGCATCCAATAGTCTGCGAGGAATTATGCCATCATAGTTTCTCGCCGCGGTGTTGCTAATTTTAGCATTTTGAGTCAATGCAAGTTCGTCAAAGAGTTCATTCGACAACACAACCCTTGCCGAAAGCAGTTGTTTTATCGCCTCTTCATCAAAAGGTTCTTCGATAAGAAGATTCTTGTTCTTCAGAATATTTTGCAAAACAAGCAACTGAATAACCGCCTCTTTTACATAAAAATCCTTTTGAGAAAGCACCTGATAATACAAATTATCCCAAAGTTTAACTTCTTCGGCAGATGATAACTCTTCTAACCCATCCAATCTGACTGCCAAATCATTTGGGCTAATGGTATTCCTGTTTCGGGTAATCCAGTCGGACAACTCAAAATGTTGAGGATACAAATCTGCTATTGCGTTTTCGTTTGCAAAAGCAGCAAAAGAGACTGCAGCGGCATTCATTGCATCCCATTTGCTAATTGTTCCTTTCCTTTTTGCTACTGCAACATGAAATATGCTGCCTGCCTTATCAGAAATAAAAACGAAACGTTTATTCTGATTTTCTCTCTTTGCTAATTCCGGGTTTCGCAAACTTACGAAACGGAATAACGGGGTCTGATTACTAATTTCTTTATCCATTTTTTTTAAAAATTAAAATTGTTTATAATATGGTTATTTATAAATGTTTTCACGTTGAAAAGGTAACATTTCATTTAATGGTTATATCATCATACTTATAGTTACTAAAACCTCCAAACAGTTCATCATATATCTTTAAATAACGATATGTCGTAACAATTATTATTTCCATTTTCTACCATGATTTATAATAACGTAATGTATCCGGAAATAAACAATCGGAATTGTAATTTATTTTATGTATCCATTTCTTATGTTCATATTTAACAAGTATAGTTGTATCATTTAGTAATGACATTTCTGCAAATTTTTCATTTTTTGCAGGTTTTTCTGATTTGATACTTTTAAAAAGATTGAAATATCCTTCACATGGCGCTCCGTCAATATACTCTATATTCCAATATAAAACAATTTTGTCTTTCAAAAAAGTTGATTTGAATATAATTTCACAATTAGCATTCCAATCAATGCTAATTTTATTATTTCCAATAATAAAATACGATACTATTGTACCCCAATGACTTAAATCATCCTTTTTGATTGGGTTAGAATATAGTTCATACAATGTAATATTATGATTAGCAGCATGTTTGTTTGTGTCAATATCCAAAGTATTTATTGTTATTATCATTGAAGAATCAACAACAGTATTATCATTTGAATACTCATTTGTATTTTTCTTTTGTTGTTTATTACATGCTGTCATCAAAAGAAAAACTATCAAAAAGCGACTGATATTTCTTTTATAAATCCACATAAACTATGTTAATTAAAATAATAATGTTCCCTTTTTTGATTTTATAGCAGTTTCTCCTTTTAATTCATTTGCAATATTTTTTACAAATTGAATTTTTGCATCTTCCAATCCTATTTTTTCTTGACTTCCTCCAGGCAATGAAGGCCAAGTCCCATGTAATTTTACAGCAGCATTTTCTACATTACCAGTTTCAATATCAATAATAATTCCTTTTGCTCTAGAATTATATTCTTCTTGCCGTTTAATTAATACTAAAGCACCTTTATCTTGATTCTCAGGCGAAAAATCTTTAAAACCTAAGGATTCCCAATCCTTATATATAAATTGATACGCACCCGCTGCAGTAGATGGAATGCTATATCCTGGACCAGAATATAGAATATTAGGATGTTTAGAATAGTCATCGAAAGTAAAATTTCCATAACGAATATTGTATGCTAATGGTTTAGCAACCTCTGCTCTACCTTTAGTTCCTCCTGCCTCAGCCTGCCGAATTAATGTTAAAAATGCTCTCAAATTCAACTCTTCATTCTTCATTCCTACCCCCGAAGATACTTTAATAAGTTCTGCATCTTTAAATTCTCCCTTATTTATTTTATATATCAACTTTTTGGCTTCGTCTTTAGTAGTACTATCATCAAATAGCATTACGTCGGTTATAATAGGAGGGGCTAATCGAATTATTTGTCCCAACAATGTACCGTCTTTTGCATAATAATATCCTTCAGGCGCTTTTGGTGAATCTTTGGTTGAATAATTATCGTACGGATCTGGAGTCATAAATTCCGATACTGCCGACAGCCCATCGCACGCAATAATTGCAGTGTGTTTTAAATATGGCACTAACAAATCTGTTATTATCATATTTTGTGGAACAGATACAGTTATTTGTTGCTTACCATTAGGGTTTATCGAGTAAGTAGATAGCAAAGGTAAGAAAATCCCATTAATATAAATAATTGCATTGTCTGTTTGCAAGTTCTTTGCTGTAACTTCAAAAGTCAGTTCAACTTCTCCGGTATTATTTTCAGATGTTTTACATCCGATAAACTTTATAGATAGTTCTTTTTGAGCCGCTTTGGCTGCCTCTCTCGCTTTTCTTGCTTCTTGTTCCGCTTTTATTTTGTCGCCTATTTCAGCAAGGCGTACATAGGCATCGTCAAATGGAATACCCAATCTTTTCCATCTTTCTAATTGTTCGGTCGTCATACTGTTACTGCATTGTTCAACTTATTTTTATTCAAAAAATTATCCAATCCCTCACAGGCATAAAGAGAAAAAGGTTCTTGATTTTTGAGAATATTTACATTTTTTATTTTTAAACTTTTATTTTTTAGCAATAAAGTGTATAAATCCAAGTTGTTATTAAAATTATAATTCGGTGGTAATGCAACCTTTTTATTCAATCGGCAAACAACTCTGTTATTGCAGTTTCTATCAACCAAGTTGCGACCATTAAAATAAAGGTCAGGATTTGACCACATACAATCCGCTGTTTTATTGCTTTGGCAGCCAAAAAACAAAAGACAGAAATATACAAAAAATATTTTTTTTATCATAACTAATAATTTTATAATTGATCTTTGCATTGACATTTCCAATTAATTGATGTCCAATAGAATGCTTCAAAGATGTCAATTCTGTTCTTTGGCATATCAATTTCGTTTGTATTCAATACTTTACTTACTGTATCAACACAATACCCGTAATTGCTAAAACTATATGAAGGTTTTGTATTCAATTGTTCTTTCGAAATTAAAGTCCAGTTTTAGCAAACATACTAATATTATGATTTCTTTATTTGCAGTTTTCATAATCTAAAATGTCTTTCTACTACCATCTTTTCTTAAAACATAGTCAATCTCTACATCTTTATCATTTAATAATCCATTCTGAATTTTTTAAAACTACTCCATCATATATTTTTTTTTCGTAATAGAACAATTTGTTCATTTCAATCGAATCAATTAAATATTTATTTTTAATTTCAAAAACTGTTTTTAACCCGATAGTATCTCCCTTCATAAGTTCATTTAAGTCTGCATCATAATAGTTTATATAATTTATACGTTTTTCATATGAATATTTATTTGAATTTTTATTATAAATAAAAAAATTTTCTGAAAAATTTCCTTTAGATATCGCGGTATAAACAATAAATGAAGGTGGATATATTTTTTCATCAAGGATACACGATTGCTTGTTTAACAATGTTACTCCCTCATACATCTGCCTAAAAAAAATGAAATTATTATTTAAAACAGTATCATTATTCCTTATCTGATATATCTCTATAATATCATCCCATTTTAAAGAATCATTTTTATTTTTTTTATAACCGAAATAAATAACAGTTTTAAGGAAATCTGCATTTATTTCTAAAGAATCTTGAATCAATAATGGATTATTTTGTTCATTATATCTCACTATTTTTGTGAATGAACAATTTGCTCTTAATGATTTTTTTTGTATTTTAGATATATACAAAAATATCAGTAATATTATCAACAACCCCAATATTGTACTATTTCTTACTAATGCATTCTTCGTCATATCTAAATATTATTTTCAATATGTTATGTGCAGTTAGCCGCTCAAATCGGGCTTTTTCACCTCCATTTACCAAACGAGAAATTTCATTCACATCATCTTTATCTGCCAGCGTATTCAAATCTAACACACTACCATTTGTCAAGAGTTTACCATAACGCCAAAACCATCCAGAAGAATCAGCTGCAGTTTCCAAAGATTTGCATATTAAGTCAGGATTGGCAATAACATCTACTCCTGAATATTTTTTATATCCTAAATACCCATAAGCGTTTCCTGTCCTTTTATCAGTTTCTCCTTCATGTGTCAAATGTATTAAACCCCTTCCATAATAATTTTTTAAATTAGACGCAGGATTATTTTCAGATAAATCAGTAAAATATCCAGTTTCTGCATAACATTGTGCTAAAAAATTGATTTTTCGGATACATGTATCAATTTTGAATTTATTAAAAGTTTTATTTAAAACTTCTGTGAATTTGACATAATTATTTTGTTCCACTGTGGGCAACAATGTTTCTTTATAGAACAATTTATCTAAATGAAAATAAGATATGGGAAAATCTAAAACTTCGTAAACAGTTTTCCCCTCTTTTTTTACGGGGACTTTAGCTTTGTCATATGTATTATCCCGAAGGTACTTCACAATATTTTTTACTTCCTCTACTGTAAAATCCCTATAACAAAAGCAAGTTGAATCTTGTTTTGTTTCTGTTTTACACTCCAACTCAAACTGTTCCGATACTGCCGACAGCCCATCGCACGCAATAATTGCAGTGTGTTTTAAATATGGCATTAACAAATCTGTTATTATCATATTTTGTGGAACAGATACGGTTATTTGTTTCTTGCCATTGGGGTTTATCGAGTAAGTAGATAGCAAAGGTAAGAAAATCCCATTAATATAAATAATTGCCTTGTCTGTTTGCAAGTTCTTCGCTGTAACTTCAAAAGTCAGTTCAACTTCTCCTGTATTATTTTCAGATGTCTTACATCCGATAAACTTTATAGATAGTTCTTTTTGAGCCGCTTTGGCTGGTTCTTTTTTCGTCCAGTTTCCCAGTACACTATCAATGCCTGCTTCCTGCTCGAAATAAAAAATACTGTTTCCTTTCCTTTTTTCTTCCATTATATTTTTAATTTTTAAAAGTTTATAATATTGTTTATTTTATTTATTTTGCAAAGATAATTATTTTTTATCCTGATTTTCTTTCTTTGCTAATTCAGGGTTTCGCAAACTTACGAAACGGAATAAAGTGTTCTGACTACTAATTTCCTGATTCGCTTTTTTTAAATTATTAAATTATTAATATTTATCCCGAAAATATTACGGGATTAACTGCCCTGATTGCCAAAATACAAAGATAAAGAAAAATGGTAAGAAATCTTGCAAAAAGAATATTACAAATGCTTGTTTGCGGCATTGGCATTAGAGATATTGCTACCAATAATATTAAAGATTTGGCTGTAATAGAAAAAAACAGTACCTTTGCACTTTTGAAATACTTTTTTTATTATTTATAAGGATATGAAGAAACCAAAATTTATTAATACCGAAAATAATCTTATTTTAGCAGTTTTGTTTGTAATTATTTTATTTACAACATCTTGTACCGCATATAAAAAATTACCGTATATGCAGACAGCGCAAAATGCAGAATTGCTGAAAACAGTTACTCACCAGCCCAAAATTATGCCCAACGATATTTTGAGTATAACCGTTAATTCGAGTATTGCAGGCGCTGCAACAAGTTTTAATCTGCCTTTGGTTCCCGCAGGCATCAGCAATATAGTACAAAGTTCGGCTGGTACCGGAGGCGGGGGGTCGTTGCAAAATTATCTTGTCGACCAGTTTGGAAATATTAATTTCCCTGTTTTGGGAACTATTAATATTGCAGGAATGACTTTAAAAGAGGCGCAGAATTATATTGCTTCGCTAATTTTTCCTCAATATATTTCAGAAAATCCAATTGTAAATATTCGATTGCTGAATTTTCAAGTGGCAGTACTCGGCGAGGTTAATCGACCGGGAACTTATTCGTCATCTAACGGGCAAATGACCGTCCTTGATGCAATTGCAGATGCAGGAGACCTGACAATTTACGGAAAACGTGACAACATTTTGCTTGTGCGAACAGACGGAAACGGACAAACAAAATTTTTCCGTTTCGACATTCAGGATAAAAATTTTATAAACAACCACGAACTTTTCTTTTTGCAGCAAAACGATAAACTGTATGTAGAAGCCAACAAAGCAAAAGGAAATAATTCTGCTTTCGGCACTATGCAGTCAATGACTTTGTCAATAATCGGGACTTCTATTTCAGTGATTTCGCTGGCTGTGTCATTGTACAGGATAAGTAAATAATATTTAAAAAAACAGATTAATTTTTTATGGAACAGGAAAATAATTATACAACAAATACGGAAAACGACGAATCATTTTCGCTTTCGGAATTTATCCGTGATTATATAAAGCATTGGAAGTGGTTTTTGTTGAGTGTAATAGTGTGTATGGCTATTGCAGGCGGTTATCTGATGATTACACAAAAGCAATATAGCACAAGTTTATCAATTCTTATTGATGTAGAGCGCAGAACTGCCTCCTCAACGCCGTCTATGAGTTTAGACGGGATTTTCAACCTTTCGACCGATAACCTCGCAAATGAAATTGTGATATTGCAATCACCGGATTTGATGCGTACTGTGGTTGATACTTTGCATTTGCAAAATACATATTATGCAGTTCAACGTATGCGTAAAACCGAATTGTACAACAATACTCCCATTTTGGCGCGGCTTTTCAGTAACGACTCTGATGTGATTTCATCTGCAAATTTTTATGTTAAAAAAAATAAAAATAATTTTTCTGTAAAAGGAAGTTACTGGTACAAAGGGGAAATTGAATTTGAAAAGAATATTAATGATATTTCCGAAAAAATACCGCTCTCAGAAGGTACGCATATTCAATTGCAACTTACAGGCAAACCGATGACAGAGGGCGCAAAATATTATGTAAATATCAGGAATGCGCTATCTGCTGCATATAGTTTATGTGCAAATCTTTCGGTAGAGCAATCACTGGATAGGGCATCGGTATTGAAACTTTCACTTTCGGGGAATAATTCGGGGAAAAGCGCTGCTATTTTAAGGGAATTGGTGAAGCAATATAACTTGATGAATGTTAATATGAAAAACGAAATTGCATATAATACAGCCATTTTTATTAATGAACGTTTAAAACAAATTTCAAATGAACTTGGAGAAGCCGAAAGCAATATCGTTTCGTATAAGCAGCAGAACAGCATTGCCGATTTGGGAACAGAGGCACAACTTTTTGTGCAGCAAAGCGCCCAGAACGAACAAAAACTGTTGGACATAGAAACCCAATTGAACGTCATTTCATATATTCAGACATTTATTAACGACCCTTCAAATCAACGTGCTGCCATTCCTAATCCCAATAACGGCATTACAGATATCGGATTATCTCAAATGATAAACAATTACAATACTTCATTACTTGCCAACGATATAAAGTTAAGAGGGATAACCTCCGAAAATCCTGATTATAAACAAATAATGCAGCAGAGCGAAAATACTCGAAACAGTATTATCAGTTCGCTCAATGCGATGAAGCAAACTTATAACGTTACCAAAAACGACCTAATGCGTCAGTTGGCTCAAAGTCGAGCGCGAATCTCATCGGTTCCTCAACAGGAAATGGGTTTGCTCGGCAAAGACCGTGAGCAGCAAATAAAACAGAATTTGTTTTTATTTTTAATGCAAAAACGCGAAGAGACAAACCTTACAATCGCTTCCACGCCAAACAAAGCGCGTATTGTGATTTCACCGGTTGAAAACACAGGACCTGTTGCTCCGCGTAACAATATTATTTTATTCGGTGCATTGATTTTGGCAATTCTAATTCCGTTCGCTGTTATTTATATAATGAATTTACTAAAAACGCAAATTAGCAGCAGGCACGACCTCGAAAAAATTTCGCAAGTATCGGTAATCGGACAAATTACAAAAAATGTTACGCAGAATATGATTGCCGTAGAAAAAAATCACTCAACAAGCATAGGAGAAACATTTCGCTCTTTGCGTAATAATATTAATTTTATATTTAAAAATAAAGAAAATAAAATAATAGTAGTAACTTCAACAACCAAGCATGAGGGAAAAACATTTGTAAGCGCCAATTTAGCAGTAAGTTATGCCTTTTCAGGCAAAAAAACGCTGCTTGTTGGAGCAGATGTTCGCAATCCTAAACTGAAAAAATATTTTACATTTACCAATGCAGAGGGGCTTTGTAATTATCTGGCAAAAGAAGACAATTGGCATAATTATTTAAACAAATTAGACATTGATGGTAATTTACATGTAATTCATTCCGGAACGATACCGCCCAATCCTAATGAGTTGTTGATGAGTCCTATGTTTGGAAAACTTGTTGAGGAGGCAAAAAAAGAATATGATTTTATTATTTTCGACAGTGCACCGGTAGGGCTTGTTTCGGATGGATATTTGGTGGCGGCTTTCACTGATTTGACTTTATATGTTATGCGTGAGGGAGTTACCCCAAAAGATTCGGTGAATTTTGTAAATCAGCAAAAAAATGAAAAGAAATTGAATAATATGTATATCGTACTTAATGCCTCAACACTTGACGGTACGTATAAGTATGGCTACGGAAAAGAATACGGTTACAATAATTAGTAATTTTTTATTCTAATTAATATAAAAACAATACTTTCGGCATTTCGCTTGTGTAAAGGAAAATCGGAAGTATTTCTATTAAAAAAATATTCCTTATAGTTTTAAAAAAAATTATAGGGAATGCAACGCTTTATTTTTTATGCAGGAACGAGAAATTTTGTCTTATTGGTATGCAGGGCGCGTAAAATATAATACCGAAAAAAGAATTAAAGATTTTTTGGTACAAAATAATATTACCAATTACATACCTTTTGAGAAAAAAATTATAGAGCGCAATAATTGCCGCATGAGTGTGGCAAGACCGCAAATTCCTTGTTACATATTTGTTTGCACCGATTACAACACTCTACTTACCTTGCCCAAACAATGCGGTTACAATATTTCTTTTGTCAGAAATATTGTAACACATAAAATTCAGGAAATTCCGGACAAACAAATGCAGGATTTAATGTTTATGCTCGATTTTTCGCAAACTAACTCAATTATTGCTGATAATACGCTCAAGCATGGTTCCAAAGTAAGAATAATAAAAGGGAATTTTGCCGGAATAGAAGGCGAACTCATTAGAATAAAGGGGCACAAGCGTGTCGTTGTTCGTTTGGAAGGAATGTTTGCTGTCGCCTGTAATACTTATCTTCCAAAAGATTGGTTGGAAGTAATTGAAAGTTAAAGTTCAAAAAGAATTTATATCAAGTAATAAATAATGAAAAAAATATTCAAATTTAAGAAAACATTAATCATATTTGCGGTTTTGTTGTTGATTATGGCGGGAGTTATTTTTGTTTGTAATGCTGTTATCAATAAAACTGCCGATAACTTGGTTTATAATGATGTTGATTCTATTGCGCACAACAAGGTCGGCTTAATTTTAGGTACTTCAAAATATCTGGCGTTTGGACAGAAAAACTTGTATTTTACATACCGTATCGAGGCGGCTGTTGCATTGTATAACGCAGGAAAAGTGGATTTTTTTGTTGTTAGCGGAGATAATAGCAAGCAAACTTACAACGAGCCGTTAGATATAAAAATCGAACTTGTAAATAACGGCATTCCGGAAAATAAAATTTTTCTTGATTACGCAGGGTTCCGCACCTATGATTCTGTTATTAGAATGAATAAAATTTTCGGACAAACGCAATTTACTATCATTTCGCAGAAATTTCACAATCAACGGGCGGTTTATATTGCAAAGCGTTTGGGTTTGAATGCGATTGGTTTTAATGCAAAAGATGTGTCGGCATATTATGGTTTCAAAATTAAAGTTCGTGAAAAATTTGCAAGAGTTAAAGTTTTTATTGATTTTTTGATGAATAAAAAACCGAAATTTTTGGGAGAGCAAATAGAAATAAAATAACAATTTTTAACAAACATTCTATTGTGAAAAAAGCAGAATGTTCGGTCATTGTGGTAAAGAATAAAAAAATATAACTTTTCGGGAATTTTTTCCAAGAAAGTTATAACTTTTCGGGAATTTTTTCCAAGAAAGTTATAATTTTGCAAAGAATCAAATTTTAAAAATGATAGAAAGAGGTTTAGAAAAAATTATTCATACCCGATTGAATAAGGGAAAAGTTATTATTCTGCTTGGCGCTCGTCAGGTGGGCAAGACTACTCTTTTACAGAAAATTTTCGCCGATAATGATGATGTAGAGTGGCTTAACGGCGATGAACAAAGCACAAATGCCTTTTTTATGGATATTTCTGCTGTGCGGTTAAAACAATATTTTCAGGGGAAAAAATATCTGATTATTGACGAGGCACAGCAAATTGAAGACATCGGCAGAAAACTGAAACTGATGGTTGATAACATAAAAGATATGCAGGTTATTGCTACCGGTAGTTCGGCGTTTGAAATTGCCAACAAAACCAACGAGCCGCTGACAGGTAGGAAATGGGAATATCAGATTTTCCCGATTTCGTTTGCCGAAATGGTTAATAATCACGGACTTATGCGCGAAAAACAACTTCTGCCGCAACGTCTTATTTACGGCTATTATCCCGATGTTATCAACAATGTGGGCGAGGAACGGATTGTGTTAAAGCAACTTTCCGATAGTTATCTTTACAAAGATATTTTACGTTGGGAAGGGATTCAAAAACCGGATAAACTCATAAAATTGCTGCAAGCATTGGCGTATCAAATCGGCTCGGAAGTTTCGTTTTCAGAACTTGGGCAAATGGTAGGGCTGGATTCAAAAACTGTTGAAAAATATATTAACCTTTTGGAAAAATGCTTTATCATATTTCGGCTCGGTTCCTTTAGCCGAAATATGCGGAATGAATTGAAAAACAATAGGAAAATATATTTTTACGACACAGGAATCCGTAATGCCCTGATAGCCGATTTTTCGGATGTTTCGACGCGGCTTGATATTGGCGGACTTTGGGAGAATTTTGTGATTGCAGAGCGTAGAAAAATGCTTGAATATCAGCAGATTTGGGCAAACAGATACTTTTGGCGTACCAAACAGCAGCAAGAAATTGATTATCTTGAAGAAAAAGACGGAAAAATTTTTGCTTACGAAATAAAATGGAATGCTAACGCAAAAGTTAAAAGTCCGAAAGTTTTTTTGAATAATTATCAAAATACTGATTTTCAAATAATTAACAGAGAAAACATAGAAAATTTTTTATTAGTTGATGGTCAGTAATCACTATGGAGCAATTAAAAAATAGAAATAGCGTAAGTTTTTAGGCACAACACATAATTTTTGCTTGAAAAGGCATAATTTACATAATCGCAGTATGCTGAAAAAGCCACACCTAACCTCCCACCTTTGTGTAGCCATGTGAGGAATTTAAGAGATAAAATTAAAAAAAATAAATTTTAAAAATTAAAATAAATGAGAAAATTTAGTTTTTTCTTTAGTGTTATATTAATTGTAACAATTTTGTTTAGTTCTTGTGGAAAAGATGATGAACCTAACCCACTTACTTACGATGCTGGTGTTGTTATTAATGGTGTTAAATGGGCTACCCGCAATGTTGATAAGCCCGGTACTTTTGCTTCCACACCTGAAAGCGCAGGTATGTTTTACCAATGGAACAGAAAAATTGGTTGGAGCGCAATCGACCCTATGGTAAATTCTAACGGCGGTACTGAATGGGATGCTACTTATCATAATAGCACATGGGAATGGGAACAAGCCAATGACCCTTGTCCACAAGGTTGGCGCATACCAACTTTAGACGAAGTTAAAACTTTGTTTAATTCCGGTAAAGTTAAGCATGAGTTGGTAGAGCAGAACGGTGTTTTTGGTATAAAATTTACCGATAAAAATACCGGCAATAATCTTTTTTTGCCTGCTGCGGGAGACCGTGGCAGTAGTATCGGTAAACTATACGATGTCGGTGTGTACGGTTACTATTGGAGTAATATGCAGTACAATGATATGTACGCATACAGCATTTTCTTCAATAGTGACTACAACTTGCTCGACATCGTCAATCGCAGGGCTGGGCTATCGCTCCGTGCGGTCGCACAATAAGGTTGACTATACAAAGTAATAGAAGAGATGAATTTTGAACAATTATTTGTACAGATTACCCCGGAGGAAATCAGTGATGACGTATTTACATTGGTAGGGAAAGTTTTTCCGGTGGTTACTGCGGGCAGAAAAGACCATTATAATTCTATGACAGCGAGTGGAGGGGGTATGGGACTTCATTTCAGGAAGCCTACAACATGGTGCATTTTTGCATCAAGTCGTTATACACTTGAAATCATTCAAAAAGAACAAACATATACGCTCTCTTATTTTCCGAGTGAGTATAAGAAGCAAGTACTCTTTTTAGGAAGTAAATCAGGACGAGACAGCGAGAAAATGAAAGAAGTTGAATTGACAAGTATTCAAACACCTTCAGGAAATATCTCTTTCAAAGAAGCCCGACTGATTATTGAATGTAAATTAACTCAAATTGCTACAGCCAATGCCGAAGATTTTTACTCTCAAGAAGCAAAAGACTATTTGAAAGAAGCCTACATAGATGAAAACGAAATTCGTAAATATGTATTTGGAGAAATCACTCATGTTTGGAAAAAGAAATAAATTAAATCTGAAAATGCCTTCACATAACAAGCGGTTTGCCATTGTCTCGTGGGACAGTGAATTCACCTCTCATCCGAACATTTGTGTAAATATGTTTGCCGCCAAGATGCTAAAACATTAGCCGACACCCGTATAGCACAGCAAAAATCTGACATATATGTTGCCAAAGAATAATTTTATTGACATAGAAAATAAATTGTATTTTTGTAGTTAATAATTTAAAGTAAATATAAAAATAATAAGATGGAAAAAATAGTAAATCTTCATATAGAAAAATTGCCGGAAGGTGTTTATTTGGCAACCTCAGATAATCTACAAGGGCTTGTTGTTCAGGGGAATAGCATCACAGAAACTGTTGAAATTGCGAGAGATGTTGCAAAGAAACTCATTGAGGCACAAGAACAACAAATTGTAAATTTAGCAATGTTTAGTAATTCTTTTAACTATCCATTAGTGGTTACAGTATAGTATTATGGGACGATTATCGGGTTTCAAATATAGAGAAATAGTAACTTTGTTGAAAAAGGTAGGCTTTGAATTTTATAGACAGGCAGCAGGAAGTCATGAAATTTGGTATAATCCTCAAACGAATAGATTTACCACTATTCCAAATCATACAGGTGATATGCCAGTTGGACAAAGAAACCATCTTGTCTATAAGAACAACAGGAGAAATTGTGAATTCTTTTGCAACAATTAAAGATTTCATTGAGACAGAGATTGGCGTTGCAGAACAGATGATGATTGCAACAAGAGATGAAAATGGAAATTAACAAATAGGGGAAAAATCCCACCCAACGCACAGTTTAGCATCAGCGGGCGACGGCGCGGGCGGACAAGAAGCGAGTAAATGATGAAAAATAGAGATAAGTAGAAAATTTAACATTGCAAATTTAGAAATAAGAAAAATAATTAATAATTTAATATGAAAATAATAAAAGTAATTTTAATCATTATTGCCATTTTAGCGGTAGTATTTATCGTTATTTGCTCCTATTATGGCGGATTTAAGAAAATCACCTTCAGAATTGAAAATCAGGGAGGTGAAACAGTCGTTTATGAAAATGTTACGGGTGATTACAGCCAATCGGCAAAAGTGTCGGACAGAATTTATAATACGCTATTGAATGACGAAAAGGTAGAAACGACAAAGGGCTTTGGAATTTATTATGACAATCCCCAAGAAGTTGCCAAAGAAAAATTACGTTCCGAAATCGGCTGCATTGTAGAAAATGCAGATAGCGCAACCTTGACAAGATTGGCAGAAAAATACCAAGTAAAAACCTTACCGCAAGATGATTTTGTCGTAACAGAATTTCCGTTTAAGGGGAAACTCTCCATTTTGTTTGGTATTATGAAAGTTTATCCCGCTTTGGACAAGTTTAACAAGGAACATGGGTATATTGAAAGTTCAATTACAGAAATTTATGATATTTCGAACAAGAAAATAACATATCGGGAAGAAATCAGAATGGAATGATAAATGCCTTCGCAAAACGGGCGGTATAGACATTGAATTTTTAAACATAAATAATTTAAAAGGTAAATTATGGTAACAAACATTTCAAGCATTAAAATCAATGCAAGTCTTCGGAAAGTATGGGACATTATAAATAAACCGGAATTTGTGAAACTTTGGCAATATGGTAGTGACCTCCAGACAAATTGGAAAGTTGGCAGTAAAATAAAATTTGTAACAGAATGGGAAGGTGAAATCTTTGAGCAGTGGGGAACTGTTTTAGAATTTACACCAACAAGTAAATTGCGTTATTCATTGTTTGCACCAAGACCCGACCTTGAAGACAAACCTGAAAATTATTTTGAAATGATTTATTCATTGACCGCCGACAATGGACAAACCAAACTTGAAATAATACAAAAAGACAACCGCCCAAATGCAGTTAAAGAGGATGAGCAAGATGGAGAAAACCCAATTTTATCTATGTTGAAACAAATTGCAGAGAGAAATTAAGAAAAACAACGAACGCACAACAAGCAGTTTCACACAAGCGGAGGCGTTGTCTCGTCCAAGCCTTACCGATACCCCCGCCTGACACAAGCTGCTAAAACGTTGTGTGTCATGCGGACAGAGCGCAGACAATCTGACAAATGTAGTATATAAAAAGTTAGAAAAATGAAACAAATATTTTTAATTGTCCTAATAGTAATCACGAGGGGAATCGTGTTTGGACAGGACACAGCAAATAGTATTAATATGGAAACAAAAAAAGCATTAATCAT
>WQYU01000044.1 GCA_009781075.1 Paludibacter sp. | reverse complement strand
TCTTCGGTTGTGTAATTTTTAAGTTGTTTGACTTTGCGTCCCATAAGGATAATTAGTGTTTATGATTATTGGATGCAAAGATAATAATTATTTGTGTAATCTAAAAATGTAATTTATATAATACCAATTATTCCAACTTTTTCCTCCCTTTTATTTATCAAGATGATGATGGAACCATACACGGAATTGATGAAGAAAAAATAGAAAATGGAGATGCCACTTTATATTTAGATAAAGATGGTAATTTTATAGCCTATGTAGAATATAGCGACGACAATACACAAGAACAATATGGCAAGATTTTTGAATTTAATACCGATGGCTATGAGTCAATAGATACAATTCAAACCAACAGCGGTGTAAAATATCTATTGAAAGGAAATGTGATTGGTTGTATGAGTTGTTGCGGAGATTATATAACATTGTTGCGATTTGAGAATGGAAAACCCATTTGTGAATTTTCTTATGATTTACAAACTCGCTGTGGAGGACTTAGTGAATATCTTACTGCTTGGGATACTGAAACTATTTCCTATGATAAAATAACTAAAACAATAACTATCGAATATGCAACGGATGATTTAACTTCTGATTGTTATTGCGAACAAAAATGTTATGATGACGACACATATAGAGGTAGTTCTCACTTCTATGAAGAAGGGATTCCTAAACATTGCAGATGTGTGTTTGTATTCAATGGTGAGACATTTGAATTGAATGAATCTTATTGGGAAATAATAAAAAATGATGATAGTCAAGAGAGATAGGGTGAAATGTAATCAAAGGGCTGCCATTAACGAGCAGTTTGGCACAAACGAAACAATAACTCGCCCGAAAGTTTGTGCGAATTTGCAAATTTTGCGCCCGTCTGAGCGGCAGTGAACCATCGCCTGCGCCAAGCTGCTGGGACGTAATACAAATAAGCGTTTTTTTTATTCGCCTCTGCTGTAATTTGGCGCTTCGCTGGTAATTATTATGTCGTGCGGGTGGTTTTCAACAATTCCTGCTCCGGTAATGCGTGTAAATTGTGCATGGTGTAGTTCGGAAATATTTTTTGCTCCACAATAACCCATTCCTGCACGCAGTCCGCCGATTATTTGAAACACCACTTCATATAAAGTACCTTTAAACGGCACTCGCCCTGAAATTCCTTCGGGAACAAGTTTTTTAATATCCGCTTCCATATCTTGAAAATAACGGTCTTTTGAACCGCTTTCCATTGCCTGAAGCGACCCCATTCCACGATATGACTTGAATTTTCGCCCGTTAAACAGAATTGTTTCACCAGGACTTTCTTCTACTCCGGCAAGCAATCCTCCTGTCATAACCGTATGTGCACCCGCTGCCAATGCCTTTACAATATCGCCCGAATAGCGAATGCCTCCATCGGCAATGACAGGTATATCGCTATCTTTTAACGCATTAGACACATTGTAAATTGCCGAAAGTTGAGGCACTCCTACTCCGGCAATCACGCGCGTAGTGCAAATTGAACCAGGTCCAATTCCTACTTTTACCGCATCTGCACCTGCATCTACTAAGGCAACAGCGCCTTGGGCAGTTGCAATATTGCCAACAACAATATCAATATTTTTATAAATTGACTTTGCCTTTTTGAGCGTTTCAATCACTGCTTTTGAATGTCCATGTGCGGTGTCAATCACAATCGCATCAACATTGGCAGCAACCAGCGCATCCATTCGTACAAAAATATCATTTGTAACGCCCACTGCCGCTGCCACACGCAATCGCCCCGCATCGTCTTTGCAAGCCATCGGCTTATCTTTTGCCTTTGTGATGTCTTTGTAAGTGAGCAGTCCGATGAGTTTACCCTGATTATCAACAACAGGCAATTTTTCTATTTTATAATGCTGAAGAATATCGGCAGCATCTTGTAAAGTAGTTGAGTGTGAAGTTGTTACGAGATTTTCAGCAGTCATAATTTCTGAAATTTTACGGGTTTGATTTCGTTCAAAACGAAGGTCGCGGTTGGTAACAATACCCACAAGCACATTTTGAGCATCAACAACAGGAATTCCACCGATTTTATATTCCGACATCAACGCAAGAGCATCATTTACTGTTTGCTGCGGCTGAATTGTTACAGGGTTAGAAATCATTCCGTTTTCGGCACGTTTTACCGCCTGAACCTGCTTTGCCTGCTCTGTAATCGACATATTCTTATGAATAACACCAATTCCTCCCTCGCGGGCAATGGCAATAGCCATGGGCGATTCGGTAACAGTATCCATTGCGGCAGAAACCAAAGGTATTTTCAACTCAATATTTTTGGAAAAACGCGTTGTAAGATTTACCTCACGCGGAAGAACATCCGAAAATGCAGGTATCAACAGGACATCATCAAAGGTGAGTCCTTCCATCTGAATGCGGTCAGCAATAAACGACATAATATTTATTTTTTTTTAGTTATAAACATTAAAAATTATTGCGTACAAAATTACGAAATTTTTTTGATAAAAAAATAGCAAAATATATAAAAAGTAGTTTCAACCTCATAATGCAACTATTCGTTTTGCAAATGTAGGGGAAAATCTACTTTAAGGTGCATTTGTTAATTGAAAGTATAAAGTTTATGGACAGATGTGAGGTATTGACCTGCACAAAGATAGCGTATTTGCTTGTATTTTGGATGCACAAGGTAAAAAATTTCAGAGAATTGTTATGGCACTATAGCACATAACTCACTAAATTGCGCGATAAGCTTGTAGATGAAATTTGCAGCAGGGTTGCGATGGAAAGCACGAGTATTTACTGGATGCCGATATAGCGGGTTTTACAATCATATTTTTCACTAAATCTTGCCAGTCCGTATATTATCAAGCAGCTACCAAATCGTAAGAGCAACGTTAAAGATGCTCATTAGATATCTCAATGTTTACAGAAAGGCCTGATAAGCAGAATTTTAATTTTATGCCGCTATTGAATTAAAAATAATTTTTATGATAATCCGCATAATGTCCTATAATAATACTAAGTATTTGATTTTAAGGACATTACAAAAAAAGTGATAAATCTATAGCAATCAGACAGTTACAAAATTTTACGGACGTTTTACCGATAGTCATAATAAATTATAAACAATAAGCTTACCCGTATTCAAAATCCTTTTTCGTTTAAATATTTTTCTGCTTCCATTGCTGCCTTACATCCGCTTGCAGCGGCAGTGATTGCTTGTCTGTAACGATTGTCGGCAACATCTCCTGCTGCAAACACACCTGCAATTGCTGTTTTTGGAGTGTCATCTATGGTTTTTATATAACCTATTTGGTCGGTTTCAAGCCATTGTTTGAAAATATCCGAATTTGGTTTATGCCCGATTGCAAGGAAAAAACCGTCAATTTCCAAATGTGATTTACGCTCGTTTGGCAAGCTGCGATGTTGCAATAAATCAATACCTTGCACAACTTTTTCGCCTGTCAGCCCCAATGTTTCGGTTTCGAAAAGTACTTCAATTTTTTCGTGAGTCATTACTCTTTCCTGCATAATTGACGAGGCACGCAAATAATTTTTGCGCACGATAACATAAACTTTTTTGGCAAGCGAAGCCAAAAAAATTGCCTCTTCACAAGCAGTATCTCCCCCGCCAACAACCGCCACAATCTTATTCCTATAGAAAAATCCATCGCAAGTAGCACATGCTGAAACTCCAGAACCTGCATATTTTTGTTCATCAGGCAAACCCAAATATTTTGCCGATGCACCTGTGGCAATAATTACTGTTTCGGCTTTTAAGTGCGTTTCTTCGTCTATAACAACCGAATACGGAGCAGACGAAAAATCAACAGAAGTTACCATTCCGTAATTAATTACCGTACCGAATCGTTCTGCCTGCTGCCGCAAATCATCCATCAACTGCATTCCGGAAACGCCATTAGGATATCCTGGAAAGTTCTCTACTTCGTTAGTTTGCGTCAGTTGTCCGCCAGGTAACATCCCTTCGTACAAAACGGGTGCGAGATTTGCACGGGCTGCATAAATCGCCGCAGTGTAACCCGCTGGACCTGAACCAATAATCAAACAATTAATTTTTTCTGTCATAAATTTATTATCAAATTTTTTTTGCAAAAATACGAAAAATAATATTATTTGTCAAGTTTCATTGTCATTGTCAGTCACTGCGCTGTTAGCCCCGCTGGCGTGCAACTTGCCACAACATTCCAAGCCTTTTCTAATAATTCATTTTCAGTTTTATTATCCGTACTTATAGGCGGGTGAAAGTACATTTCAACTGTTCCGTAAGTGAATTTTGGTCCGTGATTTCGGGGCAAACGCTCAAAACTTCCACATAAAGTTATCGGCAAAACAGGCAGGTGCAAATCGGCAGCAATGCGAAAGGCGCCCCGTTTGAAACGTTGCATTTTGCCATTATGCGTGCGCGAACCTTCCGGAAAAATCAGGACAGAAATGCCGTTTTGTAATATACTTTCCGCTGCTGCAATACTTTTATTCGCCTCAATACCAACCGAACGTTCAATAAAAATATGCCCTGCCGCCTTACACGCCCATCCTACGAAAGGAATTTTCAGAAGTTCGGCTTTCATCAGCCATTTGAATACCGAAGGTAGCCATCCGTAAATGACAAAAATATCTATAATACTCTGATGATTAGAGATATAAACATACGACTGATTCGTATCAATGTTTTCTATTCCAAAAATTTTAACACGAATTAATAAAAGCAAACAAATAAGTTTTGCCCACGTTTTTGGAATTAGGTGTGCCAAATGCGATTTTGGGGCAAAAGGTGCAATTAAAATTATTAAGATGGATGTTAAAATTGTTAAAATTGCAGATAAGGGAATCGCTACAAGCCAAAGATAAATGTTATAAAAAAACTTTTTCATTGCTTTTTTCCGTTTCTTTTATTTTTAACAATAATTCATTTTCCCTTTTTTCTTTTATTTTCAAGAAGTTAGCATATTCTTCCGAACCTTCAAACCTTGCTAAATGTTCATTGTCTGCGGCAACTTTCTGCGCCAAAGATAATATTTTTTTTGTTTGAGGCGAAAAAAAAGTATCTGAGAACTTTTCCCATATATGCTCTACAGCGCTTTCAGAAGGGTGCAACATATCTGTTGCATAAAAACGATAATCGCGTAATTCATCCATAACTATCTCATAAGCAGGAAAATACATAATATTTTCAAATTCTTTCTCTAATTTTTCAGCAGACAAAAGTAAAATACTTTTACTTAAATTATTTTCATGAAAACCGTCTTTTACGTGTCGTATTGGACTTACTGTAAGAATAATAAACAAATCAGGATTAAATTTTTTCAGTTTTAAAAATAATTTTTGAAAATTAAAAACAATTTCGTCAATGTCCAAACGGCGGCGCACGAAATTTTCAGATGGTAATTTATGACAATTTGCAACGATTTTGCCCGTTTCTTTGTGTTCAAAAACCCAGGCTGTTCCGAATGTAATAAATAGAATATCAGCATTTTGTAAATCATTAAATCCCATTGTGAATCGCGAATTCATTTTTTCCAAACATTTTTTAACGCAATAGTCTGAAAACGAAGTATCGAAAGCAAAATTAAAATAAAGTGAGCCGTTTTTTAACAAATCATTTTCAGTAAAATTATGGTTTTCAATCAACATTTCTATATTTTGGGCAATTGAAGCAGGATTGAAAAGAATACCAAATGGATTTATATCTATTTGAAAATAAGCACGTTGTAGTTTTTTTCCAATACTTTCGGAAAAGCACGAGCCAAATGAAAGTATTTTACTTTGATAATTAATTTTTCGTGACGAAGGCAATATGTTAACGTGTGTTAAAAATTCCATTTTTATAAATTTTTAGGAAATTGCATGGTCGAACAATGCAGCGAGCCGCCCTGTTTTATCAGCGACAGGCAGTTTATCGGTATAATTTCTCGTTTTGGAAACAGTTTTTTCAAAATTTCAAAAGCAGTTTTATCTTTTGGTGAATTATAAATCGGCAAAAGAACAGCATTATTGATTATCAAGAAGTTAGCATAAGTTGCAGGCAGTTGCTTTCCGTTAAATTCTACTTTGTTTGCCATCGGCAGTTCAACTAAATTATATGGCTTTCCTGTAAGAGTACGAAAAGTCTTCAATTCATTTTCCATCGCAGTAAATTCTTGATAATTAGAATCTTGCGTATCTTCACATTTAACATAAGCGATTGTTTCTTGGTTACAAAACCGCGCCAAAGTATCAATGTGGCTGTCGGTATCATCTCCTGTTAGCGAACCATTTTTGAGCCAAAGAACACGTATTATTCCAAAATATTTTTTAAAATTATCTTCTATTTCGCTTTTATTCAAATAGTTACGATTTTCAGAAAGTAAGCATTTTTCTGTTGTTAGAATTGTACCTGCGCCGTCAGTTTCTATGCTACCTCCTTCGAGAATAAAATTTCGGCAATCTTTATAGTTAAAATTTGTATATATTTTTTTGGAAAATAATTTAGAACTAATAAGATTATCATAATTAGCAGCAAATTTGAGTCCCCAACCATTGAAGGTAAAATCCAAAAGTGTACGCCGATTGTTTTCAAAAACAGTAATTGCAGCGTGGTCGCGCGCCCAAGTATCGTTTGAAAAGCAATTGACAATCTGTAATTTATAATTTGAATTTTGCTCTTTCAACTTTTCAATTTTCAAAATACTTTGATTATCAGCACAAACCACCAAAACATTTTCAAAGCGCAAAATTGCACGAATAATTTCGCAAAAACACTCCTGCACCTCATCAAGCATATTAGCCCAATCTGTTCCTGCGTGCGGAAATGTCAGTTGCACGAATTCCTGCTTTGCCCATTCGGGTGGAAAAAAAATTTGAGTATTTGACATTTTTTAGAAAAATATATTCACAAAAATACAAAAACTTATTTTTTAACAAAATATTTTTTTTCAAAAATATACTTTAAATCATTTTTAACTTTTTGAATATCAATATTTTGTCCTAATTCTTTTTGCATAGATGTAACGCTTTTATCGGTAAAACCGCAGGGATTGATATGTTTAAAATATGTTAAATCAGTATTAACATTGAGCGCAAAGCCGTGCATAGTAACAAAATGCGAACTCCTGATACCGATAGCACATATTTTTCGCGCACGAGCATTTTGCGCATCAATCCAAACGCCTGTAGCACCGGCAAGTTGTGTGGACAAAATCCCGTAAAGCGCTAATAGTTCGATAATAGCACATTCCAATACAAAAACATACTGCTTTAAGCCCAAAGAAAAATTTTCCAAATCAATGATGGGATAACCGACAATTTGTCCCGTTCCGTGATAAGTAATATCTCCGCCGCGATTAGTGTGTATAAAAGTTGCATTTGTGCTTTGTAATTCAGTGGAATTGAGCAACATATTGTTTTGGTCTCCGCTTTTGCCCAAAGTATAAACGTGCGGGTGTTCGCAAAAAATCAGGTAATTCTCCGTTTGTTTTCCTGCTTTTTTTTCGGCTATTACTTTCTCAAAAAGCGTTTCCTGCCGCTCCCACGCCTGCTGATAATCTATCAATCCCCAATCTTGAAAAATTAATTGTTTTTTCATTTGAAAAAAATTTGCACGTTCTTCAACTTGCTGATTTACAATAAAAAAAGTCGCATACAATTAAAATGCAACAATGCAAAAGTACATGTTTTATTTCATAACTTCAAAAATTAATAGTGATAATAACCTGAGTTTTGGATAAGCAATTTTATAACATCTTGATATTCAATTTTATATTCGCCGTAGGTGATAAATATCAATAGAAAATATAATATTTCAGACCATATTAAACCCGTAGGGCTTTCATTGTGAATGTCCTAACGGACAAGATTTGTCGTCTGGAGTTGTATTCTATTGATATGCAAGCCCTAACGGGCTATCGCTTATCCAAAACTCAGGTTAATAGATTTTATTTGTAATCATTGAAGTCTCAATTGTATGGTTCTAATACCTTATCCATTCTTTCTCTTTTAGAATTAAAAATTTACCTGCAAAATTATATCAAAAATAACCGATAAAGAAGAAAAATTATTAAAAGAGGAAAGATGGCAAACTGTAATTTTAAATACAACTTTTTATTCAGTTTATAATCAAAAACTTATAATGATTATGATGATTTGTTGAAAAGGGAAATAACTTTATCTCAAATATTTACTCAAAGTTATTCTCATTTCAACAAACTAATTAATTGTAAATCAGAAAACAAAAAAGTTGCATTTGATACTTTAATCTACTATAGATTATCGGTAATTTTTTTGTACTTTTGCAGAAATTTTAAAATTTATAATTCATAGAATGGAAATATTTTTTATTAAAGCGCTTCAACTAATTCTCTCTCTGTCAATATTAATTATTTTGCACGAGTTCGGTCATTTTTTGTTTGCAAGATTTTTCAAAACACGTGTTGATAAATATTATGTTTTTTTCAATCCGCTGTTTTCGCTTGTGCGCTGGAAAAAAATTAACGGGAAATTTCAATTTCGATTTTTTTCAAAAAATTTACCTGTAAATGAGCGTGTTAAAAAAGATGAATTCGGCAATGAAATCAACGATGAAGATGGCAAACCTGAAATGGAGCAAATACCGCTCGAAGAACTTCCTGAAGACGATTGGAGGCGTTATCCCGAATCTACAGAGTGGGGGATAGGTTGGATACCGCTTGGAGGATATTGTAAAATTGCGGGAATGATTGACGAGTCGATGGACAAAACTGCACTAAATGCGCCGCCGCAAAAGTGGGAGTTTCGTTCTAAGAACGTCTGGCAACGATTGTTAATTATTTCAGGTGGAGTTTTGGTTAATTTCATTTTAGCATTTGTGCTCTATTCTGCGGTACTTTCCGTGTGGGGAAAGGAATATATCCCTGCCGACAATGCAATTTATGGTTTCGATTTCCCTAAAACAATGCTTGATGCGGGCTTTGAAAATGGAGATAAAATTTTGAAAATAAACGGACAATCAATTCAAACGCAGCAGGAAATATTTGAACATCTACTACTTGACGGCAATCGTGATGTTACCGTTGAGCGCGGCAACGAAACGATGGAATTGCGTATGCCGCAGGATTTGCCGCAGAAAATTCTTGAAGGAGGTAAATTTGCCTCAATTCGCTTCCCTTTTGTTATTGATAGCGTTTCTCCAAATATGCGTGCGGCAAATGCACGTTTGCAAAAGGGTGACAGCATTATTGCAGTGAATGGACGTCCGATGTTCCTTACACAGGATATTACAAATGAATTTTTTCAGAATAAAAATGAGCCGACAAACATTATTTTTGTCAGAAACGGTTTTTTGTGCAGTACAACAATTTATCCCAATTCCGAAGGTAAAATTGGGGTTGTACAAAAAATGCCAAGCGCTTTTTTGAAAACAAACAAAGAGGAATACGGTTTTGTACAATCTATTCCTGCGGGTTTTAAATATGGAATTGGAACGCTTGTTTCGTATGTAAAACAATTTAAACTTGTTTTTACAAAAGAGGGAGTAAAACAGTTGGGAGGTTTTGGCTCTATCGGCGGATTGTTTCCAAGCGCATGGAATTGGCAGGCATTTTGGGAATTAACAGCGTTCCTGTCTGTTATTCTGGCATTTATGAACTTTTTACCAATACCAGGACTTGACGGTGGATATGCTCTTTTTCTTATTTATGAGGCTATCACAGGACGAAAACCTTCCGATAAATTTATGGAAAGAGCAACAACTGTCGGATTTGTATTATTAGTTATTTTGTTGCTGTATGCAAATGGAAATGATTTATTCAAATGGTTGAGTGGATTATTCTGATATTGTGAAAAATGATTTTTTTTATGCGGTTTAAAATCTGAATTTCAGTAAAAACACTAAGCGAAACGCAACTTTCCGACAAACTCAAAAACAATAATTGTCTCAAAATACCGGTTCAAAGAAGTATGAAAATAAAAAAAATTGCTGTTATCACAATGGCTCGCAATGATGATTTTTTTCTAAATCGTTGGATAGAATACTATGGAAGGCAATTTGGTCATGAGAATTTGTATATTTATTTGGACGGATTAGACCAAAAGCCGCCCGAAAAAGTTGGAAATGCCAATGTAACTGTGATAGAAAAACAGGGAGTAAAAGTTGTTGATGCCGAAAAACGCCGACTTGATTTTCTCTCCGACCGAGCCGCAGAACGATTTGAAGATGGTTACGACTTGGTTATCGGTTGCGATGCCGATGAATTTTTGGTAGTTGATGGTGATAGCGAGAATAATCTGCCTCAATATTTATCTTCCATAAAAATTAATATTTCTGTTTCGGCTCTTGGACTTGATATTGGGCAACATTTAACGAAAGAATTGCCTTTGGATACTTCAAAACCTGTTTTGCAACAACGCAATTACGCTCTGATAAATTCACGTTTTACAAAAGCAAGCATTATTGCAAAGCCTGTACGCTGGGGACGCGGTTTCCATCGTGTAAACGGTCATAATTTTCATATAGACAAAAATTTATATCTGTTTCATCTGGGAAATGTTGATTACAAAATGTTAATGGATAAATTTAATTCTCAGGACATAATTGCACGAGGCGAACAGGCGCATTACAAGCGGGCAAGGTTTCGTGTGATTGATATTATTTCAAACAAAAATGCAGTTGATGGCGACAAAATTTTTGCCAAAGCGCGAGCAATTCAAACGATTTTCCGCCCGATTTATGCTTGGAATAAACCAAGTATGCTCAAAATGAAATGGATTGTGAAAATTCCGGATAGATTCAAAAATATAGAGTTATAGCTTCAACTAAGCAAATGCAAATTTAGGTGACGAAAAACAAAAACAATTGTCAGACAACTCAAATAGGCTATCAAATTGGTAACTTCCATACCATGTATTAGAATGCAAACTGCTTTGATTGCCACAAAAGGATTTGACACTTTATTTCCATCCAAACATCATCACTAATTTTTGCGCCTATTGTCTGCACAACTTTTGATGCAACAATAGAACCAATATTTCCACAAATATCTAATTGATAATGATTTGCAAGTCCATACAAAAAACCGGCAGCATAAAGGTCACCCGCACCGGTGGTGTCAATAGCCTCTGCTTCAACTGGCAAAATTGAAAAAATTGAGTTGCCTGCTTTGATAAACGAGCCATGTTCTCCTATCTTAACTACCGAAATATCAACATGTTCTGCAATTTTATTGAGCGCTTCCACCGGCGAATCATTGGTAAATGCAAACGCCTCTTCTTCGTTGGCAAAAACAATATTGACATATTTTTCAACAATTTCGTGTAAAAATTCCAAATTTTCCTCAACGATATTAAAACTTGCCATATCAATTGTAACCAACAAACCCATTTCCGCAGCAAGTGCAACAGCATGACGTATTAGTTCTTGATTTTGAACTAAATAGCCTTCGATATAAAATATTTCATAATCATTGAAAATTTCGGGACAAATGTCGGCAACCTGTAAATCGGCTGCAGCTCCCAAGCAAGTACACATTGTCCGTTCGCCATCGGGTGAAATAAGCGACAGGCACCTTCCCGAAGGTTTTTTAGAGCGTAAAAGATGAGCATTAACCCCATTTTCCCTGATATCATTTTCAAAAAAACGTCCGGTTTCATCGTTTCCAATCTTACCGAGAAACCCTGTGATTCCCCCTAACTTTGAAATTCCGTTAATTGTATTTGCAGCTGAGCCGCCGGTTACCATTTTTGTTGAAAACTTTTTAAGTTTTTCTAAAATTTCTGACATTTTTTGTTCATCAACCAACTGCATGCTTCCTTTTTTCAAATTTAACGTTGTTAAAATTGAGTCGTCTGGAATTTGTAAAAGTATATCAATCAATGCGTTGCCAATGCCTATTATCTTTTTCATAAAAAATAATTAAAAATTTCTGCAAAGATATTGCATATTTCCGAAAAAACATATTATCTTTGCACCCTTAATAATAAAAAGAAATTATTAAAAAAATTCTTCCTTAGCTCAGTCGGTTAGAGCATCTGACTGTTAATCAGAGGGTCCTTGGTTCAAGTCCAAGAGGGAGAGCGATGATTTTAAAGTATTGATTTGCAACATATAAGTTGCTTTTTTCAATACTTTTTTTATTTATAAATGTTTAAATTTGGTAGTTGAAAAGAGTTGAAAATAGGCAATTTTTAATGAAAATTATATGCAAAATTGCAACTTATATGCAAATTTAATGCAAAAATTAATGACTTGAAAATTATCAAAAATGGAAACAACAATTTATTTAGACAAACGAAGTCAAAAAAAGAATGGAAAATATCCTGTTAAACTTCGATTGCAATTCAAAGGCAAACAAATATATTTCCTGACAGGAATTGACGTTGAACTTAATAACTTCAAAGATGGCACAGCGATTGGTTCCGACAAAAAATATCAGCCGGTTATTTATGCCAAAAAATTAAGGTTTGACAGCAGGATTTTGGATTTGGAACGCTGTAACAAACTTAAAGAATTTGACTGCAAACAGTTAAAAACTTATTTAGAAAGTGATGGTATTGAAATAAAAGAGCAGAGCGGCTTGTATTTTAAACCGTATTTATTGAGTTTTATTGAAAAATACAGCAATAAAAGCACAAAAAACACATTTAGAGATATGCAGAAAAAGGTATCAACTTTTTGTGATATTGACGAATTGACTTTTGAAAATATAAATGTTGCGTGGTTGAAAGATTTTGATATTTTCATGGAAAAAGGAAACATCAAAATTAATACTCGTGGAATTTATATGCGCAATATTCGAGTACTGTATAATGATGCCATTGACAGAGAACTTATTCCGCTAAACTTATACCCTTTCCGCCGTTTTAAAATAAAAAAAGGTGAAACACGACACAAAGATATGCCTGTGAGCGACCTCAAAAAACTGATTGATTATGATACTTCTGAAATGCCTGCTATGCAGCGTTAACCATATAAGGTTGGCGTTTTTTGTCTAAACTCTAAATTTGTCATCTCTTTGAATATTAAATTTATTGTTAAATTAATTACTTTATTAAAGTGCTGCAAAATTAAAGTAAATAATTTAATTATAAAATATTTTGATAATTATTTTAGTTAAATAATGTTAATTTACTGATAATCATTAAATTATATAATTTAATGATTTAAAATAAATTTGTGTAATTGTATTTATTGTATTAATTTTGCGGCGTGAATTAAAAAAAATCAATATTTATACCCTAATTATATGTAGTATGAATTTCAGAACACAGGTAAAAGAAATTTGTAAGCGGCAAAATATTACTCAAAAGGAACTTGCGGAGAAATTGGAAATTTCCGATATAAGTTTAAATCAATCTTTGCGCGGAGAATACCCTCAACTGCAAACATTGGAACGAATTGCAGCCGCCCTAAATGTTCTAATTACGGAACTCTTTGAGCAGCCGAAAAAGGATTATTTTAATTGCCCCGAATGTGGGGCAAAGATTGGAATAAATCCAAAGCAGGAAATTATGAAAGAAATTGCGAAATCGTTAGTGTAATTTTTTTTGTTAAATTTTCCTAATTTATTTGGTAAAAGGTATGAATTTTAATACCTTTGCAGCGAGTTATTCAAACTTATATAATTGAACCGATGAAGTACTCGGAATTAGAACGCAAAATAAAAAAACATACAAAAAGCCACTTATTAAGACGTGGAAAAAGACACCCCGTTTGGATTAACGAAGACACAGGCGACACGTTTGAAATGAGTAATCACCCAAGCGAAGAAGTTGCAAGCGGAACGTTAAAAAATATTATGCGACTTTCAGGGCTTGATAAATATATTTAATACCTCAATTTAAAATATATGAAATTAAAAGTAATAATAGAACAAAACAGCAAAGGACATTATTCCGCCTACATTGATGATGAAAATATAAATTTTGGAATACTTGGCGAAGGAAAGTCAGTCGAGGCAACAATCGAGGACTTTAAAATTGGCGTTGAGGAAATGAGAGAAACATATCAGATACTCGGCAGAGAGTTTCCTGATGTGGAATTTAATTTTATGTATGATACGTCTTCATTTTTATCTTCATACTCTCAAATTATGTCTTTGGCAGGAATGTCAAGATTAACAGGCATTAATCAAGGTTTATTAAGCCACTATGTTACAGGTAGAAAAAAACCCCGCAAAGAGACAGTTGATAAAATTTGTACTTCTGTGCATACATTCGGAAAATTACTTTGTCAATTAGAATTAATTTGATTTTATATTTATTCTTACAGAAATTGAAAACATGGTATCACAAATTGTGATACCATCAAAAAAAAGCGCACCAGAACTTAATCGGGTGCGCATACTGTTGAATTTACTTTATCGGCAAAGGCTCGAAACTCCTTGTTATATTTGTATTCTGTATCGTATTTTTTCAGATAATAGAGTATTGTGGTACGTTTCCTGTTAATTATTTCTGCAATATCATAAACATTTATCTTATACTTCCAATGCGCAATATTAGCAAACAGCATACGGGCAAAAAACATCTTGCCACCATTCGTTTTAAACGAGTGGAATTTGGTTTTATGTTTTTAACATAAAATATCTACGTTAAAAACGTTCTACCATTAGCCTCCTCGTTGCGAACGAGGGGCAACAAAGATAATTCATTTCTGGATTGCTTCGCTACGCTCGCAATGACGGGAAGATAGTTGCTTTCCCATTAGCCTCCTCGTTGCAAACGAGGGGCAACGAAGAGTTAATTCGTAATTCATTTCTGGATTGTTTCTCTGTGTAAAAACAACTTAAAAAAAGACAGAGCCGCAAACTTTTTATTAACCGATTTTTCACATGATTTTGCCAATTCAAAAATATTTTATAATTTTGCAGATAAAATTGGCGGCAAAAATATCGTTTTGCAGATAAAATTGGCGGCAAAAATATCGTTTTACAGATAAAAACGGCAGATATGAAAAGAAAATTTGAAAATACCCTGTTAGAATGGAAGAACAACAATAATGCGCTTCCGCTTATGCTTATTGGTGCAAGACAGACAGGAAAAACCTATATCGTAGAAAAATTCTGCAATGAAAATTTTGAAAATACAGTACAACTGAATTTCCTCGAAGAAGAAAATTTTAAGTCGTTTTTTGAAAACTCAATCAACCCTGAAAATATTATTTCAAAAATCGAAATCTATCTTGATACGAAAATAGATACAACAAAAACCGTTTTTTTCTTTGACGAAATACAGATTTGCGAGCGGGCAATTTCATCGTTAAAATTTTTTGCAGAATCAAAAAACAGATACAGAGTAATTGTTGCGGGCAGTTTGCTTGGTGTAAAAATCAACAGATTTAACGCTTCGTTTCCTGTTGGAAAAGTACAAATTGAAAAACTTTTGCCTCTGAATTTTGAGGAATTTCTTTGGGCAAACGGCAATGAAATGGGGGCAAATGCAATAAAAAATTCTTTTGAAAACAACACGCAGTTTGATTTGGCTAATCACAATAAATTTTTGCAGTTGTACAAAACTTATCTTTATCTTGGCGGAATGCCTGCCGTGTTAAATGCCTGGTTTAACAATGAAAAAAATATCCTGTCGCCTGCCATAAATAAAGAAAAACAGGATATTATTACGGGTTATCTGGCAGATATGGCAAAATATTCCGAAAACATTAACTCATTGAAAATCATTAAAGTCTTTGAAAGCATTCACTTGCAATTAGCACAAAGACAAACAAAATTTCGTTATAAACTTGTGGAGGAAAAAGGCAATAAAGAAAAATTTGAAACAGCCATTGAATGGCTTTTGCAAGCAGGTATTTTATATGTTTGCAACAGAATTGAAAAGCCCGAAAAACCGCTAAAAAGCAGCGCAAACGAAAAAGCGTTCAAATTGTATATGGGCGATACAGGACTTTTGATTTATCAAGGCGGGGTAAAAATTTATGACATTTTTGAAAACCCGAAATTTGACTTTATCGGAGGAATTACCGAAAATTTTGTCGCTCAACAATTAACAGCACAGAACAAAAATTTAGATTATTGGACTTCGGGCAACGATGCCGAAGTTGATTTTATTTTGAACCAAGAAAAAGGCATAATTCCCTGTGAAGTTAAAGCCGACAAAAATACGACCTCTAAAAGTTTATCGGAGTATGTAAAAAAATACTCGCCCGAATATTCAATCAGAATTTCCACAAAGAATTTTGGATTTGAAAACAAAATAAAATCTATTCCATTGTACGCAACACATTGTTTGTAAATAAAAACCCTAATTGTCCATTGAAAATAAGTATTATAGCTGCCCCTCGTTTACAACGAGGGGCAACAAAGTGAAAAAATTACTATGATAATGAATTTTTTGTATTTAGAAAAAAGTTGTACCTTTGCAACACAAAATTTGCAACACAAAATTTATTATGAATACAAAAACGAAAAAACAGAATAAAATATCTGAAAATAAGCAAGTTAAAAAATCAAAAATTATGCTTGCGTGGGAAAAGCACGAGCCATTAATAACAAAATTTGACAGGAAATATGCTTTGTTGTAAAAAATATGCGCTATTATTTAGATACGAATATTTTGATTTATATATTGTCTGAAAGCAAAGATGATATATGTTTTATTGTAAAAAAGATTTTAGCGGATTGTGCAAATATTTTTTACACAAGTTCTGTTGCTGTGGAAGAGTTAATTTTTTTACATAAAATAGGTAAAATTGATTTTATAAAATATACAAACATTGAAGAGTTAACAGGTCGTTTGAAAAGTTTATATGGTATTGAGACAATTTTTTTTAATAACTCGCATCATAAGCAATATTTGTCTTTACAAATCGAAGAAAACCACAAAGATATGAACGACCACTTAATTATATCACAGGCAATTTCTGATAAAGTTCCGATAATTTCTTCCGATAATAAATTTTCTTTTTATGAAAAACAAAAACTAAAATTTGTTTTTAACAAACGTTAATTTGGGTTTTTCATCACTAATACGCGCCTTACTGCCTCCTCATTTGCAACAAAGGTCAGTAGGGGCAGGTTTTACACCTGCCCCTACAAAACCTGCCCTTAGCATTACTTTGTTTCCATTCGTTTTTAAACGAGTGGAATTTGGTTTTATGTTTTTAACATAAAATATCTACGTTAAAAACGTTATACCATTAGCCTCCTCGTTTGCAAACGAGGGGCAACGAAGGGGTTTATAATTAATAATTAGAAATAAAATCCAATCCGTATTTTCTGTATTTTGGAAATTGTTTATCACTACTTATTAGAGGTATTTTTTCAGTTTTCGCCTGCGCTATAATAAGACGGTCAAAAGGGTCGTTATGCCCATCTATTGTTTCAAGCGCTGCAAAAGTACGCAAATGTTCCTTTGCAATATACTTAATAATAAAACCAAGTGTATTTTCTACAAAATCAAAAATATCAATTTTTATATTGTTCTTTTTGTCTGCAACTTTTCCTGCTTGTACAAGTTGGATAAATTCGCGGACACATTCCGAACTTATATATATGATATTTTCGTAATCGTTAATAATTGCATCAACTTTGTCCGAAATACAATTATCCTCAATCAGATTGATTAGAACATTGGTGTCAATAAAGTATCTCATAACTACTTATTTACAGCACGTCTATCAAGTACCACGATTATTCCGCCTGGATTATCTCTACGCCATTGTCCTGCTTTAGATAATCTTTTTGGCTCATTTGTCCGGATTTCAGACGTTTTTCCGAATGTATTTGTTTTTACTTTTTCCATAATCATAATATTTTTTGTGTTACAAAAATAATTTGTTACACCGTTAGAAAACTAACACGCTACAAAGATAAGTATTTTTTTTAATACTTACAATTACTTTGTTTCCATTCGTTTTTAAACGAGTGGAATTTGGTTTTATGTTTTTAACATAAAATATCTACGTTAAAAACGTTCTGCCATTAGCCTCCTCGT
>WQYU01000043.1 GCA_009781075.1 Paludibacter sp. | reverse complement strand
CCTCCCATTTTTCCTATTCCAGTCGATTATGCCTAAAAAAACGCATTGCTTCGATAGAAGCAAAAGTGAAAAAATAACAATTATTAATCTGAAAAAAAGGTCAACATATTCCGGGACAAGACAGATGTTAGTGTGAAGAAATATCTTGCAAAATTTGTAGAACTCAGACTGTTGGAAATAGAGGGGAAAAATAAGGGAAGAAAATATAAAATTAATAAAAATGCACTACCGATAACGAACAGTTTGGCGTGATTACAGAAACAATATTTTCAATAAAACAACAAATTTACATTCAACCGTAATAAATAGAAGCTATTATGCAACATAGACATTTGGACAGACAGCAATATTTTGACGAACAAAGATTAGGTACGGAAAAATTTATATTACCATACATCGGTAGTCAACAAACAACAAACAACAAACAACAAACAATATATTTGTTAAAACGAGGAACTCGTGTTTTGGAAATTGGTTGTGGTGAAGGTGGTAACTTGTTGCCATTTTTGGAGTTAGGATGTGAATGTTGTGGTGTTGAGTTAAGCGATACCAGTTTCAAAAGATCTCAAATTTTTTACGATAAATTACCATACGAAAAACATTTGCATCTGTACAACGATGATATTTACAATTTGACCTGTCAAGATTTGGGCGGAACTTTTGATATAGTTTTTCTGCGCGATGTTCTTGAACATATTCCCAAACAAGAAATATTTATGCAATATGTAAAACAATTTTTAGCGTCTGATGGTGTGTTATTTATTGCTTTTCCGCCATGGAGAATGCCTTTAGGCGGACATCAACAAGTTTGTCGTAATAAATTTCTGTGTAAGTTGCCCTATTTTCATATTTTGCCAAAAAATATATATGAAAAAATTTTAAAAATAGGCGGTGAAGATCCAAAAGGATTGCTCCAAATCAAAGAAACAGGTATTAGTATAAATCGTTTTAAGAAAATCATACGCAAAGAAAACTATGAGGTAATTAAAAAAACGCACTGGTTTATCAATCCGAATTATCAAGTTAAATTTGGATTAACTCCGCGTAAACTGCCTAAAGTCTTCCAAATCACTTGGTTACAAGATTTTTACACTACGGCAGTGTATTATTTATTAAAAATAAAATGATGGGGTTACCATCAAAAACAGGAAATAAAGAATTAAGATAATATTAGGAAGAAACGTAGATTTGATAATGTGAGAGGGTACAAGTATATTAATTTCTGTAGTATATAATTGCTCTACAGGATAGTTTCCTTTTTCCATGCATCTCATGTTTGTTCATTTTTATAGCACCTCAAAAAAAAGATTTAACCTGTTTTGATTCAATAAACATCCGATTATTTTTTAGAATAGATGAAATTGAGTTTAAAAAGCTACTCTTGAACAATGTTTAATGGGAATTTCAGATTCTCATAACCTTGCAGGTATGCACGCATGCGCCCGATTCGAATAGGGAATTCAAATTCAACAGGAACGTGATTTGGATCGTCTGAAAGCCAGACGGTGATTTTTTCTTTGCCTGTAAAAACTTCTCCTGCAACAACTTCAAAACTGAATTTGATGCAATTAACTTTTGCTTTGAGTTTCTTTTCCTTGCGAACTTCTTTGCCTATATAAACGCACTGAATTGAATAAAATTCATTATCTAAAATAAAATAAAAAGAAAATGTTTTACCTTTTAAGATATTAGTAAAATCCTGATTTCTAAAATTATAAAAGCAAGTTAACACGTCTGAATAATTTTTGTCGCTACTCATCGCCAACGAATACGGCACAGGTTCATCCTGTCGTTTTTGCATCTGACCGTTAACGTTTTTGCCCGTCCAGTCGAAAAAATATTTGTTTTGCATTGTGTATCCGCCTTCGTCAATGTTGCGGTAAAAGAACAATGAGCGAAAGGGAATGGTCTCGAAACGCGTTTCATAATAATCGCGTACTTTAAAAACCTTGTCATAAAATTTGTGTGTTTTACCATTCCCACGTACGCGGTATTGATTTGCTGCAGCAAGTTTTTCCAATTGGATAGTAACATCAGCCACCTCTGTGTAAATAAATCCAAGCGAATATGCACCTACATAACTGAGTTTCTCGTTGTTGGAAAAATTAACTGTTTGTGAATCAGAAATATAAGGCAAGATAACAACAATTATACTAAAAAATATTTTATTCATCTTAAAAAATTTTTATTGAAAAAAATATAGCAACTTTTATTCCAAACTATGAAAAAACTAAAAATTATTTATAAGTTTTAAACA
Source organism: Paludibacter sp. (assembly GCA_009781075.1). Taxonomy (GTDB): domain Bacteria; phylum Bacteroidota; class Bacteroidia; order Bacteroidales; family Paludibacteraceae; genus WRGS01. The sequence goes on along the minus strand of WQYU01000043.1, from coordinate 15,666 downwards.
TAACGGCATAAATAAACGCCAAGCTGCCAGACGTTATATGTTATTTTGGTGAAACTTCCATGGCACAATATTTTTCACAATCTTGCGTTTAAATTAAAATACAGACTCATAATATGCGCAAAACTGTTGTAAAATATTTGGTAATCTTTATTTTTCTGTTGGTTTTTATCAATAGGGGCGTTTTTGTTACACCCTATGAGATTGAAAATACTGACAATAAAGAAATAAACAGTATTATCGAGTTGGTGATACAGTTTGTTACGGGAGGAAGCAATAACATTGACGAAGACGGCAACAACCAAACTGACTGTAACTCCGTACGGATTGTGCATTATGATTTCTTTCAACAACTTACACAATCTTTTGAATTTGCAAATCTTTTCCCCAAAGAAATAAAAATAAATACATTCCCTAATAAATTGAATTTCACAATTCAAGGTTTCCGCAATCAGATTGACCACCCGCCCAAGATTGTTTAATTAAAAGGCAATTTTTGCCATTTTTAATTGTATAAGAAAATAATTCGAGGTTATTTTTAACTTGTCGTTTTGTTTTTCTATTAAAATTATCTCAACAAATAATTAAATAATCATTTCAATTTTATTTTATGAAAATAAGCAAAATAATGGTGCTTTGCATTGTTATGGTTTTGATATGCAAGCACGAAGTATTGGCTCAAGATACTTTAAAAATTACCATTGAGCAGGCGGAGAAGCAGTTTTTAGAAAAAAATTTGCAATTGTTGGCGGAACATTATAATATTGATATTGCCGATGCTGCGGTGGCTCAGGCAAAACTTTTGAATAACCCAACTATAAGCGTTAATGATATAAATTTTTGGCATTCAAATGCTGCCGAAGAACTTGGAGTTCCGCCTAATTTTGGGAATAAAATCGCTTTCAGCGCACAACTTGAACAAATATTCCGAACAGCAGGAAAAAGAAGGAAATTTGTTGATGTACAAAAAGTGTCAAAAGAGATGGCGGTGCAGGAGTTTGAAGCGTTTTTATTGGGACTGAAAACCGAATTACAGACAATTTTGAATGAGATTATTTATCTGCAATCATACGCGGATATTATTCATACTCAGTTGAAATCTGTTGATAATTTGATTGAATCATATAAAAAACAAACTTTGTCAGGGAACATTGCCAAAGGCGAACTGCTGCGTCTGCAATCTTCTTTGATTGAGTTGGATGCAGAAAATAATGATGTTCAAACAGAGTTAAACAGGCAGTATAAAGATATTAAAGTGCTGCTGAATATCACTGATGCAACGAAAATTTTTATATCAGATACTAATTCGACTGCCAAAAATCCTGACGAAATATCACTGATGAATTTATTGGAAACGGCGAAAAATTTGCGTCCCGAATTTCTGTTATCGGATTTGGGTGTTCGGTATCATGAAAAACTTTTACGCTACGAAAAGGCGCAACGCTCGCCGGACCTGGGCATAAATTTAAACTACGACCGATATGGCGGAGTGTGGAAAAATTTTTTCGGCATCGGCATCAGCGTGGATATTCCGGTTTTCAACCGCAATCAGGGAAATATCAAAATTGCAAAGTTGCAACTTCAACAGAGCAATTACAACGCAGAACAACAGAAAAACAGGATATTGCAAGATATTGTGGAAATTTATGATAAATATAAAATGAATTATAATTTTTACAAAAAACTTGTGGATAACGATTTTTCCGAAGATATGGACAATATGATGGAGGTATATTCCCGTAATTTTTTGAACAGGAACATAAGTATGCTTGAATTTATCGATTTTATGTCTTCTTATAAAACAACTAAACAGGCGATTTTAACAGCAAAAAAGAATTTGGACAACAGTTTTGCCGAATTGCAGTTTAGCATCAACAGTATTATCAATTAAAAAAAATGAAAAAGTATTCAATAATAACAAGTTTAATCATTGCAGGAGCAGCAATTTTAATATTTTCCTGCAACAATACAAAGAAGCGTGAGAATGTTGAAAATAAAAATAGTGTAAACAAAACATTTCTTGCAAGTGTAAAAACCGTTAAAGCCGTTTTGAGCGAGCAGAAACGGGAATTGATTCTGACCGGCAAGGTGGAATACGACCCAAATAAAGTCATCAATTACGTGCCGCTTATTAGCGGAATTGCCGATAAAACATATTTTTCGCTGGGCGACAAAGTGCGAAAAGGTCAGCCCTTGTTTGATATGAGAAGTACGGAATTGAGCGCCTTATTGTCGGAAAAAATATCGCTTGAAGCAGACGAAAAAGTGGCTGAACGCGAATTAAAGACTTCGCAATCATTGTTTGACGACAACATGCTTTCCGAAAAAGATTTGCTTGCCGCCAAAGGAAATCTGAGGCAAATTCAGGCAGCAATAACCAAAATTAAGTCGGATATGAACGTGTTTGGAACAAACAAAGGCAATGGCGTATTTACTGTCTGCGCCCCAATGAGCGGGTATGTGGTAAATAAAAATGTCTCGTCGGGCAGCACGGTTGCCGCAAACGGAGAAGTTGCATTTACTATTGCCGATTTGAGTACGGTATGGATAACGGCAAACGTGTATGCAAGCAATTTACTTTTTGTACGGCAAGGTATGGATGTTGAAATTACAACCCTTTCCTATCCCGACAAGGTTTTTTACGGCAAAATAAACTCATTGTCGCAGGTGTTTGACCCCGAAGAAAAAGTGCTGAAAGCCAGAATAATAATGAATAACAGCGACCTGAAGCTCAAACCTGAAATGTCAATGTTAGTTAAACTCAAAGATGAAACCCCGCAACAACTTGTTACCATTCCTTCCGATGCGCTTATTTTTGATGATAATAAATATTTTGTAGTGGTGGAAGATGAAACGGGAAATTTTATGATGCGAAACGTTGTGCTGCACGGGCATCACAATGATATGTCCTACATTTCTTCAGGATTAAGTGAAGGAGAAAATGTTGTGGTTAAAAATCAATTGTTAATTTATTCGGGATTAAAGGAGAAATAATTATGCATAAAGTTGTAAAAAAAATAATAGAATTTTCATTAAAAAATCATATTTTGATTCTGTTTTTAACTGCAATTTTACTTGTTGCAGGAATAATATCATATATAAATACGCCTATAGAGGCATATCCTGACGTTACCAATACGCGGGTGCGCATCATTACACAATGGTCGGGACGCAGCGCCGAAGAGGTAGAAAAATTTGTTACGCTGCCCGTTATGCGAGTGATGAATACCATTCCGCGAAAATCTGATGTACGCTCAACTTCCCTGTTTGGTTTATCGGTTGTTACCGTTATTTTTGAAGACGGCGTAGATGATTTTTTTGCGCAGCAATATGCCTCTAACCGTATGCAGGATTTGGAACTGCCAGAAGGAGCAGACCCCTCTATTGAGCCGCCATCAGGCGCCACAGGCGAAATTTATCGTTATGTTCTCAAAAGCGATTTGCCCGTGCGGGATGTTGCTGCTGTCAATAAATGGGTTGTGGAACGTGAATTGCTATCTGTTCCGGGAGTAGCGGATATTGTTACTTTTGGAGGCGAAGAAAAAATTTACGAAATAAAAGTCAAGCCCGCAGAACTTATGAATTATAATTTATCGCCTATGGAAGTGTATGAGGCAGTGGCAAACAGCAATATAAACGTAGGCGGAGATGTGATTCAAAAAGGCAATCAAGCATTTGTGGTCAGGGGTTTGGGATTGCTTGATAATGTAGAAGACATAGAAAACACATTGATAGAAGTGCGTGGAAGCACGCCGATACGCGTAAAGCAGGTGGCAGATGTGAGCGTTTCTTCAAAACCGCGTTTGGGACAGGCAGGGTTGGATGATGAAGACGATTTGGTACAGGGAATTGTCATTATGCTAAGAGGACAAAATCCGGGAGAAGTGATTAAAAATCTAAAAGTTAAAATTGATGAACTTAACAATCGTATTTTGCCTAAAGAGGTAAAAATAGAGCCATTTTTAGACCGAACTACGCTTGTTAATACCACAGTAAAAACTGTTGTGAAAAATCTTACAGAGGGAATTTTATTGGTATCGTTAGTAGTTTTTATTTTTCTGTTTAACTGGCGTACAACGCTTATTGTGGCATCGGTAATTCCGCTCTCATTTTTATTTGCCATAATTATGCTGCGAATACAGGGTTTACCGGTCAATTTGATTTCTATGGGCGCTCTGGATTTTGGACTGCTTTTAGAGGGGACGCTCGTAATTACGGAAATAATTTTTGTGGCAATGGTCAAACGCTCGCAGGAACTTGGCAACAGATTTGTTCACATTAGCAAAGGAGGTTTAATCAAAAATAGTGCAGGCAGCGTTGCCTCTCATCTCCTTTTCGCCCAACTTATACTTATTGTGGCTTTATTTCCAATATTTTCATTTCAAAAAGTAGAAGGAAAAATGTTTTCTCCATTGGCTTTCACTTTGGGATATGCCCTGCTTGGCGCTTTGATTTTATCTTTAACCTATGTTCCTGTGATGTGTAAACTTTTATTAAACAAGCCGTTGAAAGAAAAATCAAATATGTTTACCAGAGTTAGCATTTCGGCAATAAATCGTTCATATCAATTTGCCACGCGTTACCGAAAAGGCACTATTATAGGGTTCTGTGTGCTTTTGGCAATATGTTTTGTAAGGTTCAGTTTTTGGGGTACGGAGTTCATCCCAAGTATGAACGAAGGTGCGGTGTATATTCGCGCTACATTGCCCAACAGCATCAATTTAGATGAATCTGTTAAAATTACCGCAGAAATGAAAGCAAAATTACGTAAGTTTGACGAGGTGCAGTTTATCCTTTCACAAACAGGGCGCCCAAACGACGGCACCGACCCTACAGGTTTTTTTAATATTGAATTTCATACCCAATTGAAACCCGAAAAAGAATGGAAAAGAAAGATTAAAAAAGATGATTTAATACAACAGATGCAGGATTCTTTGGATATTTATCCCGGAGTGATTTTCGGATTTAGCCAGCCTATTCAAGATAATGTGGAAGAATATGTTGCAGGTGTAAAAAGCGCTTTGGCTATTAAAATTTATGGAGATAATTTAAGGGAATTGGAAGACTTTGCCGACCGGACAGCAGAGGTAATAAAAAATGTGAGGGGAATAGAAGATGTGAATGTGTTCCGCAGCATTGGTTTGCCTGAATTGCAGATACAATTAGACGAATCGCGTATGGCACGTTATGCCGTTTCAAAAGCAGATGCACAGGCAGTTATAGAAATGGCTATCGGAGGAAAAGCGGCTACAAAACTCTACGAAGGCGAACGTACTTTTGATATTTGTGTCCGTTTTCAAAAAGAGTACCGCGATGATGAGGTGAAAATCGGTAATATTTTAATTCCTACTATGGACAAAAAATATGTGCCGTTAAAAGAGATTGCGGATATTTCTTTCATTACAGGACCCGCTTTTATATATAGAGACGGCAGCAGCCGTTATGTGGGAGTCGGATTCAGCGTCCGAGACCGCGATTTGGGTTCTGCTATTGCCGAAGCACAAAAGGTGGTAAAAGAACACGTAAAACTCAAACCCGAAAACAAAATGGTGTGGGCTGGCGAATTTGAAAGCCAGCAACGGGCAACAAAGCGACTAATGGTGATTATTCCTGCTGTATTATTGTTGATTTTATTTTTGCTGTATATGAACTTCGGCACAGTCAAAGACACGTTAATAGCCGCAAGTACCATTCCTTACGCATTTATCGGCGGCTTTATATCGCTGTGGGCAACGGGAACGGTATTTGGTATTTCGGCAGGAATAGGTTTTATTATTCTTTTCGGCATCACGGCGATAAACAGTATTTTGCTGTTAGCAATAATGAAGAGTAAGATGCAGAAAATTTACAATTTACGTTTGGTAATAGACGAGGCGGTAAGAGAACGGATAAGACCTGTATTGATGATTGCTCTAATGGGTTCGATGGGATTATTGCCGGCTGCCCTTTCGCACGGTATGGGTTCTGAAATACAAAAACCTTTGGCAATTATGATAGTAGGAGGAATAATTATCAGCATGCTGCTTTCCTTTATGGTATTGCCTCAGGTATTTTATTTCGCATACAGAAGAGATAAAATTAAACCACCTTCGGCTCAAAGCCAAAAGAAGTAAATCGGCTAAAGCCTTCTAAGACTATATGCAAGCGTATCAAAATATGATTTATTAAATCAGGTTCATATCTGGTACTTCCTATGTTACTTAGGTCATTTTCTTGGTAGGAATCAGATTGTTGTTCTATCTATGGAATAATAATGAATTTTTTTGATTTATATTTTGGTATTGTTAATTTAATGCATATTTTACAAAAAAGTATCTTTGCAAATCAACACTTTATGTCCCCACATTATATATATAAAACTATACGAAATTAACAATACCCATCTATTTTATCTATTTCCTTTTAATTTCATTCAAATAACTTTTCTATCTCTTTGGTGTAATGGTTCATCAATACTTTACGTTTTGTTTTAAGCGTTTGCGAAAGGAAATTATCAGGAGTCCATTCATCGGCAACAAGCTTGAACTTTTTAATCTGTTCGTAATCGCCGAAATGAGCATTCATCTTTTTAACTTCTTCTTTAAATAGATTTAAAACTTCTTTGTTTTCAACTAATTCAACATTGTTGTCGACAGAAATGTTACGATTTTTTGCCCAAACATTGATATTATCGAAATCGGGGACAATAAGCGCCGCAGCAAATTTTCGGTTTTCTCCTACAACTAAAATATTTCCCACAAAAGGCGATTCGCTGAATTTTGCCTCAATTACTTCGGGGTTTACATATTTTCCCATTGCTGTTTTGAACAAACTTTTCAGTCGTCCTGTTACTCGTAGCAGTCCTTCGGGGGTAAATTCTCCAAGGTCGCCTGTGTGGAAAAACCCGTCTGAGTCGATAACTTCATTTGTCAATTCATGGTCTTTGAAATAGCCGAGCATAACATTGTGTCCGCGGCAAATAATCTCATTTTCGTCGTTTAACTTTACTTCAACTCCGGGCAGCGGCACACCTACTGTTCCTGCTTTACGCTGATGTTTTCCGCGCCGACTAACCGCAATAACAGGCGATGTTTCGGTCAATCCATAGCCCTCAAAAACGGGCATTCCTATTGCGCTAAAAAAAGCGGCTACCTGAGTGCGGATTGCGCTTCCACCCGAAACTACAATATCAAAATTTCCTCCAAGCGCAGTCCGCCATTTTGAATAAATAAGTTTATCGGCAATGCCATGTATCAAATTTTCAAAAATATTTCTATCTTCAATTTTGTATTTATTTGCTTGCGAAAAAGCCCAATAGTATATTTGTCGCAGAGGAAATTTCAGATTTTTGCCCGACAAATACAGTTTGTCATAAATTTTATCAAGCAAACGCGGCACGCAACTCATCATCGTCGGATTAATTTCCTTAATATTATCGGCTATCGTTCCTAAACTTTCGGCATAAAAAACCGACATACCCAAATATTGATACAAATAAACTAACATTCGCTCATAAGAATGGCAGAGCGGCAAAAAACTTAATGCTTTGTTCGACCATTTTGACGGAATTTCTTCAAGATTCAAAAGTTGATTTACAATATTAGAATGACTCATCATCACACCCTTTTGCTTGCCGGTTGTTCCCGAAGTGTACACAATACTTGCAAGTTCGTGTTCTCCGATTGAATCTTTTATTTGTTTAAGTTTTTGAAAATCTGTATTTTGTTTACCAAATTCTTCAAGTTCGGCAAGAGTTTTGTGACCTGTAGGCAAGTCTCCGATAGTGTAAATTTCTGTTAATGAATTAACGTTTGGTAAAAATTTTTCAATTCGCTGCCAAATTACTTTGCTGTCGAAAAACAGCATTTTTATTTGAGCATGATTAAGAATATGTTCGTAATCCTCGATACTGATAGTCGGATAAACAGGCACTGAAATAGCACCAATCTGCATAACGGCAAAATCAAGTATATTCCATTCAGGACGATTGCTACTTATAATTGCCACTCTGTCGCCGCGCTCAATTCCTAATGCCATCATTGCGCAACTTAACAGGTTTGTCCGCTCTACATATTGCCCAATGCTAATATTTTTCCATTGACCATTCACTTTTGAAACAAGTGCGGCTTCCTGTTGCGGATATTTCTCTACATAATTTTCAAGAATATCGAAAAGACGTGTGATTTTCATTATAATATTTTTTTTAATAAATAATAATAAATTTACGAACGTACAAAGGTATTGAAAAATTAAAATTTTATCAATGTTTCAATTTCGATATCTTTTGGAAAAAGTTCATGTCCGTTTAAATCTTCCAATTCAATTAAAAAGTTGATATACACTTTTTTAACGCCGATTCTTTTTACAAGATTGTACGCAGCAAGCATTGTTCCGCCGGTGGCGAGCAAATCGTCGTGTATCAGAACTACATCATCGGCGCAAAGTGCGTCCTGATGTATCTGAATGGCATCTGTGCCGTATTCCTTTTCATATTTCTCTTCAAAAACTTCTGCCGGCAATTTTCCCGGCTTGCGCATTGGCACAAACCCAGCAGACAGTTCCACAGCCAAAATCGGACCCATAATAAAACCACGACTTTCGATGCCCACAACCTTTGTAATTCCCTTTTCAAAATAAATATTTTTGAGGATATCGGTCATTTCGCACAGGTTTTCAGCCGATTTGAAAAGAGTAGTAACGTCTTTAAATTGAATTCCTTCAATCGGAAAATCAGGAATATTTCTTACGGATTTTTTTAATTTTTCTAAACTCATATTTATAATATTTTTCTAAAACGCAAAGGTAATAATTTTTATGAAAAAAAATGTTGAATTACCGTTTTAAGACACTACCAAAAAAAGTTATCAACAATTTCAAAAAAAGTGTTTTTGCGATAACATTTAATTAAAGTTTGTATTATCTTTGCGCCGTTTTTTTAATTTTTAAAAATGCCTTTAAAATAGATTAATTCAAACATTTATAATATAAAATAATAAAAAAATTCACCATGAATCAAATAAAAAAAATCGGCCTATCAGCAGTGATGCTTTTAGGTACAGGTTTATCCGCTTTTGGTAGCGAGGCAGATTTGGCAATACCGGATTTGCATGAAGGGACTTTCCATTTTTGGGGAAACGAGGTGTCTTCGTGGAATTTTCTCTTCTACGGAGCGCTAATTATTTTGGGAACACTTTTTTTCAGTTTATTACTGCGCAGTCAGGTTAAAAGATTGCCTGTGCATTGGTCTATGAGAAAAGTCTCCGAGACAATTTATACTACTTGTCGCACGTATCTAACTCAACAAGGTAAGTTTCTGTTGATGCTGTTTGCGTTTGTTGCTGTATTATTGTGCATTTATTTTTTCGGACTTGCTGATAAATCAGTACCTACCGTACTTACTGTTTTATTGTTTTCCATTATTGGTATGGCAGGTTCGTATGCAGTGGCATGGTATGGCATCCGTGTTAATACTTTTGCAAACGCACGTACCTCGTTTGCCGCCCTTCGAGGGCGTCCGTTAGATGTTGTGAATATTCCGTTGAAAGCGGGTATGAGTGTAGGTTTATTCCTTATTTCGCTGGAATTGGTAATGATGATTATCATTTTGCTGTTTGTACCGCGCCAAATTGTTGGCGTTTGTTTCCTTGGTTTTGCCATTGGAGAATCGCTCGGTGCAAGCGCACTGCGTATTGCCGGCGGTATTTTTACTAAAATTGCCGACATAGGTTCTGACCTTATGAAAGTAGTTTTTAAAGTAAAGGAGGATGATCCGCGTAACCCGGGTGTGATAGCCGACTGCACCGGTGATAATGCAGGCGACAGCGTAGGACCAACTGCCGATGGCTTTGAAACTTATGGTGTTACAGGAGTAGCACTAATTTCGTTTATAACTCTGGCAGTTGCCGACCCAAGTATGCAGGCAAAATTAATAGTTTGGATTTTTGGAATGCGTTTTTTAATGGATTTTCTGTCGGGTTGTTCGTTCTTTATTAACCAGGCGGTCTCTAAAAGATTATACCGAAACAAATCGGACTTTGATTTTGAAATGCCACTGATGCGTTTAATCGTTATTGCAGCGGTGTTGTCTATTTCTGCAAGTTTTTTTATGAGCAATTTGCTTTTGGGCGATGTGCCCGACCATACTCTTTGGTGGAAATTAGCGATAATTATTGGCTGCGGAACAGTAGCAGCAGTGTTGATTCCTGAATTTACAAAATTTTTTACCAGTTCAAAATCAACGCATGTAAAAGAGATTGTAACTGCTTCGAGAGAAGGCGGTCCTTCTTTGAACATTTTATCGGGTATCGTTTCCGGATACTTCAGTGCTTTTTGGACAGGATTGTTAATAGTTGCACTGATGACCATTGCTTACTTCACAGCAAGTAGCGGGCTGGGTATTATTGACGGCGTATCTATTTTTGGCACTCACGCTCCTATTTTTGCTTTTGGGCTGGTCGCATTTGGTTTCCTTTGTATGGGACCTGTTACTATTGCTGTCGATAGTTATGGTCCGGTTACGGACAATGCACAATCGGTATTTGAACTTTCCCAGATAGAACAAATTGAAGGTATCGACCAAGAAATTGAAAGAGATTTTGGTTTTAAACCTGAATTTGAGCGCGGCAAATATTTTCTTGAATCAAATGACAGCGCAGGAAATACTTTCAAAGCAACTGCAAAACCTGTCTTAATAGGAACTGCGGTAGTAGGAGCCACTACAATGATATTTTCGATAATTTTATTATTGACAAGAGCAAATTTACTGTTTCTTTCATTGACAGATGCACCTGTTATTTTAGGATTAATTTGTGGCGGCGCGATAGTTTTTTGGTTTAGCGGTGCATCAATGCAGGCAGTTACTACCGGTGCATACAGGGCTGTAGAATTTATCAAACGGACATTTAACCTCAACAAAAAAGAAGCGGATATTAATGATTCAAAATCTGTGGTGAAAATTTGTACTCAATATGCACAAAAGGGAATGTGGAACATTTTCATTGCGCTAATTTCATTGACTTTGGCATTTGCCTTTTTCAATCCTAACTTTTTTGTGGCCTATCTGATTTCCATTGCCGTTTTTGGTTTGTTTCAAGCAATTTATATGGCAAATGCCGGCGGAAGTTGGGATAATGCAAAGAAAATAGTAGAAGTAGAGTTGCGAGAAAGTAACACCCCATTGCACGAAGCCGCAGTTATTGGTGATACGGTAGGAGACCCATTCAAAGATACGTCTTCTGTTTCACTCAATCCGATTATCAAATTTTCAACCCTGTTCGGAATGTTAGCAACAGAGATTTGCATCGAAATGAAAATAAACGTTACCCACGATTATTCGATGTACATTGCAATTCCATTTTTAATTATCGGATTAGTATTTGTTTGGCGGTCATTTTATAAAATGCTAATTCCAATGAAAAAAGACAATTAAAATGTTATAATAGTTTTATATTAAAAATTCATTTTATGATAATAATGACTGCAAACTTTTTATAAAGTTTGCAGTCATTATTTAAACAAAATTGCACTAAATTCTATGTGATGATTCAAAAATTCTTATTTAATTTTAATGCCTAATTTGTGTTTTACCAAATCAGTAACATCATCTGAATTTGGTGCGATATAGACAAGTACCTGAGTACTTTCATCAATAATGTAAGTAAAACCATTTTCTGCCCCTACCTGCTCAATTGCTTTTTTAATTTTATCAATGACAGGTTGCATCAATTTTTGCTGCTCCGCTTGGAGTTCGCTCTGTGCCGTTTGCACAAGTGTATTAATGCGTTGCTCCATATCAGCAATTTCAGATTGTTTCGCCTCTTTCATTGCAGGGGACATTGTCGATTCATTTTTTTGATAATCGGACACTTTCTTACTATATTCATCTCGCGATTTCAACAAATCAGATTCCCATTTTGATTGCAGGTCGTTGAGTGATTGTTCGATTGAGGCACGCTCAGGCATCGCTTCAACAACAGCAGACGTATTGATGTGTCCTATTTTTTGTGCCATCGCAAAAAATGGCAATGCGCATAACATTAGCGCAATAATGATTTTTTTATTCATTCTTTTATAGATTATTATATTTAAATTTTTTTTAAATTAAAATGTGTGCAAAAGTACAATAATTATTTTGAATAACCTAATTGCTGCAATACATCATCGCTAATGTCAAGTTTAGGTGAATAATAAATAATATTCATTGACGTACTTTTGTCGAAAACCATATCTAAGCCCTGCTTTTTGGCAATTTCCTGAATTGCTGCAAAAACATCGTCCTGAATTGGCTTCATCAAACTTTCACGCTTTTGAAAAAGGTCGCCATCAACACCAAAATATTTCATTTTTAAGTTTTGAGCAGCTTTTTCTTTTTCTACAATTTCGTTTTCACGCTTTACTTTCATATCTTCAGAAAGAAAAACAAGTTCGGTCTGATAGTTTTTGTAAAGTGTCTGCACTTCTTGCATTTTGGCATCAACTTCCTGCTGCCATTTTTTCGACACAAGGTCGAGTTGCTCCTTTGCCGACTCGTAGGCAGGAATATTTTTCAGAATATATTCCACATCTACCATTGCATATTTTTGTGCGCTGCAAAATGCAGAAAAAGCAATTAACGCACTGACAATCAATAATATCTTTTTCATTTTTATATAATTTTTTTTAAAAATAAATAAATAATTAAAATAATTCACAGAAAAAATTTGCAAGCAAAAATTAAACCAAAATTAATATGTGTTATTTGTAATTTATAAAATATTTATATTCAATAATTTATAAGAAACATGAATTATCTGCTGCTTATAGTTCTTGCCCTAATACAAAATGGAAATGGCTTCCACTTGGTTTTGTTGTTCCCGGTGTCTGGTCGAAACCATAAGCCCAGTCGATGCCTAATAACCCAAACATCGGCAAGAAAATACGCACACCAACACCTGCAGAACGCACCAAATTAAACGGATTGTAATCCTTAATACTGAAAAAGCTGTTACCCGCTTCCGCAAATCCGAGTGCCCATAGAGTCGTATTGTTTTGTCCTAACATTAACGGATAACGAATTTCAAGAGTAAATTTATCATAAACATAACTTGACGCCGAAGAAGCAGACCCCTGAGCGCCACTCGGCACAACAAAAGGTGAACCCGCATCATATCCGCGCAAAGGAATATATTCCATTCCCATTGTATATGCTCCTGAATATGCAGACATCCCATCTCCACCAAGCATAAAGGTTTCAAAAGGCGAGCGTGCATATTTGTTGTAATATCCTAAATATCCAAATTCTGAACGCAACATAAGCACAAATTTTTCTTTCGAATCCAGTGATGAAAATGTTTTGGCACTAAATTTCCATTTATGATATTCTATAAAACGATAACGTTCGGCAAAAGGAATTTTCGTATAATCTTTTCCGTTAATTAACGAGTATGGAGGCGTAATTTTCAAACTTAATGAAAAAGTCGAGCCGTTGCGTGGGTAAATAGGATTCATCACAGAACTTCTGCTTATTGTTAACCCTATTGCAGGATTATTAAAAACTCCATCCGTAACAAGTTTATTATTTTCATCATACAACCCCATATATGGCCATTCACTCATAGTATAGAGTTGATACGACAATTCGCCGTAGAAAGTAAAATAGTCATCAGGCCACTTCAACCGTTTCCCATAGCCGATTGAACCTACAATAGTTTGTATGTATTTATTAGGGTCAAATTCGGTTGAACCATAATTTGAATAGTCGTAACCATTATAATAATTGTTATTATACATATACGAATTATAATAACTACCCATATTACTAAGATAACGATTGCTGTAAGAATTTTGCCTTGCCCAATAAAACGAAACCGACAAAGAATTAGGGCGTTTCCCCCCAAACCATGGCTCTTCAAATGAAATACTAAAAGAATTGTATGCAAGCCCGCTGCTGCGGAAATTTAATGCAAAGGTTTGTCCTTCACCTTGAGGGACAATTTTATACATTTTTGGGCGGAAAATATTTTGAATGGCAAAATTGGAAAATTTCACTCCGATGCTTCCAACAAAACCCGTTCCTCCTACCCCTGCTGACAATTCAAATTGGTCGCTGCCTTTCGTTGTCAATCCGTAAGTAATATCCACCGTGCCATTTTCAGGGTCGGGATCCCAATGAAAATTTTTATAAACATTTTCCGGGTCAAACTGCCCCATACGAGCAAGTTCGCCAAGCGAGCGAATAATATCTGATTGACTGTAGAGTTGACCTGGCTTTGTGTAAAGTTCACGCCTAATAACATGTTCATATACACGGTCGTTCCCTGTAATACCAACATTATTTATTGTTGCCTGCTTACCTTCATAAATGCGCATCTCGAAGTTAATAGAATCGCCATCAATACTTACTTCAACAGGTTCAATAGATGCAAAAAGATAACCTCTGTCGGAATAAAGTTTATTAACAGCATCGTCATTGGCTTGAAGCCTGTCGTTGAGCAATTTATGATTATAAACTTCACCTTTATGAATTTTTAATACCTGATTTAAATAATCAGTAGGATAAACGGTATTTCCAACCCAGTTTACATCTCCGAAATAATATTTTTTGCCTTCTTCTATTTTTATATAAATATTAATAGATTTTTCATCAATAGGGACAATGCTATCTGCCACTATGTACGCATCTCGATATCCGGCATCATTATAACGCTCAATAAGAAGATTTTTATCATTTTCATATTCTTCTGGAATAAATTTTTTAGAACGGAAAATATTATACCACCTGCCTTTTTCATTTGTTTTTTTCATCGCTTTGTCAATTTTCATCTGATTTAGGACTGTATTTCCTGTTACAATAATTTTATTGACTTTAACTTTTTCCTTCTTATCAATCTCTACATCAACAACAACATATCCTGGTTTTTCGGGGTCGTCTTTCTGGTAAATTTTCACATCTGCATTTGAAAATCCTTTGACAGATAATTGTTTTTCAATAATTTTTTTAGCTCGGTCGGTAATATTTGGAGTTATTTGGCTATCTTTTAGAATGCCTATAGATTTCTCCATATCATCTTTTTCACTTTTTTTTAGTCCTGTAATATTTAGTTCAGATACTCGCGGACGCTCTTTGAGACGAATTTCGAGCCAAATGCGGTCGCCAGCAATTTTTGTTGCCATAATTTTTACATCGGAAAACAATCCTTGACGTACAAAACGCTTTATCGCTGTTGTTATTTCTATTCCCGGAACACTAATGGTACGTCCAATATCAAGCCCAGAATAACCTATTACAGCAAACTGGTCAAAATTTGGCGCACCTATGACTGTTATTCCTTTAATGATATATTGTTTTGCAGGTGCATTATAATCAATATTGGGATTGTAAACAGTATCAACAGGATTAATTAACTGTGCATGCGCATTGCAAAAAAGCAATGTTACGGATAAAAACGTAATACAAATTTTTTGAAACATAAATTTTCTTGTTCGTTAAAAATCAGCAGGCAAAAGTAATGAATATCTTTGAATTTTCACCATAGTAAAGGTAAATAAAAAGTTTTATTTAACAAAAAATTGCAAAATTTATGAAAAGAGTATCCCCTCGTTCCCATTTTTTGCTTAAACAGATATCGCGCAATTCATATATATTTGTATGAAATTGCGCGATAAAAAAAGATGGCGGCTACCTACTCTTCCACTTTTACGCAGTACCATCGG